>NZ_JAGQBE010000077.1 GCF_024345475.1 Cyanobium sp. T1B-Tous
CGGTGCTGGAGCTGCTGCCGGGGGTGCCCACCTCCCACGCGCGGCGGCGGCTGCACCTGGTCGACACCGACGACGCCTCCAACCGGCCCCTCACCGCCAAGCTGCTGGAGCGGCCGGCCCTGCTGACTCGGATCGCCGAGCTGCTGCGGCCGGGGCGCAGCTTCATCAACTGCTTTGTGGTGAGCGACCTGGAACGCCAGCTCTCGGAGCGGCTGCAGGTGCCGCTGCTGGGCACCGATCCGGCCCTGGGCTACTGGGGCAGCAAGGCCGGCAGCCGGGAGCTGTTCGCCCGCTGCGACGTGCCCCATCCCCCCGGTTCGGCCCTCACCCACAACCTCGACGACCTCACCGAAGCGGCGGCCGAGCTGTGGGAGGCCCACCCCACGTTGCGCCAGTGCGTGGTGAAGCTCAATGAGGGCTTCAGCGGCGAGGGCAATGCCCCCCTGCCGCTGGAGCCGCTGCAACTGGCGGAGGTGAGTGGCGCCGAACGGCGGCAGCGGTTGCGCCAGGCCCTGGAGGCCCTGCCGATGCCCTCCCCCAGCTGGAAGGAGCAGCTGGCGGTGCAGGGGGCCCTGGTGGAGGCCTGGCTGGAAGGGGGCGACGACCTGCGCTCCCCCAGCGTGCAGGGCACCATCCATCCCGGGACCGGCGGCCAGCCCGGCCAGGTGGAGGTGCTCTCCAGCCATGAGCAGGTGCTCGGCGGCGCCAGCGGCCAGACCTACCTGGGCTGCAGCTTTCCGTCGGCCGCGGACTACCGGTCCGAGCTGATGGGCTACGGCCAGGCGGTGGGCGAGGCGCTGGCGGCGGAGGGGGCGCTGGAGCGCTACGCGGTGGATTTCATCGCCCGGCGCTTTGGCGACCGCTGGGACCTGCAGGCGATCGAGGTGAACCTGCGCCAGGGGGGCACCACCCACCCCTACATGGCCCTCAGTGCGATCACCGGCGGCCGGTTGGATCCGGCCAGCGGGCTGTACCACGCCCCCAGCGGCCAGGCCCTGCACTACAAGGCCACCGACAACCTCACCGCCCCCCACCTGCGCGGGCTGCTGCCGGTGGACCTGATCGACATCGTGGCGGAGGCGGGTCTGCACTTCGACCCGGCCCAGTTGCACGGCAGCGTGTTTCACCTGCTGGGCTGCCTGTCGGAATACGGCAAACTCGGCATGACCTGCATCGGCCGCAGCGCGGCGGAAGCCGAGGCGGTGTACGCCGCCACCGAGGCCGAACTGATGCGGGCGGCCCAGCAGCTCAGGGCCTAGGACAGAGACCAAGCAGATGTGTGCTGAATTCTGTACAGGCTGTACGGAATCCAAACGGCGAGTACGGAAAGCCATCACGGACCCTTGTTCAGCCCACGGCCAGCCGAGCCCTAGCGGGATTCTCAGCCGGCTCTCATCCGCCGGGATAGACACCGGCGTTAGAGCAGGGGTAATCGCCCAGAAGCACGCCATGACCCACCCCACTCGAGGCAGCACCCAGGGCTTTGAACTGCCGGGGCTCAGGGGCTTCACCTTCCAGCTGGCCCTGCACGGCTCGCGGATGCAGCTGGAGGCCCGCCACGGCGGGGAGGTGTGGAGCACCTGGATGGAGCCCACCCAAGACCGGCAGCATGTGGCCGACCAACTCTGCCGCCAGCCCTGCTGCTGCCTGGGCTGAGTGGCTTGGCTGCGTCGCCTAAAAGCGTGGCTTGACAGGGCCAGTCCGATCCGGTTGGTTGGAGGGAGTTCCAGACCACCCATGCAGCGGACGGAGGCCCTCTCCATCCTTCGCCTCAAAGCCCTGCCCAGCACGCGGCAGGAGCTCTACCAGGCGATCCAGATCACCAACCCCCAGCTCGACGGCTGGGGCGATCAGGAGTTGGAGGCCTACCGGCGCCTGTGGCAGTTTCTGCCGCCAGCTGAAGCGCCCACCCGCCAGGCCGCCTGAGGCCCCTGCCATGCGCCACCAGCGCCCACCCAGCCCAGTCCTTCTGGCCGCCCTGCTGGCGGTGCTGCTGGTGGGTTGCAACGGCGCAGAGCGGCAACGGCGGGAACAGGCGGCGCGCGAGCAGGCCGCCGCCACCCAACGGCAACGGCAGCTGGATGGCCTGGTGAGCCGCTGCCGCCAGCAACAACCGGCGGTGCAGAAGCTTGTGCAGGAGCACGATCGCAGCGTCGCCGCCCTCAGCCAGCTGAGCCAGCAGCGCTACGCGCCATTGCCCCAGCCGGCGGCGCCTGATCCGGCGGTGCTGGCCCGTTTCACCCGCGAGGACCAGGAGCTGGAGCAGGAGCGTTATGCCCAGGCCCTGGCGCGCTGGCGAGAGGCCGATGGGGCCGAGCGGCGCCGCTGGGTAGCTGGGCAGGAGGCCCGGCGCCAGGAGCTGATGGCCCGCCAGAACGAGGCACGCCAGGCCCTCACCAAACTCGGTGTGGCGGCCACGGCGGCGGCCCGCACCGCCTGGAGCCGTTGCGAGCCGCAGGATCTCGCCCCGGCAGCGTTACGTTGAAATTAGTCAAAGCTCTCCCTTGAGCGACACCCCCCGCCGGCCCCAACGGGCAGAAGTACTTCCTGCACCTGCTGACACCGGAGCAACCAAGCTGGTGATTCAGGCCTACCCGGTGCTGGTGCCACGTGATCAAGCACAACTGGGTGGAGCACACGTTGCGCTGGGCGCCGCGAAGCCCGGCGCCACAGTCCCAAACGGGCCGACGGCAAGCGGGTGTACGACCCGGGCTAGGTGCTGAGTCGCGCCAGGGTCAGCCGCTCAAGGCTTCAGCCGAGCCACACCTGAGGGAGATCGGCGATGGCACGAAACTCGGGATCTTTGTGGAGAAGGGCGGCGCCAACCTGTTGCGCGGCCGCAGCGATCCAGGCATCTGCCAGCGACAAGGAATGGCGGGCCTTGATGCTGGCGGCTTGCACCAGCAGTGGTTCGGAAGGCTCCACCCAGTTCAGGGGCAGGGCTTTGAGTTGCTCATAGGCCAGCCGACCAGCGCGCTCATTTTCGTCTTTCCAAACCCGGTAGAGCACCTCCATGCGGGTGAGAAAGCAGGCACAACAGCGCTCAGGTTGCTCCAATGCTTGTTCGACCTGCTCAGCCCCCGGTTCGTCGTCGCGCAGGGTGAGCAGCGCTGAGGTGTCGAGCAGGAGCAGCGATGCCATCAGAGTCCTGCCGCAGGCTCGGCCTGCCGCTCAGCTTCGCGATCAGCCAGCAGGCGCTGGGTGGAGCCGCCACGGCTTCCCATGCCGCGAAAGGCTTTCACTGGTGAGGGGTCCACGGGCACAACCCGGATGCAGCCATCGTCCTCGACGATCCATTCGAGGCGCTGGGATGGGCCGAGGGCAAAGCGCGCCCTGATGGGAGCCGGGATCACGGTTTGCCCGCGGGCGGTGATGGTGCTGCGCACGAGCAAGACCCGCAAGGGTGAATTACCAAATCCTAATCAAGAACATTCACAGGGTTGGCGGCCATGTCAGACGCTCAAGGCATCAGTCAAGCCAGCGCAGATCGCGCTGCAGTTCCTGGCCCATGCGGCTGCCATCTGAGAGCAACGCCTGCAGTTCGGCGGGAGTGAGCACCAAGGCATCACAGCTGAGCGGCAGACGCTCCAGCGGCCAGGAGCAGAGGCGCTGGTGCTGGGGACCATCGGCGGCTTCATCGATCAGCAGCAGATCCAAATCACTGCCCACCGAAGCGGTGCCCCGGCCATAGCTGCCGAACACACCAATCCGCCGCAGGCTCGGCCGCAGACGGCGCTGCTCATCGGCCCAGGCGCGCACCTCGTGCAACACCTGCTCAGGCTGGGGCCAACGCAGCACAGATTGCGTCAACGAGCGCACGGGCATGGCTGAGGGCGTCTTGGCCGGGGCTATCGGGGTAGCGGGTGGGGATGTACAGGGCATCGAGCACCCGAAGGCGATCCTCCAGGTCTGACACCTTGGATAGGAGCTCGCGGCCGCAAACGCGCATCCGCGCTACGTTGAATTGAGCCAATGCTGTCCCTTGAGCGCCAGCCCCCGCCGCTCCCGCCGGCCCCAACGCCGCCAGCTGTGTTGCCCCGCCCATCCCGAGCAGCGGATCGAGGGCAACGGGCAGAAGTACTTCCTGCACCTGCTCACGCCGGAGCAGCTCAAGGCCCGGGGCATGCCCGACAAGACCGCCAAGCTGGTGATCCAGGCCTACCCGGTGCTGGTGCTCAGCAACGAGTGGCTGGAGGAGCTGTTCTGCCCGGCCTGCGGCACCAGCCGCTGGTGCCATGTGATCAAGCACGACCGGGTGGAGCACACGGTGCGCTGGGCGCCGCGGGACCTGTGGGAGCAGGTGGCCCATGTGGATCCGGTGGGGGCCAACCCCACGGTGAGCGAATACACCCGCCGCGAAGCCCGGCGATACAACCAAAAACGGGCCGACGGCAAGCGGCTATTTGACCCGGGCTAGGTGTGCGGACACCGCCAGCGGCATTGCAGGATGGAGCCCAAGGGTGCCGGGTTCACATTCACACCCGGCCCTCACCAAACGCCCAGACCGCAGCCATGGCTGATGCAGATGTGCGCTGGTTGCAGCGGCTTGAGAATTACGGACGCGCCCTTGCAGCTCTGCAGCGGGCTGTGGCCACGGCCCGCGAGCGCCCCCTCAGTGAACTGGAGGAGCAGGGGCTGATCCAGGCCTTTGAATTCAGCCACGAACTCAGCTGGCTGCTGCTGAAGGACTTCCTCTCCGATCAAGGGGTGAGCGGCGTGAGTGGCTCCCGTGACGCCGTGCGTGAAGCGGTGGTGCGGGAGCTGCTGAGCCCCGGCAGCGAAGCCACCTGGATGGCGATGATCCGCAGCCGCAACCTCACCAGCCATACCTACAACCCGGCTCTCGCCAAGGACATTGCGGAGTTGATCGTGGAGCGCTATGCACCGGCGCTGCTGGAGCTGCAGTTCAGCATGCAAGTGCGCGCGACGCAGCGATGACCATCCCAGGCCTGCCGAATGAAGCCAGCGAGCAGTTGCTGATGGCCATCAGCGCCCATCCCCGGGTGGAGCGGGTGGTGCTCTACGGATCGCGCGCGCTGGGTCGTCAGCGCAGTGGCTCGGATGTGGATCTCTGCTTAGTCGCGCCGGAGATGGGCCTTGCTGAGCTGCTGGAGCTGGGGGCCCAGCTGGATGACCTGCTGCTGCCCTGGCGGATCGATCTGCAACTGGATCACCTGATCACCCACGAAGGGCTGAGGGACCACATCCAACGCGCTGGCCAGGCTCTGTGGAATCGGGTGCCGTTGCCGTCACAGCCCTGAAACAGGAGCGACTATCTCAACAAGCCGAACAACACAACAAGCCGGGCACGTTGGCAAACACCTGATCGTGAGTGACCAGGGTGCGTTCCAGGGCCAGGGCTTGGGACGCAATCAGCAGATCCATCGCCGCCAAGGTGCTGCCAAGGCGCTGGAGATCTGCCCGCAACTGGCCATAGATTTTGGCCACCTGCTCATCAAAGGCCTCTACGGGGAGCACCTCAAGCAGATCACGAACCAGCGCAGCACGGGCTTCAGGCAACCTGCGACGCGCCAGGCCAAAGCGGATCTCTGCCGCAACGATGGCCGAGAGGCTGCAGCGTTCCTCTACAAACCATTGATCAAGCTGGGGGGAGCGGCGCTCCAGCAACAGGCGCACAGCGTTGGTGTCGAGCATGAAGCGTTGCTTCATGGCCAGTCACGCTCCTGTGCAGGCCCAGGTGTGGCGTCACGCTCTGCCAGGGCAGCGAAGCCTTCCGCGGCCTGGGGATCCCTATCGAGCAGAGCAGCCCGCTGCCGCAACCAGTCCAACGGGCTGGAGCGAAGTGGACGCAAGGTGACGATGCCCGTCTCAGGATCGCGATCGACATCGACCTCTGTGCCCTCAAACCGGCAACTGGCCGGCAGACGCACAGCCTGACTGCGTCCATTGCGGAACAACTTGGCGCGCATCCTCTCCAGCCCCGGAGGTCATGATCAGTCTAGACCCAGGCCCGGCCACGGGCTGGGCCATCAAGACGAGCTTCAATCCCCTGTTGGCGGAGCAGCAGCGCAACAGCCTGCTGCTAAGTGGTACAAACTTCTGCTTTGAAATGGTGTACTCCCACCCATCCAAGATTGATTTACTCGCCCGCGCCAAAGCCCTTGGCTAGGCCGTGATCATGGTGGTGATCCACCTAGAGCAGGCTGAACTCAATGCCGCATGGGTTGCACACCGGGTGCGTGAGGGCGGGCATCAGGTGCCCACCGAAAAGCTGCTCCAGCGCATCCCACAGATGCTGGCTCAGGTGCAAGCTTCGATTCCGTTGTGCGATCAAGTGAGGATGTTCGACAATTCCTCAGCCGACGATCCTTTTCGGCCCGTGATGACGATCGAGGCAAGTAGAGGGGAGATTCATCAACACCCCCTTACCTTCTTGGGCTGCCCAAATACTGAACCATTGAACCGCGCTTGTAATTGAGCAGCCAGCGACGCTCACGAGGCCACAGGCTGAAACCAACCGGCCCGAGAGCTGCGTCAGGTGAGGCCAAGCCGCCGTCCTCGCCCCCAGTGCGCCAGCGGACCTCGCCAGCGAGGGCACGCAGAACAGGCAGCGCATCCCTGTATGGGTATAAAGGCATAAAACAGGCAAAGAAAGAGTGTTGACTGCTGATCCGCTCCAGCAACACCCTTCAGCCCTGGGACCGGCCGCCAGCCTCACCCCGCTGCCACTCGGGCACCAACTCGGCCAACACGTTGAGGGCGACGGGTGCGTCCTGCCGCCGAATGGCGGCTTCCATCGCCTCGATCTGGGGCCAGAGCTGCTCGGGGGGGATGGATCGTTCGGTGGCGCGGTAGATGAGCGGATGGGCGGTGGGTTCGCTTTCGGCGTCAATCAGCAGTTCTTCGTAGAGCTTCTCGCCGGGGCGCAGGCCGGTGCAGACGATCTCAATGTCGCCCTGGGGGTGCTGGGCATCGCGCAGCGACAGGCCGCTGAGGCGCACCATCTGCTTGGCCAGATCGAGGATGCGCACGGGCTCGCCCATGTCGAGCAGGAAGAGGTCACCACCGCGGGCGAGCACGGCGGCCTGGAGCACCAACTGGGCGGCCTCCGGGATCGTCATGAAAAAGCGGATGATCTCGGGGTGGGTAAGGGTGATTGGCCCGCCCTTGGCGATCTGCTCGCGGAACAGCGGCACCACCGAGCCCGACGAGCCCAGCACGTTGCCGAAGCGCACCATGGCCAGCCGGATCGGATCGGCCGCCAGCTCCTGGGCCAGGGCCTGAATCACCAGCTCGGCCGCGCGCTTGGAAGCACCCATCACGTTGGTGGGGCGCACGGCCTTATCAGTGGAGATCAGCGTAAAGCTGGCCACACCGCTGCGGGCAGCTGCGCGGGCCAGCACCAGGGTGCCGAGCACGTTGTTGGCCAGGCCGGCGAGGGGATTGGCCTGCACCAGGGGCACGTGCTTGTAGGCGGCGGCGTGGAACACCACCTGCACGGCCTGCTCCTGCAGAACGCGGCTCGCCAGCTGGCCGTCGGCGGCGCTGCCGAGCACGGCCACCAGCTCCACATCAGCGGGGAGGCTGCGGCGCAGCTCCTGATCGATGGCGTAGAGGCTGGGTTCGCTGCGCTCGAGCAGCACCAGGCGGCGGGGCCTGAGCGCCAGGATCTGGCGGCAGAGCTCGGCGCCGATCGAACCACCAGCACCACTCACCAACACCACCTGGCCGGCGATGCCCGGGCCGAGGAGCTGGGGATCGGGCGGCACGGCGTCGCGGCCGAGGAGTTCTTCAATCGCGACCGGGCGCAGGGCATCGATGCGGGTGCGGCCGCTGGTGATCTCCTCCACCGATGGCACCTGCAGCACGGGGATGCCGAGGGGTTGAAGATCGTCCACGATGCGGCGGCGCTGGCTGCGGCTCAGGGAGGGAATCGCCAGCAACACCTGATCCACCTCATCGAGACGCTCGCGCAGGACCTGGGGCGGCTGGATAGGGATGCCGTTGATCTCACGGCGCCAGAGCCTGGGTTCGTCGTCGAGGAACAATTCCACGTCATGGCTGCCGGCATGGCGCAGGGCAGCAGCGAGCTGCACACCGGCGGCGCCGGCGCCATACACGGCCACGCGGATGAGAGCGTGGCGGGACTTGTTCTGCAGACTCACCAACAGATCCCGCAGCGCAAAGCGCACCGCCCCGGTGAAGCCAGTGAGCAGCAGCCAGAGCAGGACCCAGCTGCTGCGGGGCGGCAATGGAAGTCGCAGCATCACGCCCACGAGGGCTAGCAGCAACACCAGCAGTCCATTGCGGCCTGCGAGGCGATACAAGGCGTGGCTGCCCACGTAGCGGGTGAGGCCCTTGTATTGACCAGTAAACGCATAGAGCGGCAGGCCGATCAGCAGGGCGGCCGGCAGCATCCAGAGGCTCTGGAGGAAGTTGGCGTTGAAGGGATGGGCCAGGCGCAGCCAGAAACTGAGCCACACCGCCAGGGGAATGAACAGGGCATCGGCGGCGATCAGCAACAGGCGGCGCGGCAAGGGCGCGAGCCGTAACAGCTGGGCAGTGAGAGCGCGAAAAGTCATAAAAAAAGCCGCCGCCGCGGCTGCGACAGGGGCTCGGTGGGATGGGTTGTGCGAGCAGTGTCCATCGCTCTGTACGGGCTGTACAGATTCCTGAACCGTGGTGATCCAGATGCGCTGGGGAGCACGAGCCTGGCGCTGTTGGAGCCAAGCAGCCAAGGATCATTTCTTCCCGTACGTCGCGTCGTGATCCGGAGCAATGGTGAGGAGCCGCATGTACGCACCCTCACGAAGCGCCGTTGCCCTGCGTGAACGGGTGATCCGCAGCGAGTAGACGGCATCGATTCCAGCCGGTGGCTTGATGCTGGTGACCTTCTCCCACTTGATCCCCGGGTCGCGATAGAGCTGATTCCATGTGAGCTGGCGGATCTTGTTGAGGGTATCGAATGCCGCATGGCGCTCGGCCTTCTGCAGCATGAGCAACTGCTCCTGAAACACCGGGTTGTTCAGATCCAGCCTGATGGGGCCTTCAGGCTTCGCCACGGTCGAGGCGCTTCAGAGTTTCATCCAGATCGGCATCCGCTGGTGGGTGGCAATCGGACCAGGCCATTGCAGCCTGCAGGCTTGCCGCGGCCGCGGGTTCGTGCAACCAGCGCTCATTGTCTGGAATCACTGTGGCGGTGCGAACGATCCAGACGCCCGGCTCGGACTCTTCGACCAGAACATGGCGGCCGGCGTACTGCTTGCCCAGCGAGATCTGACCATTGCTACCGACGAGCTTGATGGCGGCGGGCAGAGGGAGCGCGGAAGCCATGGCGAGCGAGGCAACAGCATTCAGCCTATCGCGACTTTCGTGCGGCACCAATGGAGAAGTTGGCCGGAGCGCCGCGGCAGGGATGGGGGCTTCAAGCCATTCCGCCGTACTCCTCCAGCAGCGAGATCACATCTCGGACTCGCCTGGCGTTGCGTTCGGAGGGGTCGAGCTGGTGTCGGAGCTGAACAAGATTGCATTGAGCTTGCTGTTGAGCTCGGCGAGCCGCTCGTCCTCTTTCTCGAGTCGTTACCGGCTCCGCCGACCTTCGGCTACCGCCGCTGCTCGAT
>NZ_JAGQBE010000078.1 GCF_024345475.1 Cyanobium sp. T1B-Tous
ATGCTCCAGCACCTGCAGCTGATCGCGCCGCGACTCCATGTCGATGAAGTCGATGATCACCACGCCACCGATATTGCGCAGCTTGAGCTGGCGGGCGATCTCCACAGCCGCTTCACAGTTGGTCCAGAGCACCGTCTCGCGGGAATTGGACGAGCGGGTGAACGAGCCCGAGTTGACGTCGATGACGGTGAGCGCCTCGGTGGGCTCAATGATCACGTAGCCACCGGAAGGCAGATCCACCCGGGGCTTGAGGGCATCCCGGATGGCGGCGTTGACCTTGAAGTGCTCCAGGATCTCCGCCGATTCGACGTGGGCCTCCACCAGCACCGAAGTGTGGTCGGAGCCGAGGAAGGCGTTGGCCCGGGCCACCGCTTCCGGGGTGTCGACCACCACGCGGACCAGCTCAGGGCTGTAGAGATCGCGCAGGACGCGATGCACAAAGTCTTCATCGCGGTTGAGCAGCACCGGCGGACTGGCACTCTCAGCCGCGGTCTGAATGGCCTCCCACTGGCGCAGCAGGGTTTCGAGGTCGTCGATCAGCAGCTCTTCGCTGACGCCCTCGGCCTCGGTGCGAATCAGCAGGCCCGCCCCAGGGGGCTTGATCAACACCCCGAGGGCCCGCAGGCGGTTGCGTTCGTTTTCGCCGTTAATCCGGCGGGAGATGTTGACACCCTGGCCCTGGGGCTGGAGCACCAGGAAACGCCCCGGCAGGGCGAGATTGCCCGTGAGGCGGGGACCCTTGGTGCCGGTGGGTTCCTTCATCACCTGCACCAGCACCTTCTGGCGAGGCTCCAGCAACTCGGTGATGCCGGCGGCACCCTTGCGCAGCCGCAACGGGCCGAGATCGGTGACGTGAATGAAGCCGTTTTTCTCGCTTTCGCCGATGTTCACAAAGGCGGCATCGATCCCGGGCAGCACGTTTTCAACCGTGCCGAGATAGACATCGCCGATCTGGTAGCGGCCTTGGGCCACCACCAGTTCATCAACACGTTCGTCGTTGAGAACTGCAGCGATTCGCAGTTGCTCGGCAATGACGATCTGCTGGGGCATGGGGAGGGGGATAGGGCCCGACGGGCCCGGCCAGGGGAGAACTCAATGGACAGGATCTGGCTGGACCAGATCTGGGCTGGGCGGAACCGGTTGGGGGCTCTGCCGATCCCGGGTCATGCAATGCGGTGGGGCTGTCGTCGGCCCGTCAAATCGATCGGCCTGGGGAAGGGCCTGGAGCAACCGGGTTGCCGGGGAAACCGGACAGCCCGGGAGGCGTTGCTGCGAAAAATGCTGTTCTGAATCAGCCGCGCATCAACTGCCGCGGAACAGCTTTCAGGAATGGAACTTCTTGAAAGCGGTGGGGCGAAGACTGGGGCAGGGGTGCCCTGGGGCGGTGAAACCAGCGAATCTGGCTACCGGCAGCTGTGGCTTCCGAGGAAAACGTCGGAGTTCACGAGCTATTCGCCTTAGATGCAATTTAGCACGGGCTTCAACACAAGAGCCTGGCGGCGCAGAGCTGTCAGGCTCAGGGATTGGCCCAGGCGCTCAGCGATCCAGTGCTGCACCTGCTCGGGCCGCAGACTGCGCCCGGAGGCATCGATCGCCGCCCACAAGCTGCACGGCTGGGTGCTGTCTGGCGCGGCGGGCATCTGCAGATCCAGCAGGAAAGGCCGGCAGTCCCGAGTGCGGGGACGGCCCTTCTTGTCCGTGTCGTGCCAGATCAAGGTTTCAGCCGCCAGCAGGGTGGCGCGAGCCTGCAGCCACTGCTCGGGCGCCACCGGCTCTCCCCCCTGGGCCTGGAGCAGGAACGTCCACTGGGCGGACTCCAACTCCTGGGACAGGCTCACCCCAAACACCGGAACCCGGGCGATCGAGAGGAGCTGGAATTCAGGGGGCAGCTGGGGTTGCAGCCGCTCCCGCACCTGGGCCGGATCCAGCTCCTGGGTGAACTCCAGGTCGAGCCACTCGCCGTGCCCCTCCACCCCCAGGGGCAGGGGCAGGGCCAGCTGCAGACGCGGCAGGGGGTGGAAGCCGCCCGTGAAGCTCACCGGCAGCCCGGAGCGGCGCAGGGCCCGCTCCAACATCCGCAGGGTGTCGAGGTGGCTGATCAGAGCGAGGGAACCCGTTTTGGTGAAACCGATCCGCAGCCGATCCACCCGCTCGCTGGCCGGGGCCCGCTGCGGCAAGGCGGCCGGAATCGCCGGCGGCGGAATCACCACGTTGTGACCGAGCTCCGGACCACAGACGCCGCAGCTGCTGCACCCCTCGAAAGAACAGTCGGGCACAACGGCCTCGGCCAGGGCCCGCTGGAGATCCTCCGCCAACCAGCGCTTATCGAGGCCGGAATCGATGTGGTCCCAGGGCAGGCTCTGGCGGCAGAAGGCCTCCAGATCCGCCGTCTCCATCGCCTCCGCCGCGCTCCAGGCCCCCAGCTCCAGCTGGCGGTAGCGCCCCCCCAGACCCGCCGCCTCAATCGCGCCGGTCCAGGCGGCATAGCTGCGCTCGGCCGACTCAAACCAGGCATCGAGACCCGCCCCAGCCCGCCAGGCCGCCTCAATCACCGCCGAGACACGCCGGTCGCCGCGGCCCACAAAATCTTCCACCGCCGAGAGGCGCACATCGGTGAAGTTGGTCTTGAGGCCGCGCAGCTGACGCAGGGCCCGGCGCAACAACTCCTGGCGCCGCCGAAACTCCGCGGTGCTGACGCTGTGCCACTGGAAGGGCGTGTGGGGCTTGGGGGTGAAATTGCTGATCGTCAGATTCAGCTCCAACCGGCCTAGATCCGCACACTGCCGCTGCAGGGCCTGGCAGGTGTCGGCGATGCCGAGCACGTCGGCGTCGGTTTCTCCCGGCAGGCCGATCATGAAATAGAGCTTCACCTTGCGGTAGCCGTTCTCCATCGCCATGCGGATGCCGGCCAGCAGCTCGGCATCGGTGAGCCCCTTGTTGACGATGTCGCGCAGGCGCTGGCTGCCGGCCTCGGGGGCGAAGGTGAGCCCGCCCTTTCTCGTTCCCCCGAGGATGTGGGCAATGTTTTGATCGAAGCGGTCCACCCGCTGGCTGGGCAGGGTGAGGCTCACGTTCTGATCCGCCAGGCGGTTGCGCAGCTCCACCCCCACCGCCGGCAGGGCCAGGTAGTCGGAGCAGCTGAGCGACAGCAGCGAGAAGTCGCTGTAGCCCGTGCGCCGCATCCCCTCTTCCACGGCGTCCACCACCGCCTCGGGCTCCACGTCCCGGGCGGGGCGGGTGAGCATGCCGGGCTGGCAGAAGCGGCAACCGCGGGTGCAGCCTCGGCGGATCTCCACCGTGAGCCGGTCATGCACCGTTTCAATGTGGGGCACGAGCCCCATGGCGTAGTGGGGCATCGGCGTGGCGGTGCGGCGCTGAATCCGCGCCGGGAGACCGGGCTCCAGCGGCTCGAGCGCCACCCCATCGGCGCCGGGGCCATAGAAGCCAGGCACATACACGCCCGGCACCTGGGCCAGATCCCGCAGCAGATCGCGGCGAGTCAGCCCGGCAGCGCGAGCCTCGGCCACCACCAAGCCGATCTCCGGGAGCAGCTCCTCGCCATCGCCCAGGGCGATGAAGTCGAAGAAGGCGGCGAAGGGCTCGGGGTTGCTGGTGGCGGTGGGACCGCCGGCAAAGATCAGCGGAGACGCCTCCGGGTGGCTGAGGGGTAGGTCGCCGCGGTCGGCCGCCCGGATGGGGATGCCCGCCAGCTCCAGCATCTCGAGGATGTTGGTGCCGCCCAGCTCATAGCTGAGGGAGAAGCCCAGGATGTCGAAGGCCGCCAGGGGGCGGCGGCTCTCCACCGCAAACAGGGGCGCGCCACGCTCGCGCAAGCGGGCCGCCAGGTCCGGCGCCGGCAAATAGCTGCGGTCGCACAGCTGGCCGGGAACGGCATTCAGGATCGAATAGAGAATGATGTGGCCGCTGTTGCTGGCCCCCACCTCGTAGACCTCGGGGTAGGTGAGCGCCCAGCGCACGCCGGCGGCTGGCCAGTCGGCCCCCCAATCCCGCTCACGCACCCCCAGCTCATTGCCCAGATAGCGGGCCGGCTTGCTGATCTCCAGGTCGACCAGGGCGGTGAAATCCACCGGGGCCGCAACGGAACCATCCAGGGGCGCCTCGACGGGGACGACAGTCACAGATGGGAGCGGCTGGAGAGCTGCCTTGATCGTATGCAGTGCCACCCGCCATAGGACAATCCCGCCATCACCTCCCGTCCGCGGCACTCCCCTTCCATGGCCCAGGTCAACGGCAACTACCTCAAGCTCAAGGCGGGCTACCTGTTTCCAGAAATTGCCCGGAGGGTGAAGGCCTTCAGCGAAGCCAACCCGGAAGCGCCGATCATCCGTCTGGGCATCGGCGATGTCACCGAGCCGCTGCCGGAGGCCTGCCGCAGCGCCATGAAGGCCGCCATCGACGAGATGGGCACCCGCGAAGGCTTCCACGGCTACGGGCCCGAGCAGGGCTACCTCTGGCTTCGCGACGCGATCGCCAAGCACGATTTCCAGGCCCGCGGCTGCCAGATCACGGCCGAAGAGATCTTCGTCTCCGACGGCTCCAAGTGCGACAGCAGCAACATCCTCGACATCCTGGGACCCGACAACCGCATCGCCGTGACCGACCCGGTGTATCCGGTGTACGTGGACAGCAACGTGATGGCAGGCCGCACCGGCGACGCCGATGACGCCGGCCAGTACGGCGGCCTCACCTACCTGCCCATCAACGCCGAGAACGGTTTCACGGCGGAGATCCCCAACACACCGGTGGATCTGATCTACCTCTGCTTCCCGAACAACCCCACGGGCGCGGTGGCCACCAAGGCGCAGCTCCAGGCCTGGGTGGACTACGCCCGCGCCCATGGCGCCCTGATCCTGTTCGACGCCGCCTACGAGGCGTTCATCCAGGACCCCTCCCTGCCCCACTCGATCTATGAGATCGAGGGCGCCCGCGAGTGCGCCATCGAGTTCCGCTCCTTCTCCAAGAACGCCGGCTTCACCGGCACCCGCTGCGCCCTCACCGTGGTGCCCCGCGGCCTGATGGGCACCGCCGCCCATGGCGAAGCTGTGGAGCTGTGGGGCCTGTGGAACCGGCGCCAGTGCACCAAGTTCAACGGCGTCAGCTACATCGTGCAGCGCGGTGCCGAAGCGGTGTATTCGCCCGAAGGCCAGGCCCAGGTGAAGGCCCTGGTGGCCTTCTACATGGAGAACGCCGCGATCATCCGGCGCGAACTCAGCGCCGCCGGCATCCAGGTGTACGGCGGCGAGCAGGCCCCCTACGTGTGGCTGAAAACGCCGGACGGCCTCGATTCCTGGGGCTTCTTCGATCGTCTGCTGAGCCAGGCCCATGTGGTGGGCACCCCCGGCAGCGGCTTCGGCGCCGCCGGCGAGGGCTACTTCCGCCTCTCGGCCTTCAACAGCCGTGAAAACGTGGAGGAAGCCATGCGGCGCATCCGGGCCCTTTAATGGAGCCGTCGTCATGACACCAGCGGCCATGACCTCCCCCAGCGTCGCCCAACCCATCGCCACCCAGACCCCCGGCCGCGAGAGCGGCGGGGCCGCTGTGATGGAGAAGGCTCCGGAGCGGGTGCGCAAGCCCTCTCCCCGCTACAAGGTGCTGCTCCACAACGACCCGGTGAACACCATGGAATACGTGGTGGGCACCTTGCGGCAGGTGGTGCCGAGCCTCAGCGAGCAGGACGCGATCGCCGTGATGCTGGAAGCCCACAACACCGGCGTGGGCCTGGTGATCGTCTGTGATCTGGAGCCGGCGGAGTTCTACTGCGAAACCCTCAAGGCCAAGGGCCTGAGCAGCAGCCTCGAGCCGGAAACCTGAATGATCCCGCCCTCAGCCGAGGCGCCCAACCCAACCCGGCCCCATGGCTGGGGCACCCTGTTGTACGTGCCCCTGCTCTATGGCGCAGGCTGGCTGTTCTCCCGTCCCCTGGCCCTGGTGGCCCCTGGCTGGCGCTCAGACCAGGTGGACCTGGCCGGGCTGGTGGTGGCGCTGCTGTTGCTCCTGGTCACCCTTCCGGTGCGCCTGCGGCGCGTCTGGCAAGAGCCCCAACCCTGGGAGCGACTGGGCGTGGCCGTCCCCCCAACTGTCGGCCTGCGCAGCGGCGTTCGCGGCCTGCTCAAGGCCCTGGCCCTGCTGGTGCTGGTGGCTGGGGCCCTGCTGCTGGCGGGCCAGGCCCAGTGGCTGGGCGAACTCCATGGCGCCCTGCTCCTGAACGGCCTGTTGCTGCTGCTGGGCGTCGGCTTCGCTGAAGAGCTGTTGTTTCGCGGCTGGCTCTGGGGCGAACTGGACCTGCAGGTGGGCCCCCAGCGGGCCTTGCTCCTGCAGGCCGTGATCTTTGCCCTGCTGCACCCCTGGTACCGCGCCCCGGGCTTGGAGGCCGTGGGTCTGCTGGGGGGGCTGGTTCTGCTGGGGCTGGTGCTGGCCCTGCAGCGCCGCGCCGATGGGGGCTCCCTGTGGGGTGCCGTCGGCCTCCACGGCGGCCTGGTGGGGGGCTGGTTTCTGGTGCAAAAGGGACTGCTTCAAATCTCCCCGGCGGCCCCCGCCTGGTGGGTGGGGCCCGGTGGTGCCGACATCAACCCGATCGGCGGCCTGATCGGCTGGATCGGCCTGGGGGCCCTGCTCTGGGTGCGGCGCCGCTGGTGGAACGGCGCTACCGGGTCGCCGTAGCCAGGGCTTTGCGCCCCTCCACCGGCGCGTGCAACGCCTCCTCGAGGGGCGCTAGTCCGTAGTCGCGCTCCAGCAGATCCATCACCGTGCGGCCGAAATCGGCGGGGTTGCGCTCGAACGCCTCCAGGCAGATGCGGCCGAAGGTGCTGCCCATGGGCTCGGGGTTCCAGAGCAGCTGCCGGGCCGTCCAGGGCAGCATGCTCATCGGGTTGTAACCGGGCTGGATCAGGCCCTGCTCGAAGCCGTATTGCTCGAGGTGGGTGTGGGGCTGCAGGCCGATGAAAAAGATCGCCGGCTCCACCTTGTCGGCCCCGAAGATGCGCTCGAGCTCGCGGTGGTAGGCCACGGTCTGGCGGATCGTCTCAGGGCGCTCATCGATGACGTTGAACGAGTAGTTCACCGACACGTGCTCGCGGAAGCCGGCCCGCGCCAACAGGCGGCAGTTCTCCAGCACGGTGCGCAGGTTGTAGCCCATGCGCATCTTGCGCACGAGCTCCTGGGAGCCGGAGGTGATGCCGATCTCGAAATAGTCCATCCCGGTGGCCACCATCAACGCCGCCAGTTCGGCATCGAGGTTGTCGGCGCGGATGTAAGCCGCCCAGCGGATGTCGTTCCAGCCCTGGGCCTGGATGGCTCGTAGCAGCTGCTTGGCGTCGTCGATGTAACGGCGCGCGGGGATGAACTGGGCATCGGTGAACCAGAAGCCGCGTACTCCTTTGGCATAGAGCTGGCCCATCTCGGCGATCACCTCCTCGACGGGGTTCACCCGCACCGCCTTGCCCTCCACCACCGTGTACACGCAGTAGCAGCAGTTGTGGGGGCAGCCGCGCTTGGTCTGCACGCCCACGTAGAAGTCACCCCCCTCGAGATACCAGTCGAGCTGGGGCCAGATCTCAGCGATGTAGGCGTAGTTGCAGGCGGTTTTCTCCATGCCCGCCGGCTGCTCATGAATCAAACCCGCTCGGGGCGCTTCGCCCACCACAAAGCAGCGCTCACCGGCGATCGAGTCGCCGCGGATCAGCTTCTCCAAGAGCGGCTCGCCTTCCCCCACCGACACCACGGTGCCCTTGGGCAGCTTGCGGCCCAGCTGCTCGTAGAACACGCTCACGGCCCCGCCGCCGATCACGGCGCGCGCCTCAGGGTGGAAGCGACGGGCGCGGCGCAGCCCCCGACGCACCAGCCGCAGGTTGCGCCACAGCTCGCCGTAGAACGACGCCATCAACTGCAGACCGCCCCAAGCCCCCCGCAGCCGTCTCAGGGGGTTACGGGCATAGAACACCTCAAACGAGTTCTGCAGGGGATTGCCCCCCCGGCCATCCACCGGCGCGTAGATCTGGATGTCGCGCCAGGAAAACACCAGCAGGGTGGGGCGAAACGCCGCCACCACCTGGAGCAGCACCCGCTCCACATCGAGCAGGGGCACCGCTGCCAGGTCCAGGATCCGCTGGGGCATCCCCCCGAACTGCTTGTGCAGGTGATCGGCCAAATAGATGGGTCCGATCGGGAAGATGGGATTGCAGGGCAGCCGTACCAGCAGCACCCGGTGGTCGCTCGTGGTGCTCACGGCCGTTAACTCCAGGGGCCCGAAGGCGTGGACGCTAACAACCTGGATTCGGCGCGGCGGGCCTGCTCCTGGACGGCAGTGGGCAACCAGGACAGCCAGGCCGGGTGCACACACAACCGAGGCACCAATCGGTAGCCGGAACGCTCCAGAACCGCCGCCAGCTCGGTGGGCCTGGGCTGGGGATAGGCGGGATTGATCACATCCCCGCTGTCGATCCCACCGAGATCGTCAATGCCGGCCTCCAGGGCGGCGGGCAAGGCCTCCAGGGGCCAGAGGTTGGGCGGCATCTGCAGATGCACCTCCGGGGGCAGGATCCTGCGGGCCTCGGCGATGGTGCCGAGCAGGTCGGCCTGCTCCGCTGCGCTGAGCCGCTGGGCCGTGGCGCCATCGGGCCGGTAGGGCTGCAGGATCACCTCCTGCAGGTGACCCCAGCGCGCCTGCAGCCTGGCCAACCACTCCAGCGCCTCGCGGCGATCCGCCTGGCTCTCGCCCACCCCCAGCAGCAACCCGGTGGTGAAGGGAATCCCCAACCGCCCGGCCTGCTCCAGCTGGGCCAACCGGACCTCCAGCTGCTTGCTCGGTGCCCGGCGGTGCAGGACGTCATAGGCGGGACCCAGCCCTTCCAGCATCAGTCCCATGGAGCCATTGAGCCGGGCCAGGGCCGCCATCTCCGCCAGGGACAGGGGACCCGCATTGGTGTGCGGCAATCGGCCCTCTGCCCAAGCCAGCCGACACAGGTCCAGCAAGCGCGTCGTCCAGGCCGCCCGGTGGGGAGAGTGCGGAGCCACCTCGCCACTCAGCAGCAGCACCTCCGCCGCCCAGGGCCTGGCCACGAGGGCAGCCCGGGCCTCGCCGTCCCCGAGGGCGTCAGCCAGGGGGTCGGCGGGATCGGGAGGGCGCCGGAAACTGCAATAGCCGCAAGCGTTGAAACAGGCCCGGGTGGGCACCAGCGTGACGCTGGGACTCCAGGTGATCGAGCGACCCGCAGAGCACCCATCAGCGGAGCTGATCGGAGTCATCAGCAGCCCTGGGCCACCCAGGCCAGATCCCTCTCACCAATGCCGCAATCTTCCGTTACAGTTGCGAGCGACGGGATTCCGTCCGGCGGTTTTCGCCCTGGCGGTTTACCGCCCTCCATACCCGTTCCTCTGGAACACTCTTCTCTCGTTCTCATGACAACCACTCTCCAGCAGCGCCAAGGCGCTTCTGC
>NZ_JAGQBE010000079.1 GCF_024345475.1 Cyanobium sp. T1B-Tous
CACGAATTCTCGCTGCACCAGAAACAAATCTATTTCTCTTTGCCTTTCTGCTCAACTTCTTTTACGAGGTTTGGCAGTCTCCATTTTACGAGTTCTACGCAAGTCCATCCCTGGGCGACAAAGTTATTGACTTGACCCACTGCGCCTTTGGCGATGGGGTCATCATTCTCTTCAGCAGTTGGACTGTGAGCGCGTTGATGCGTTCGCGGTACTGGGTGCTGACCCCAACCTGGAAGCTGACGCTCCTGTTTACCGGTATCGGCCTTCTGATCACGCTTGCGATCGAAACCTATCGAGTTAATGTTTCCAAGGCCTACGGAGTGCCGATGCTGGCAGTGCCCCTACTAGGCGTGAGTGCACTTGCCGTCATTCAATGGATCGTCTTGCCTGTCATCATCCTCTACATGGCTCGCCGGCACATGTTGGGATATTCGGGGCAAAATTTTCACTAACCCGTGGCATCATTCGCGGCTCCTGCTTCTTCTTTTGATACTCAATGTGGCATTGCCTTTGATGGCATAGATGATGCGTGCTCCCCATCAGTCGTTCAGTGTCTACGAAAGCTGTTGGCATCACTTCATTTCCATCGACCCTGTGGCCTGATTACCAGAAGATCATCCGCCGCATTCCTGGCGGAGATGATTTCAAACTGAGTCCATGCATTTCGAAGTGGTTGTGGAGGTTGAGCTTTTTGTTGTCGTTGCGTGTCAGGCTCAGAATCCTCATTAATACCCTCCTCCTGAGCGGCCTGATCAGGCCGCTGGCGGCGGTTGCTTCATCCCCCTGCGGCGGCCCGGCAGCAGTCCCATGCCGGAGCCGATCACGAACAGGGTGAGCAGCGCCAGGACCGAGGAGTACCAGGGCTGCAGATTGAGGAGGCCGAAGTTGCCCGTGTGCAGCTTCATCAGCCAGAAGGCCTCGATTCCCTGGGCCGATAGGGCGCCGTACAGGGAGCCGGAGAGCGCCGTGAGCAGCAGTGGCAGGGCTGCCAGGGGCACGAGGCTGCGGTGCACCCGGCGCATCAGGTGATGGTGCCTCACTCCTTATCCATTGCCTTGTGCAGATCCTGCATGTTGGCGCAGGGCATCCAGAGGGAGCCCATCGCAAAAGCCCCCTTGCACTTGAGTTCGGCGGCGCGTTTCTCCGCCTCCTGCTTGGTCTTGAACATGCCCTTCATGTGCGCCGCAGCGGGTGCGCTGACGAGCAGCGGAGCGAAGGTCGCCGCTACGAGGGCCGCCAGCAGAGCCCAACGGTTGGTCTGCTGGAAGGGGCCGGTGGAGTGCTGGGTCATTGAGATTGCGAGGGGATGGTCAGTGACAGAAAAGGGACTGCTGGTGTCACTTCTCCTTGGAGACGGCTTTCTCATAGACATCGAAGTTCTGGCAGGGCATCCAGTCCTTGCCCATTGCAAAGGCGCCGCTGCACTTGAGTTCCTTGGCTCGCTTTTCCGCAGCGGCCTTGCTCGGGAACATGTCGTTGGCCTGAGCGCGGGCGGCGCCGGGTGCCAGGGCAACGCCTGCCGAGAAGAGGACAGCCAGAGCGATGGGTTTCACGGAATTCCGGGAAGAAGTGCTGAATACCAGCTTAGAGTCTCCCCCTAGCAGGAGAGTCAAGCCCATGGCAGCTGTTGGCATCAAGACCGGCATGAAGATCGGGGCGCTGGCCATCCGCAGTGGCCTGCCGGTCAAGACCCTGCGCTACTACGAAGACTTGGGTCTGCTGCCGGCGATCGGCCGCAGCGAAGGCGGGTACCGCCTCTTCGCCGAGGAGAGCCTGCAACGCCTGGAGTTCATCCGCCGGCTCAAGACCCTCGGGCTCAGCCTGGAGGAGATCCAGGACTGCCTGGCGGTGCACGATGCCGGTGAGCTGCCCTGCGGCGACATCCAGGTCCAGCTGGGGCGCCAGATCGAGCGGATCGATGGCCAGATCAAGGAGCTGCGGCAGCTCCGCAAGGAACTGCAGGGCCTGCTGGAGGGCTGGCAGAGCGATCCAGCCAAGGATGACGCGGTGATCTGCCCCAATCTTCACGTCTGAAGGCTGATCGTGACGTTCGGCCCATACGCAGCGAATGGGCACACCGATTCGATGAAGCCATGACCCGAATCCGTGTCCGACTCCCTGCTAAGTGCCCATGCTGAAGAAAGGCACAAGCAAGGGAGAGAACTGATGGGCCATCACCATGCCGCGTTGGACCAGAAACGTTCGGCGGCGCTCAGGCTCGCGGCCGCTGCAGGGCTGGGAGCGCTCGTTCTGTCGCTGGAGGCTCCAGCGCGCTCGGTGCCGCCCCAGGTGGTGGCCCAAGCCGGAAGCGGGATGGGAAGGGGACTAAGCGGTCCGGGGCGGATGGCCGCCCAGTCGATGGATCAGCACTTCATCGTGATGATGATTCCTCACCATGACGGGGCGATCGCCATGGCAGATCTTGCCCTCTCCCGCGCGCGCAGGCCCGAGATCAAGGAGCTGGCCCGCAGCATCAAGGCCAGCCAGAGCCAGGAGAACGCCCAGATGCGGACCTGGTACCGGCAGTGGTTTGGCGGCGATGTTCCCAGCTGGACGACCGGAGGAGCCATGGGTATGGGCGGCATGGGGATGGGCATGGGTGGTGGCATGAAGATGGGCGGCATGGGCATGGGGATGGGCGGCATGGGCATGGGTATGGGCACAAGCCTGGCCGCCCTGAAGAATGCCGCCGACTTCGATCGTGCCTTCATCGAGCAGATGATTCCGCACCACCGCATGGGCGTGATGATGGCCTCGATGGCCCAATCCAACAGCCAGCATCCGCAGCTGCGGGAGCTGCAGCAGGCCATGGTTCGGGTGCAGAGCCAGGAGATCGAACAGATGGCGCAGTGGTATCGCAGCTGGTACGGAACGTCCTGATGCCAGCCATGGATCCGTTCTTCATCCTCGACACTCCGAAATCCTTCGAGGAGGCCAGTGCCGCCCTCCAGGAGGCGGTGGTGAACCAGGGCTTCGGCGTGCTGGCCGTCCATGATCTGGGCAACACTCTGCGCAGCAAGGGCCTGCCGTTCCCGGAGCAGTGCCGCATCTTCGAGGTGTGCAACCCCCAGCAGGCCGCCGCGGTGCTCAGCACCACGATGGCGCTCAACATGGCTCTGCCCTGCCGGATCTCCGTCTACACCGAAGCCGGCCAGACCCGCCTCGGGATGATCCGCCCCGAGGCGATGCTTGCTGGCCTCTCGGCCGATCCCTCCCTGAAGGAGCTGGCACGAGCGGTGGAGGCCTCCACAACGGCGATCATCGAGGCCGCTGCGGCTTAGCTAGCGGCAGTATCTGAGCGGCTGCGAGACCAAGGAGTCTCTGGACGCTGAATTTCGGGCCAGCCGGCTGCGCTACAGGGTCTGGCAGGTGCCGGGTGGGATCACCCGCCCCTGGGACTACCGCCGGGGCCGCAGAGGCGCCGTGATCCCCGATGGCACCACAGGGGTGGTCACCGCTACCGCTGTAGGGAGATCGGCTCCTATGCCCGCGCCCAGGAACTGCTGCGCCAGGGGCACACCGATCTCGATGGCAACGGCAATGAGGAAGCCTGTGAATCATTGCGCTCACTGGGTTTCTGCAGGTACGGGAACAGGCACTCCAGCAGGCCACCGCCAGCTGAAAAGGGGCGTACTTTGAACTTGAGGGGAGGCCCGGAAGCCAACCCAGGTCCCACCCTCCAACAGAGTCCGGCCAGGGAGCACCCGAGCCGGTGCGCACAGCGGAGGTGCGCCAACGATGCGACACACAACAGGTGAACTCGATGACGCAGCGCGAGCGTCATCCCGTAGCCGCAGAGAGCGATACGCCAATTCTGATTCCCGCGTGTTGACACCCCGGGCAGCAGTACCCGGGTCGAGATCACAACCGAGAAGGTCAAGCCTTGAGCATCTCTTCTCCCAGACGTGATCTCCTTCCCTTCCCTGCCAGGCCCAAGACAGGTCATACGTGAACCACAGACACCCGACCGGCAGTCCTTGGTGTGAGGAGGTGACCGCCGCAACCGGTGCTAAGGCGCCCCCCACGGGGCGCCTTCCTGTTGGCGAGACAATCACCAGACCACACCAGCGCTCCTCTAACCTCCCCCCGATCGCACCTGCAGATCCGCCCCTTTGAGGCAACAGACTGGCCGTTGCTGTGGGCGCTGCTGGAGCCGGTGTTCCGAGCTGGTGAAACCTTCCCCCACGACCCGGCCATCAGCGAGGCCGAGGCCCAGCTGGCCTGGGTGGAGCAGAGCCAGGCGGTGATGGTGGCCGTGAATGCAGCCGGAGCTGTGGTGGGCACGTATTACCTCAAGCCCAACTCACTTGCACTCGGCGCCCATGTAGCGAACGCGGGCTACGTGGTGGCCGAGCACTGCCGCCGCCAGGGCATCGGCAGTCGCCTCTGCCAGCACTCACTGCAGGCGGCGCGGCAACTGGGGTTTCGGGCTCTGCAGTTCAACCTGGTGGTGAGCACCAACACCGCCGGGATCCACTGCTGGCAGCGCAATGGCTTTCAGGTGGTTGGCACGTTGCCGGGGGCGTTCCGCCACCGGCAACTGGGTTACGTCGATGCGCTGGTGATGACCCAGTCCTTGGTGGAGGGGCCAATCCCATGAAGGTGGTGCCGTTGCGGCTGCATCCGGGCGAAGACCTGCGCCGGGCACTGGAGGCCTGGATGGGCGAGCAGCAGCAGGCGGGCTGCATGATCAGCGCCGTCGGCAGCCTGTCGGTGGCCCAGTTGCGCCTGGCCGGAGCATCTGAGATCACGACGATCTGCGGCGAGCTGGAGATCATCAGCCTCTCCGGCACCCTCTCGCCCGATGGCGCCCATCTGCACATTGCGATCGCAGACAGCAGCGGTGCTGTGATCGGCGGGCATCTTGGCCCCGGCTCACTGGTGCGCACCATCGCCGAGCTGGTCATTGGCCTGCTGCCGGAGTGGCGGTTCCAACGGGAGCTGGATCCAGCCACTGGCTACGCCGAACTGCGGATCAGTCCTCAAGCTCCGGGCCTGTGCTGATCGCCTGGGTGCAGCCCCCCTGCAATGGTCTCCCTGAGCAGGGGGCTGACGGGGGTCGCCGCTACGGGAGGTGAATCCACATGGCCGTTGGGATCTTGAGATCCCGCGCCAGCTTGGCCACGGTGGTGGCCAGGTCCGTGAAGGCAGAGGCTGCCGAGCTTGTGCTCGCAGCCGTGCTGCTCGCGGGCGGATCTTCCTCTGCAAACAGGGGGTCTGGCAGTTCGCCGGCCTCCAACGACGGCGATGAACAACAGGTTTCATCGCAGCTGTCGCTGGCCTCGATGGTCTGTTCCGCCCACGGCCTGAGCTTCAGTCCGCTGCGGGTTTGCAGCAGGTTGACCTCGTGGCCTTCCAGTTCGCTGAGCTTGTCGAGGTCGCCAAAGAGCTTGCTGCAAGCCAGTGCCGTATGGGTGTTGCCGGCAGGATCAATCATCAGAGCTACGGCGTAGGGATCGCCGTAGGGCGATGTGCGTTGATACAGCACCTGATGCAGCAGACAGCGGGTGGGAAAAGGCTCAGTCATGGATTCCACCTCCAGTAAGTGCAGTGCCGTACTGAGCAGCAGTAGCAGCAGAAACGATGCAGGCCACACCAGCACGATGCCGGCTGGGCAGAGGTGGATTGACCAGCCCTGACAGTTCTGTCAAGGGGCTGAGGTCAATTGCTGAGATGTGTCGCGAAAGGGGTGAAAAAGGCGGTCTGTGGGTCACCATGAATCTGCTGACAGAAAGCAGCACCCTTCAAGGGGAGGCCCAGGGAGGTGAGATCCCCTGGGCCTTTTCTTTGCGAAAAGCCCGGGACTCCCCGTGTCCCCCGGCCAAGGCCGGGAGTGCCACCCCTTGCCAAGGCGCCCATCAGTTCTATCAGCACCGGTGGGGTCCTGAACCACCCGACACCACCACTGGTGGTGTCAATTCCCAACCAGACCCTGAAGCAAAGCTTAAATATTTGGTGGGCGGGCCTAGAGTCGCGCGCTGGTGATTACTTGGCGCGAGTGTCTGAGGGCTGCGCACCACGGGCTCGTATAACGAAAAATAATCGACACTTCTGAGATCAATTGCGGTGCAATGGGTCTTGCCGTCTTCTCGGAAGTCTCACTCTGAGTAGATGTGGCGATTATGGATCTGGCGCGGCGCGGTAATCCGGTGTCGGCATGGGCCATTCCCCCTGGCCAATCGCGGGGTTTTCATGCAGTTTGTGCATCGTTGTCTGCAGTTGCGCACGAATAGCTGCGCGCCCGCCCGATTGGCGAGGTTCGGGATTCACGCCCTCTCGCAAGTACTGGCCCTCGATCTAGGGCCAGTACCTGTGGACTTCGGGCTTCCATGAGCCTCCGTCCCCTTGGGGCAGCTCCGGGGTGTCGGCAAAGTGATGCAGGTTCTGCATCATTTCCAGGGTCAATGCCTGCGCCTCTGTTGCTCAGGCGTCTGCCTGGGGCAAGAGGCGCTGCCGATGCCGGCGCCGATCGCTCAGCACTGTTTCAGCGTCTCTGCCTGTTGCTTGTAGGCCGCCACCCATTGCCTGAGGCCCGGCTTGGAATCCAGATAGGCCTCCCACTGCTGGTCGGTCGACTGGGTTGCCAGGTCCTGCACGGGCGGTAACTCGAGCTTTCGGCGCAAGGCATTGATGTTCTCAACCATGCCCTTGTAGGCGGCACTGTCTGGATTGTCGCTGAGCTTGATGGTTGAGCACCACGGCTTTTTGTTGTTCACAACCAGAAGCGGTTTCTTCAAAGTCTCCAGCTCAAGCAGCGATTGCTTGAGTCCGGCTTCGTAGAGGGGTTTGGTGGTGTCAGGTCCGCGCCTGGTGCCTGCCGTCAGACCCGTGGAAAACCGCAGCAGCTCCATCGCTGGCCTGGGGCTTTCGATGGTGGCGAAATCAAGGCTGACATCTTTGCCGAGCCGATCAATGGTCTCAACCTGAAAGCCGGTGATGGTGTAGTTCTTTACCATGAACGGGGCCGCCAGCATCATCGGCCAGAAGAACAAGGCGCCCGCGACGGCAACGCTCACGGCGCTGCTGGCGTCGGTTCCTGAGCCTGCATTTGCCGATTTCCAGCTGATGATCTCGGCTTTAGCACCAGGCTCTCTTTGTTCTTGCCGTAGTCGAAGGTGATCTCGCGGCCATCTTTGGAGAGCAGGGTCAAGCCAATCTGTTTCCCGCTGGTCGGCTCAACCGTCAGAAAGCCGGGACGAGAGAAGGGATAGGTGGGGGGCTGCAATTCTTCCGCCTTTTTCTTGGCCTCTTGTGCCTTGGCCGGATCTTCGGCGCAGCGAGTCTCTTGGTCCGGGGTGAGTCCGCGACCCGGCGGATATTTGCAATACAGCGGAAGATCGTTCGCTAGTAGCGGAAGCTGGCTGCTCAACAGCGCTGCCGCGGCTAACAGGCTAAGCGGACCACGGTTTGACTTCACGACGCAATTGCTCCTGTTGGCCACGGCTGGGCTCGGGCCTTTATGTAGACCCTGGAGTGCGTCATTCAGGGGGGTGGTGATGAATGGTTGTACCCATGCGAAATCCGCATCGAAACAAGAACTGTTGGGGTCGTGTTGGGTTTAGGTGTGATTACAACAACCGCCGGTCTTTGTGTCGGCGGTTGGCAAAGTCAGTCCGCTGGGAAGGCTGGTCTGCGGTAGCGCTTGGGCTTGGCTGCCCACCATTGGCCGCCATTGCCTCCTGACAGCGCAGCAGCAGCTCCTGCCTGAGGACATCGGGTTGTTCGATGCGAATGCCGCCGCCAAAGGCAAATAACCAGCTGCGCAGGTCGATGTCGGCGGCCACGGTCCAGGGGGGCAGGTCCAGCTCCACCGGGTACGGGTGGCTGGCGTCGGCTGGGCCTGGCTCGAGCACGTGCGGCGCCTTGGGGTGATGCCACCAGCTGTCGCCGGGCAGTGGTCTGGAAAAGCGAGTGTGCTCGATCGGATAGCGCTGCAGGCCCTCACGGATGAAGGCAAAGGCCCAGGGGCTGCAGCAGAAGCGCAGGGTCACCAGGGCCTGGCTGCGGCGCTGGGCTGAGCTGCTGGCCACCGCCAGCTGTTGCTCCAGGTCACTGCCGAAGAAGATGCCGCCGCTGTGGTGCAGCAAGCGCTCCAGCCGGTTGATGGCGGCGGCGTGCTGCTCGGGGTTGCGGCGCAGGTCGCCATCGCCGCGGGCCATGGCGAGGCGATCGAGCCGTTCGCTGCGGATCAACCCCTGCTCGCGCCCCACCTGGTCCTCCTCAAAGAGGAGATACCAGCCCACGTTGTGGAAGATCAGCTGCAGCGGCCACACGCGCAGCTCACCAGCGGGGCTACCGGCAAAGCTGCCCACGCCGGGGTAGCGCTGCAGCAGCACGCGGCGGTGTTCCACGATTGCCGCTTCGATCGCCTCGGCGCGGCGGGGTGCGGCCAGCGAGTCGCGGCGCACCAGCTGGGTGTCGACCACCGCATGGCGGGCATAGCTGCGCACCGGCGGTAGGCCATCGGCGCTGATGCCGGCCCAGCCCAAGCGTTCATCCAGCTCGGCCAACAGGTCCTGCGCCGATGGATCAGCCAGCCGGCCGGCCGCCTGCTGCACCACGTTGTGCACCTCCCGCAGCCGGGCCGGTGAGAGCACGGCGGTGCCCAGGCAGTAGCCGTGGCGCACGTTGTCGTTGCGGTTGCGGAAGCCGTAGGGGGTGAGGAGCTTCTCGAGGTCCTTGCGCAGGGTGGCCGTTTCGCCCGGCAGGTAGGCGCCGGGGATCGTTTCTGTGGCGGTGATCAGGTGCTGATGGAGGTTGCTGCCGCGCTCGGCTGGCCGGTCAAAGGGCACCTGCAGCAGGTGGCGCAGCAGCGTCATCACCCGCACAAACACCGGCCCATCGCCCATCGGCGGCAGCCCGCCATGGATGGGTGCGGCGGCACGCGGCGCTGGGGCCAGCTGAACCGGTGGGGTACTTGGGATCGCGCTGCAGAAGCCGTTGGCTTCCAACCAGGCCAAGTCGTTGCGGATGGCGCTGGCATCGGCAAAACAGGCTCCGTGCAGCTTCCCCAGAAAGGCCGCTGCCCGATCGGCCAGATCGCCCTGGGGCAGAGGCGAGAGGATCGCCTCCAGCTCTTCTGCGCTGGCGGGGTCTGTGGCGGCCAGATCGGGCCAGGTGCACAGCAGCCGGATCAGATGGAGCAATCGCTCGAGATCGAGTAGCCGCGAATAGCCATGGCGTTGCAGCTTGCGCTCGCGGTTGGTGGCCGAGCGAATGCGCTGATCGAGTCCGGCCAGTTCGGCCTGCAGCACCTCCGTTAGATCGTTGTGGTGCGTGGGCACTACGGCACAGATGGCCGCAAAACCCTCCGCCCGTGATGGCCCGAAGTGCGGATCGGCCAGGGCGGCGGCCATCTCCTGGATCACCGGCACCGGCACGGCCCGCTCGCGCCGGCTGTT
>NZ_JAGQBE010000008.1 GCF_024345475.1 Cyanobium sp. T1B-Tous
AGCAGCTCAACGGCATAGGAAGGGCAGCGGCGTGAGGCCAGATCCGCCACGAAGCGCCGGCCGATGCGCCGCCAACTGGGCTCCTTACTGCGCCAGGCCAGACGGCAGCAGGGCCAGGGCAGCTCCTCGCGATCAAACAGGCGGCAGCAGGGGCCCAGCACCCGATAGCTGTACTGACCACCAGGGCTGGTGTGCTCGCTCCCCGGCTTCAGCAGGGCTGCGACGTTGCCCCGGGAGGGGGGTGCCTGGGCTGACACAGAACGACGGCTCCGAGATGACAGCAAAAAGCCACCCCGCAGGGTGGCAGAGAGGGAGCCGGCCATCAAGCACGCAGGCGTGCCTGGAAGGGGCCATCACCCGGATGGGGAGCTCAGTAGAGCTCTTCTTCGGCGTGGGTCTTGATGGTGCAGTCGCTGGTGGGGTAGGCCACGCAGGTGAGCACGAACCCAGCTTCGATCTGGTCGTCGTCCAGGAAGCTCTGGTCGCTCTGGTCCACGGTGCCGGCGGTCAGCTTGCCAGCGCAGGTGGAGCAAGCGCCGGCACGGCAGGAGTAGGGCAGGTCAATGCCCTGCTCCTCAGCGGCGTCGAGGATGTACTGGTCATCAGGAACCTCGATGGTCTTGTTGAGGCCTTCGCTCTCGCTGATGAGGGTGACCTTGTAGGAAGCCATGAAAGGGATTGGGGCTCACAGGCACCCGGAAGCCGGGCCTGTAGGACCCGCCCTTCATACATCCGCCGCGCACCTTTCCCGTCGATTTGTCAGCGAGGACGGAGGAAGCCCAATCAAAGCCAAGGCACAGATCAGCGTGCCTTATGCAACACGGCGGATCGTCAGCAGGCCCCACTGGCTCTGCTGGGCCGTGAGCTCGGCCCGCCAGCCCTCCTCCAGCAACGCCTGTTGGAGGGCGGGGGCCTGGTCCACCAGCAGGCCGCTGAGCAGGCCGACACCGTGGGGAGCCAACAGGGTGTGAAAAGCCGGACAAAGGGCCTGAATCACCGGCGCCAGGATGTTGCAGAGCAACAGATCGGCCGGCTGGCCATCGAGCAGGCCGGCCAGGGTGTCCGCCGAGCCCAGCGCCACCCGCAGCTGGTGCTTCAGCCCGTTGAGGGCGGCGTTGTCGGCCGTGGCCCGCACCGCCAGGACATCGGTGTCGGCGGCCGCCACTGCAACCGCCCCCAGCCGCAGGGCCGCCAGGCCCAGCACGCCGCTGCCGCAGCCGAGATCGGCCAGCCGCACCCCCGCCAGATCGAGGGATTCGAGCGCTTCGAGACACAGGCGCGTGGTGGGGTGGCTGCCGGTGCCGAAGGCGCTGCCGGGATCCATGACGATCACCTGCCGCCCAGCGTGCTCGGGCGGGCAGGACAACCAGGCTGGAAGGATCAGCAGCCGCTGGCCCACTGGATCGGCCTGCCAGTGCTGCTTCCAGCTGAGGCTCCAGTCTTCCTCGGCCTGCTGGCTCCACTGCAGGGGTGGCAGGGCCACGCCGAAGGGCTCCGCCAGGGGCGCCAAGGCCTGCTCCAGCTGCCAGCGCTCGTGCTCGGGCCAATCGCTCGCCGGCAGCCAGGCGATCAGCTGGCGCTCAGCGGGAGTCCCGGGAGGGTGCTGGACCGCAACTCGGGGAATCCCCAGGGCGCCGAGCTTCCACAACAGGGATTCCTCGAGCTCCGGCGGGGACGCCAGCTCCAGTCGCCACCAACCCGGGGCCGCGGCCATCAGAGGGTGACCGGGTTTGCTTCCTGAATGCCGTTGATGGCGTGCACCGAAGCCAACAGGCTCGGAGGAATCGGATCGTCGAGGCTGAGCACCATCACGGCGTCGCCGCGCACGATGCGGCGACCCACCTGCATCGAGGCGATGTTGACGTTGTGCTCACCGAGCAGGGAGCCCAGCTGGCCGATGATTCCGGGCATATCCCGGTGACGGGTGAACAGCATGTGGCGGCTGGGGGCCACGTTCACCGGAAACTCATCGATGGTGGTGATCCGCAGTTCCCCCTCGGCGAATACCGCCCCGGTGACGGTGTGGTTGCCGTTGGAGCCCTTGGAGCTCAGCTGCAGGGAGCCGCCCGCGAAATCGCGGCTGGCGTCGTCCTTCACCTCCACCACGTGGATGCCCCGCTCCTTGGCCTCCAGGCTGGCGTTCACGTAGTTGATGCTGTCGCCAAGAGCGGTGGAGAGCAGACCCTTGAGGGCCGCCACCACCAGGGGCTGGGCGGGGTGGGCGGCAAAGTCCCCCTGGAGCCGCACCTCCAGCTCGTTGATCGGGCCGCCGGCCAGCTGACTCAGCAGTTGCCCCAGGGTTTCGGCCAGTTGCAGGTGGGGCTTGAGCTGCTCCATCACCTCGGCATTGAGGCCGGGGATGTTCACGGCGCTGCGGGCCGGCAGGCCCAGCAACACATCCCGGATCTGCTCCGCCACATCGATCGCCACGTTTTCCTGGGCCTCTTCGGTGGAGGCGCCCAGGTGGGGGGTGAGGATCAGGCGCTCCCGCACCTGGCGCAGGGGCGAGCCGGCCTCGAGGGGCTCGTTGGCATACACGTCCAGGGCGGCGCCGCCGATGGTGCCGTTCTCCACCGCCTCGGCCAGGGCCGCCTCGTCGATGATGCCGCCGCGGGCGCAGTTGACGAGGCGGGCCGTGGACTTCATGGTCTTGAGCAACTCCGCGTTCACCAGGTTCTCGGTGTCCGGGGTGCGGGGCAGGTGGAGGCTGATGAAGTCGGCCTCGGCGAACAGGGCCGGCAGGGGCATCAGCCGCACCTGCATCTGCTGGGCCCGCTCCGCGGACACGAAGGGGTCGTAGGCCATCACGTCCATGCCCATGGCCTTGGCCACCCGGGCCACGTGGGAGCCGATCTTGCCGAGGCCCACCACGCCGAGCTTTTTCTTGTAGAGCTCGTTGCCCACATATTTCTTGCGGTCCCAGCCGCCGGCCATGGTGCTGGCGTGGGCGTGGGGCACATGGCGGGAGAGGGCCAGCATCAGGGCCAGGGCCTGCTCGGCGGCGGCGATGGTGTTGCCCTCGGGCGAATTCACCACCAGCACACCCCGCTTGGTGGCCGCCGGCACATCCACGTTGTCCACCCCAACGCCGGCGCGGCCGATGATCCGCAGCTTGTCGGCAGCTTCGATGATCTCGGCGGTCACCGTGGTGCCCGAGCGGATCATCAGGGCGTCGTAGTCGCCGATGATCGCCTTGAGCTCTTCAGGCGGAAGCCCGGTGCGCACATCCACCGTGGCCACTTGGGACAGGATGTCGATCCCCGCCTGGTCGATGGGATCCGAAACGAGAACCTTTGTCATGCCCGGCGGTGGGGTGGGTGAGCCGGCGGTGCAGTGTAGTGAGCGGCGAGAATCCCCCCATCCCGAAGGAGCAGAGCGCAGCGTGGGCACGAGTGTGGTGGTGGTGCTGAACGACCGCAAACGGCTGCATCAGCTGCGGGATCGCCTGGCGGCCCTGCAGCCGCCGATGGTGCAGCTGGAGGTCATCGGCGAAGGGGAACAGACCCTGGCGGAGGTGGCGCGGCTCAATCCGGCGGTGGCCCGCCGCCTCCGCCAGCGCTCGATGGCCCGCTGGCTGATCCCCTTCGGCTTCCTGGCCGGCCTCACCTTCACCTACATCACCGACCTCGACACCTTCGCCTTCGCCGGCGCCTGGAGCCAGCACCTGATCGGCGCCCTGCTCGGCATGGGCTCGGGGTGGATGGGGAGCTTCGCCGCTGCGGCGAGCGTGCGCTCGGAGGAAGATGACCGCATCCGCAGCCTGCGCAACCGGGTGGAGGAGGGCCACTGGCTGCTGCTGGCCGAAACGGCCAACGGCGTCGAGATGCCCTGGATCAGCCTCCAACAGGCCAAGCCCTTGGCGGTGGTGCGCCTGGGCGATGGCTGAACAGGCCCGGATCTGATGCTGCCGCAGCGCGACCTGCTGGTGGGGAGCCAGCACCCGAAGGAGCTGGCCGCCGTGCTCGCCGTCGCCGACCAGGCCCTGCGCACCTGGGAACCGGTGTGGACGGGGTTTGTGGACGGGGGCGTGCGAGAGGAAGCCACCGAACGGCTGGGCGCCCTGGCCGAGCTGACCCTGACCAGCACCGGGGGCTATCCCGGGGCCGAGCGGCAGCGGCTGCTGGTTCAGCGGAGCGACGCAGCCCTGGATCTGGAGGCTGGGGCAGCCGGCTTGATGGGCCTCGAGATCAGCGGCAATTTTCTGTTCGATCCCGCCGAGCGCAGCGATTTCCGCGCTGGCCTGCTGGCCCTCGGCCCCCCGGAGGAGGCGCTCGGCGACATCTGGGTGCGGGGCGACCGGGGGGCCCAGGCCGTGGTCACCGCAGAGCAGGCTGCGGCGCTGGATGGCCGCACCACCAGCGTGCGCACGGTGGAGGTGCGGCTAGAGGCCAGGCCGCTGGATCAACTGCAGCTGCCCGCCCAGCGCCACCCTCGCCGCTTCCAGACAGTGGAGGCCTCCCTACGGCTGGATGCGGTGGCCTCGGCCGGATTCGGGATCTCCCGCAACCGCATGGCAGAACTGATCCGTCAGGGCAGCGTGGGGGTCAACTGGCAGCCCATCTCCAGCCCCAGCCGCCTGCTGGTGGCCGGGGATCGGGTGCAGCTCGAAGGACGAGGAGAGCTGCAACTCGAGGCGGTGCAGGCCACCAAGCGCGAGCGGTGGCGGATTGAGCTGGTGCGGTGCTGACTGGAGTATTGATGCAGAACGGCCCGATGGGCGCAGGGTCAGAACCGCTCCCAGGCATTCACCAGCGTCCCCCCTGGCAGTCCACCGAGCCGGTACAGACGCGCTCGAGGGTGCCATCAGGGTTGACATTGACGCCAAAGGTCGAGCCCGGCATCACATCGATCGTGACCACAAATGGAACGACCTGCGGACCACCACACTCCGGGGGATCAGGGAGCAGGCGAAATCCCTCCCCAGCCGACGTACCCAATGCAAAGGCGACCCCTTCTGTATCCAACATCCAGCGCAGACATTCCCGGGCCGCCGACGCCACCACCGCCTTGGCCGCTGAGACGCGCGCCTTGTTGCCATAGCGGATCACAGCGCCTGCACTCAGACCGGCGAGGACGGCGATGATGATTACCACCACCAACAGCTCCACCAAGGTGAAGCCGCGACTTTGCCCTGCCCTGCGAACCCGCCACAGACGGGGGCGACCACCAAGACCGTGGCAAGACGGAGTAGCCGAGCGAGTCCTATCCAGAGCTAGAGCGGGGGCGATCAAAAAGCAGCTTTTGCAGTTCCTGCATTGGAACGCGCCTCCCGCAGATCCACCAGCAGGTGAGACCCATCGACACCATCGACCCAGTCCGGTCCAGGAGGCAGCGGCGGCCGTTCTGTAAAGTCAGATCGCTTCTGGGGCGATTAGCTCAGAGGTAGAGCACTACCTTGACACGGTAGGAGTCACTGGTTCGATTCCAGTATCGCCCATTTCAATTCAACTGCATTTCCTGAGATGGCAGTCACGGTGAGCGATTTGACCGTGGTTGTCGGTCTGGCGCGATCCGGAATCGGTGCGGCCAAGCTGTTGCATCAGGCCGGCCGAGCGGTGCTCGTGATCGACAGCCAGCAGGGACCAGACCTTGAAGCCAGGGCCGCCGATCTGCGCCAGCTGGGCATCGCCGTGCAGCTCGGCACCCCCCTCCATCCGGACACCTTCTCGGCCCTGGCCAGTCCCCCCGCGGCGGTGGTGGTGAGCCCGGGCATTCGCTGGGATCACCCCACCCTGGAGGTGCTGCGCCAGCAGGGCATCCCCACCGTTGGCGACCTGGAGCTGGCCTGGCAGGCCAGCCGCAACGTGCCCTGGATCGGCATCACCGGCACCAACGGCAAAACCACCGTCACCCACCTGGTGAGCCACCTGCTGCAGCATGCGGGCCTCGACGCGCCCATGGGTGGCAACGTCGGCTTTTCAGCGGCTGAGCTGGTGCTGGAAAGAATCCAACCCAACCTCCCCCAACCCAACCGCCCCCAGCCCGACTGGCTGGTGATGGAGCTCAGCAGCTACCAGATCGAAGCCGCCCCACGGGTGGCCCCCCAGGTGGGGATCTGGACGACCCTCACCCCGGACCACCTGGAGCGCCATGGCACCCTCGACGCCTATCGCGCCATCAAACGGGGCCTGCTGGAGCGCTCACGTGAGCGCATCCTCAACGCGGATGACGCCGATTTGCGCGCCCATGCCGACCGCTGGGACCAGGCCACCTGGATCACGGCGGGCCGGCGCGAGAGCCTGCCCGCCACCATCACGCCCAGCCTCTGGATCGAAGGGGGCCAGGTGATGCACGCCAGCCCGTCCGGCGGCACCGCCCTGATGGCCGCCGACTGCCTGGCCATGCCCGGAGCCCACAACCGCCAGAACATGCTGCTCGCCGCCGCTGCCGGCCTGGTGGCTGGGCTGTCTGGAACGCAGATGGAAGAGGCCTTCCGGGCCTTCCCCGGCGTCCCCCACCGACTCGAGCGCCTGCGCGAAGACCAGGGCATCACGTACTACAACGACAGCAAGGCCACCAATTACGACGCGGCCGAGGTGGCTCTCCAGGCCTTGGAAGGTCCCTTGGTGGTGTTGGCGGGGGGCGAAGCCAAGCAGGGCAACCCCAACAGCTGGCTGGCGGCCCTGGGCCAGAAAGCCGCCGCCGTGGTGTTGTTCGGCGCGGCCCAGGCGGAATTCCAGCACCTGCTCACAGCCGCAGGCTTCCCGGGAGCGGTGCACTGCTGTGAGGGCCTGGACACGGGTGTTGCCCTGGCCGCCCAACTGGCACGCACCCATCGGTGCCAAGCGGTGCTGCTCTCACCGGCCTGCGCGAGCTTTGATCAATACAGCGATTTTGAAGCCCGCGGGAATCACTTCCGCCACTTGGTCGCTGGGCTCTAGGGCTGCGGGGCCGGCAAACCACGACAACGCTGCCCCTACCATTCCGGGGCGAGCCGTTCGCTGCAAACGCCCATGGCGTACTGGTTGATGAAGAGCGAGCCCGAGGTCTACGGGATCGACCACCTGCAACGGGAAGGCACGACCCTGTGGGATGGCATTCGCAACTATCAAGCCCGTAATTTCATGCGGGCCATGCAGATTGGCGACCAGGCTTTCTTCTACCACTCCAACACCAAACCACCAGGAATCATCGGCCTGATGGAGGTGATCGAGACCCAGCTGATCGATCCCAGCCAGTTTGATCCCACCTCAAATTATTTCGACCCCGGCGCCACCCCCGAGAAGCCCCGCTGGGATTGCGTGAAGCTCCGCTATGTGCGCCAATTTGCGCGCCTGCTGAGCCTCGACACCCTGCGGGAGAACTTCAGCCCCGAGGAGCTGGGGGTGGTGAAACGGGGCAACCGCCTCTCGATCCTGCCGGTGAGTGCCGCCAGTGCCGAACGGCTGCTGAGCCTGCTGGACGCCCCGTGAGCCAGTCGGCACCGATCAGCCCGGCCCCCCTGGCGATCCGCGGCGCGGTGGAGCGGGGTTGGGCAGCCTTTGCCCACTGCCCCTGGGTGCTGATGGGCTTCACCCTGCTCAGCGGTGGCGCCAACCTGCTGGCCCAGCTGCTCTACCGCTACGAGAGCGGCCTGGTGATCTCGCTGCTGGGCCAACCGGATCCGATCTCGATCGTCTTGGCCGCCATGGCCTGGATCCTCTATGTGCTCACCGGCCTGTGGCTGGTCGTGGGCCTGCTGCGTGGAGCCCAGCTGGCCCTCCACCGTCGCCGGCCCCAGCTGGGGGAGCTGATCCGGGTGGATGGCCGGGCCATGCTCCGCTGTTTCGGCACCGTGCTGCTGATCCTGGTGGTGCTGGCCGTGATTGTGCGTCTCGCCCAGGCCAGCTCCTGGCTGCTCACCCTGATCCAGCCGCTGCTCGCCCCGCTGCCGCTGCTGGCGGGCTGGGCCGTCGTCGTGTATTTCAGCGCTGACCAGATCCTGAGCCTGCCCCTCACCGTGATTGGCGGGCTGGGTCCCCTAGGCGCCTTTCGCCGCGGCCGGGCCGCAACAGACCCCCATTGGCTCCATGCCCTGGGACTGACCCTGGTGCTGCTGGGGATGGTTCTGGCCGGCTTCCTGGTGCTGCTGGCGGGCTTGGTGGTGGCCTTGCCTGTGGCGGCCTGCACCCTGACAGCCGCCTACCAGCAGCTATTCGAACCGGGCGACCCGAGCGGGATCAGCGTCCCCTGAAGCTCGCCTGGGCTGGGAAGAGATTGGCCAGATAGCAGCGGGTGACCTCCCGATTCTTGAGGCCGTTCTGAACCAGAAACCCCGCCAGGGCGGCTTGAAAAAGACGGTATTGATCCCAGTTGGGATGCTGCTCGATGAACCCGCGCATCGACGCCAGCAGGACCTCCGGCACCTCAGCCTGGAAACTCACCGTGGCCGGATCAACGCCCGTCAAGGGCTGGTCACTGGCCTGCAATTCCATGGAGGTGGGTTCGAGATGGCACCAGTTCTCCACATCCAGCCGAAGCCGTCAAATCGGGACCAAGGCCCCAAACCGCGACGCTCGCAGACTGAGATTGCAGGCCCCTGAAGGGATTGGCCCCGCCGACGGCCAGCCGCAATCGCCCAGGAGGGAACCGCCCCAGCCTGTCAAGGGGAAAGGCTGCAGCGGCAGGGTTTTCCCCAGGCTCCCGGCGCTCGCGGCCTCCCGGGAGCCAAAGCTGGGGAAAACCTGGGCAAATCCACGGCCGATCTGGGGGCTGCGCAGGAATCCCGCCATCATCAGCAGTGCTGATCATGGGGCTACGGCCCTTGGGTCTCAGGCGGGACCGTGAGGAGCCGCCCACAGTTGGCCCGCCCCATCGGCAGACGCCCCCGGGTCCAGGGCCGCCACCAGGGCTGCGCTGGCCCCAACGCCCCAGCTGCCCTCCACGGCGCGGCTGCCCCCCCCAGCCGGGGTGAGCACAAACCGGAGCTCCCAGGCCTGCCGGTCACCCTCGAGCGCCATCCAGAGCGATCCCCGCTCCAGCTCCAGGCTGATCGCCTCCTCGCCCATCAGTTGGTCGGCCAGCCCCCTGTGCTCCCGCGCCAGCCGGGCCAACCCCTGCTGCAGCTCCCGGGCTTCCTCCGCGGTGAGCTCGACGGCCCAGCCCTGGCCACCCACCAACACAGAAAAGGGGTGGCTGGCCGGATCCACCAGCCAACGCCACCCCTCCCCTTCCTGGACCTGCATGCGGCGACGGTCAGCCGGGCAGCAGGTCGGGCTGGTCCTGTTCGTCGCTCAACTCAATGATGGCGCGCTGCACAGGCTTGATCATGGAGTCGTCGAGCAGACCGTCGAAGTCATCGAAACGGCGCTGCTTGGCCCGGAAGGCAATGCGCACCGTGGTGAGGTAGCGATTGCTGGAATGGCGGATCAGGCTTTCGGCCCGTTGGGCCAGTTCCTTGGGATTGACATCAAGTCCGCTCTGCATGAACACCGCTCCAATTCAGCCAATCTAGGTCAGCAGGTGCCGCGTCCCGATTAGAAGATCACCATGCGGGGCACCCTGGCCATCGATCTGGGCAGCAGCACCACGGTGGTGGCCTACCAGGAGGCCGGTGCCGCAGCGCAGCTCCTCGCCCTGCCTCCCTACAGCAGCAGCGAGCCCGTGGTGGTTCCCACCTTGCTGTGGCTGAGCGATCCCGCCCGATCCAGGCCCCTGATCGGACGCCAGGTGCTGGAGGCGGGCCTGGCCCACACCGAGGGGCCCGAGCTGCACCGCGACTTCAAACGGCGGATCGGGGCCACCCCCCGGAGTGGGACCCTCCCCCCGGGTCCGGCCCGATCCATCACCCTGCCGCTCAGCCCGGAGCAGGCCGGGGCCCTGTTGCTGCAACAACTCTGGGCCGCCCTGCCCACGGATCTGGACCCTCAGCGGCTGGTGCTCACGGCCCCGATCGACAGCTACCCCCGTTACCGCCAGTGGCTGCAGGAGGTGTGCCGCGAGCTGGAGGTGGCGGAACTGGCCCTGGTGGACGAACCCACCGCCGCCGCCATCGGCGCCGGATTGCCCGCCGGCAGCACGGTGCTGGTGGTGGACCTCGGCGGGGGGACGATCGACCTCTCCCTGGTGGCCCTGGAGGGGGGTGAGGGCCGGCCGGCGCCCATGGCCCAGCTGCTGCGCTTCGCCGGCCGTGACCTGGGCTCCAGCCGCCAGGCCCTGCGCTGCGCCCGGGTGATTGGCAAGGCTGGGCTCGCCCTGGGGGGCCGGGATTTCGACCGCTGGATCGCCGCCCATCTCTGTCCAGAAGCGGCCTTGAGTGGCGATCTGCTGGCCGCTGCCGAAGCCCTCAAGTGCCAACTCAGCAACCAGGAGGAGGCTCTGGTGCTCTGGAGCCCCCCTGGGTCAGGCCTCCCCCCCCAGGCCCTGCGGCTGAACCGGAGCGACCTCGAGGCCCTGCTGCGGGAACGGGGCCTGGTGGCCCAGCTGGATGGATTGCTCGAGGAAGTGCTGGCCGCCGCCCGCCGCGAGGGGCTGGCCCTGAAACAGATCACAGCGGTGCTGCCGGTGGGGGGCAGCAGCCGACTCCCCCTGATTCGCCAGTGGCTGGCCGAACGCTGCAGCGGGATTCCCCTGCGCCACGAGCGGCCGGTGGAGGCCGTGGCCCTCGGCGCCCTGGCCCTCACCCCCGGCGTCCAGGTGCGCGACATCCTGCGCCATGGGGTGTCGCTGCGCTGCTGGGACCAGCGCTCGGGCCGTCACCACTGGCAGGCCGTGTTTGTGGCCGGCCAGACCTGGCCCAGCGACCGTCCCCTGGAGGTGGTGCTGGCCTGCAGCAGCCCTGACCAGCGGTCCCTGGAGCTGGTGCTCGGGGAACCGGACAACGAACAGCGCAGCGAAGTGGTGTTTGAGGGTGGCTTGCCGGTGCTGCGGCCACGGCCCGCCGGCGAGGGCCGCGTCCAGCCCTGGAGTCAGCAGCCCCCGGCCCTGCTCCTGGAAACGCCGGGCCAGCCCGGTGAGGATTGCCTGCGCCTGGCCTTCGAGATCGATCCCCAGGGCCAGCTCCTGCTGGAGGTCACCGACCTGCGCAGCGGCCAACGCACCCCGCCGCGGGCGCTGGGCCCGGTGCGCTGAGCCCAGCGCCCGGGGCGCGGGACCGCCAAGGACAGTGGACGCCGGAGCCGCTGCCCCCTGCCAAGGGCGGCGGGGCCCCCAGCCCCATAAAACGGGGAGACTTGCCCTCCTCTCGCCTTGGCCCTGCGCCGCCACAGGCTGCCCCGTTTCTGGCTGGGCCTCACCCTGGGCCTGGTGGCCTCCGGCCTCGGGGCGGCCTACTGGTGGGAGCAACAACTGCCCCAACGGCTGGAGCAGGCGGCCAGGAGCGGGGATCTGCAGGCCTGCCTTCGCTACAGCGAACAGCTGGAAGCCCTGCGCTGGCTGGGAGGGCAGGCACCGGCGGAACAGGGAAGCTGCCGGCGGCGCCAGGCGGCCCGCCTCTGGCAGCAACAGCAGTGGGCCGCGGCCCTGCAACTGCAACTGCAACTTGTGAACTCCCAGGCCGGCAGTCCGGCCGACCGCGACCAGCTAAACCGCTGGCAGCAGTCCCTGCAACAGCGAGCCCTGAGCCGCTTTCAGGACGGCGACCTCCAGGCCGCTCTGGCACTCCTGGCCGTGATGGGGGACGACCGACGGGCCGATGGCAACAGCCTGGGGGACAAATTCCGAGAAAACTGGACCCGCAACCGACTCCAGTTCGAGCGGGCCAAGGCCCTGGGTGATCAACGGCGGTGGTGGGAAGCCCTCGATGCCCTCACCCGCATCGACCATCCCTGGTGGAAAACCCACAGCCGGGCGCTACAGGCCACGGTGCAGAAGGGCATTGAAGGCCTGGCAGGACAGGAGCGTGAACACGACGCCCACGGGCAGCTGCCCCACACCGTGCCCACCGACCAACTCGACGCCCAGGTGCAGCTGAGGATCGCCAAGGGCATGAACGAATGGGCGGCCTTCCAGGACGCCTGCCGGGCCCTCGGCGGGACAGTGGTGGAGGCCGGGCCGGAGACAGCCTGTCAGCGCTGACCCCCTGGGGATCCCCAGGGCCGGCTGGCGCATGACAAGATTGGCCGCGCGATGAAGCTCCGGGGCCATGCAGCCAGGTGATCAGGTCAAGGTCTCCCAGAGCGTGGTCGTCTACCACCATCCCCAGCACCGCGGCGAAGCCTTCGACCTCCAGGGCCAGCAGGGCGAAGTGGTGACCGTCCTCAACGAGTGGAAAGGTCGGGTGATCAGCCCAACCCTGCCGGTGATCGTGGCTTTTGGGAAATTTCGCGCCCACTTCCGCGGCGACGAACTCGAGCCCGCCTAAGGCTCGGGTCGCAGCAAATAGACCCCTTCCTCGCCGTCGATGGCCTGGAGACAGAGCTGGATCGACTCCTGACGGCGGGTGGGCACCACGCGGCCGCAGAAATCGGGCTGAATCGGCAACTCCCGATGGCCCCGATCCACCATGGCCAACAGACTCACCCGCTTGGGCCGCCCCCAGGCCTGCAGGGCCTCTAAGGCCGCTCGCACGGTGCGCCCGGTGAAGATCACGTCGTCCACCAGCACCACCTGACGTCCATCCAGGGCCACAGGCAGGTCGGTGGGTTGGCCCAGGCGGGTGCCCACCCGTTCCAGATCATCACGGTGAAAGGTGGGATCCACCGTGCCCTGGTCAATCGGATGACCCGTCATCGCCGCCAGCCGCTGGGCCAGGACCTCAGCCAGCGCCACGCCCCGGGTCGGGATGCCGAGCAGCACCAGGGAGCGGCTGTCGAGGGCACTTTCCAGCACCTGGGAGGCCAGGCGATCGAGGGTGCGGCCGAGATCCAACGCGGAGAGCAATTCCAGCCGGTGCATCAGGACAGCCACGGATAAAGAGCCCCGGCGAATTGGCCTTGGACCATCAGTGTGGCCAAAGCCTGACCCGGCCGGGATCAAGCGGGATCACCGCACATCCGCACTGTAGGTTGGGCTTGGAAGGCGTTGATTCAACGTCGCTAGGCGAATCGGTCGCTAGGTGAGACGGGTGACAGCATTTCCCTCACAGCAGCAATCCACCCTGTCCGAGGGCCCTTCTCCCACTTTCCGGGACCCATCCGGTGTCGCCCCCGTTGTGCTCGCGATTCTGGATGGCTGGGGCTACAGCCATCAGGCCGAACACAACGCCATCCGGGCCGCCAGCACCCCGGTGATGGACGCCCTCTGGCATGCCTACCCCCACACCCTGATCGAAGCAAGCGGCGGCGCCGTGGGCTTGCCCGACGAGCAGATGGGCAACTCGGAGGTGGGGCACCTCACCATCGGCTCCGGCAGGATCATTCGCCAGGAGTTGGTCCGGATCAGCCAGGCCGTCAACAACGGCAGCATTGCCGATAACACCGCCCTCAATGCCCTCGCCGCGGGGCTCCAGCAACGCGGCGGCACCCTGCACCTGATCGGCCTCTGCTCGGACGGCGGGGTGCACAGCCACATCAAGCACCTGGGAGGTCTGCTGAGCTGGGCCGCCGCACGAGGCCTGTCCGACGTGTGTGTGCACGTGATCACCGACGGCCGTGACACCGACCCGAGCAGCGCACCGCGGTTCGTGACCCAGGTTCAGGAGCAGATCAACCGGGCGGGTGTAGGCCGCATTGCCACCCTCTGCGGCCGCTACTGGGCGATGGACCGCGACAACCGCTGGGATCGCACGGAAAAGGCCTATCGCCTCTACACCGAACCGGCGCCCATCTCCGAACTCAGCCCGGTCAACGCCATCCACGCCTCCTACGCCCAGGAGATCGGCGATGAGTTCCTCGAACCGGTGCGGCTGGCGGAGGGTCTGATCAAGGCCGGTGACGGCGTGGTGTGTTTCAACTTCCGGCCCGACCGGGTGCGGCAGCTGATCCGAGCGCTGGTGCTGGCCGAGTTCGATGGCTTCGCCCGGGAGCCCATCAGCCCGATCGATGTGGTCACCTTCACCCAATACGAAAAAGGGCTGCCCGTGGCCGTCGCCTTTCCCCCCGAATCCCTCGACGGGCTGCTCGGGCAGGTGGTGTCGGAGGCGGGACTGCGCCAGTTCCGCACCGCCGAAACGGAGAAATATCCCCACGTCACCTACTTCATGAACGGGGGCATCGAGCAGGCCTTCCCCGGCGAAGACCGGCACCTCGTTCCCTCACCGAGGGTGGCCACCTATGACCAGTCCCCCGCCATGTCGGCGGGCCAACTCACCGACAGCTGCGTCGCCGCGATCCAGAAGGGCATCTATGCCCTGGTGGTGATCAACTACGCCAACCCCGACATGGTGGGGCACACCGGCAAGATGGCGGCCACCACGGAAGCCATCACCACCGTGGACACCTGCGTCGGGCGGCTGATGGAGGCCACCAACCGCATGGGTGGCACCCTGCTGATCACCGCCGACCATGGCAATGCGGAGGTGATGGAAGGCCCCGATGGCCGGCCCTGGACGGCGCACACCACCAACCCGGTGCCCGTGATCCTGGTGGAGGGCGAGAAGCGCAAACTGCCCGGCCATGGCACCAACGTGGTGTTGCGCGACGGCGGCGGCTTGGCTGACATCGCCCCCACCCTGCTGGAGATCCTCCACCTGCCCAAGCCAGCCACCATGAGCGGCGAGTCGCTGATCCTGCCCGCCGCCACCACCGCGGACACCAGCCGCATCCCCCAGACCCTGGGCGTCTAGCCTGCGCTCACCAGGGAAGGAACTGTGATCACGTCGGTGTTGTCTTGGGTGTGGATCGGCAGCGGGGTGCTGCTGATCATCAGCGTGCTGCTGCATAGCCCCAAGGGCGATGGCATGGGCGGGCTTGCCGCCAGTGGTGGCTCGATGTTCACCAGTGCCCGCAGCGCCGAAGCCACCCTCAACCGCATCAGCTGGACCCTGCTGGCCATCTTTCTCGGATTGGCCGTGGTGCTCAGTGCCGGCTGGCTGAGCTGAGCCAGCGATGTCGATGCCCCGCCGCAACCTGCTGGTGGCCCTGGGATCCAGCCTGGGCGCCTTTTTCAGCGGCACCTCCCGAGCCCACGCCGCTGCCAAGGCCCAGGATCCAACCTGGCAGCTCAGTGATGCTGCCTGGAAACAGCGCCTCAGCCCCGCCGCCTATCAGGTGCTGCGCCGAGAGGGCACCGAACGGCCCTTTTCCAGCCCCCTGAACAGCGAAAAGCGGGCGGGCACCTTCGTCTGCGCCGGCTGCGCCCTACCCCTGTTCAGCTCCAAGGCCAAATACGAGAGCGGCACGGGCTGGCCAAGCTTCTGGCAGCCCCTGCCCAACGCCATCGCCACCCAGGTGGATTTCAAACTGCTCGTCCCGCGCACCGAATACCACTGCCAGCGCTGCGGCGGCCACCAGGGGCACGTCTTCGGCGACGGCCCCAAGCCCACCGGCAAGCGCTACTGCAACAACGGCGTGGCGCTGGTGTTCAAGCCGGGCTGATCCAACGCCAAGCCAGGCCGAATGGGCCAACAAAAAAGCGCCCCCGCAGGGGCGCTTTGACTGGGTTCTGAAGGAACGACTCAAACCGTGGATCTCGATCGAGATCAGTAGTCGAAGTCGCCGCCGCCCATGCCGCCGCCGGCGGGGGCTGCATCCTTCTTCTCGGGCATGTCGGCCACGATGCACTCGGTGGTGAGCACCATGCCGGCAATCGAAGCCGCGTTCTGCAGACCGGAGCGGGTCACCTTGGCGGGATCCACGATGCCAGCAGCCAGCATGTCGACATATTCACCGGTGGCTGCGTTGTAGCCCTCGTTGAAGGGCTTGTTGCGCACGTTCTCCGCCACCACGGCGCCATTGACGCCAGCGTTCTGGGCGATGCGCATCAGGGGAGCGGTGAGGGCGGAGGCCACGATGTGGGCGCCGATCAGCTCTTCGCCGGACAGGTTGGCCTTGGCCCACTCCTCAAGGGCGGGAGCCAGGTGGGCCAGGGTGGTGCCACCGCCAGGAACGATGCCTTCCTCAACGGCCGCCTTGGTGGCGTTGATGGCGTCTTCGAGGCGCAGCTTCTTGTCCTTCATCTCGGTTTCGGTGGCGGCACCCACCTTGACCACGGCCACACCGCCGCTCAGCTTGGCCAGACGCTCCTGCAGCTTCTCCTTGTCATAGGAGGAGTCGGTTTCGTCCATCTGCTTGCGGATCTGCTCGCAGCGGGCCTTCACAGCCACCTCGTTGCCTTCGGCCACGATGGTGGTGGTGTCCTTGTTGATGGTGATGCGGCGGGCGGTGCCCAGCATCTCCAGCTTGGCGTTCTCGAGCTTGAGGCCGGCGTCTTCGGTGATCAGCTGACCGTTGGTGAGAACGGCGATGTCCTCGAGCATGGCCTTGCGGCGATCGCCGAAGCCAGGAGCCTTGACGGCGGCCACGTTCAGCACACCGCGCAGGCGGTTCACCACCAGGGTGGCGAGAGCTTCCTTCTCGATGTCCTCCGCGATGATCAGCAGGGGCTTGCCGGTGCGGGCGATCTGCTCGAGCACGGGCACCAGGTCCTGCACCAGACCGATCTTCTTGTCAGTGAGCAGGATGTAGGGCTCCTCCAGCACCGCTTCCATGCGCTCGGTGTCGGTGGCGAAATAGGGCGAGATGTAGCCCTTGTCGAAGCGCATGCCCTCGGTGACCTCCAGCTCGGTGGTCATCGACTTCCCTTCCTCCAGGGAGATCACGCCTTCCTTGCCGACCTTGTCCATGGCGTCGGCGATCATGCGGCCCACCTCTTCGTCGTTGCCGGCGGAGATGGTGCCTACCTGGGCGATGGCGCTGGAATCGGAGATCGGCTTGGCGTGCTCCTTGATCTTGCCCACCAGGAAGTCGGAGGCCTTGTCGATGCCCTTCTTGAGGGTGATGGCATTGGCGCCCGCAGCCACGTTGCGCAGACCGGCCTTGACCATGGCGTGGGCCAGGACGGTGGCGGTGGTGGTGCCGTCACCGGCGGCGTCGTTGGTCTTGGAGGCGGCCTGACGGATCAGGGCCACACCGGTGTTCTCGATGTGATCCTCGAGCTCGATCTCCTTGGCGATCGTGACGCCGTCGTTGATGATCTGGGGAGCGCCGAACTTCTTCTCCAGCACCACGTTGCGACCCTTGGGGCCCAGGGTGACGGCGACGGCCTCAGCCAGGATGTCGATGCCTTTTTCGAGGGCCCGGCGGGCGTTCTCGTTATAGATGATGCGCTTAGCCATGGAAGGCGATGTCGGTATGGGGTTGGTTCGGGAAACGAAAGGCTGCGTGAGCGATCACAAGGCGCGATCGCTCAGTGCGCCGGGTCAACTCAGTTGACGATGGCGAGGATGTCCTTCTCGGAGAGCAGCACGAATTCGTCGCTGCCGAGCTTGATGTCGGTACCGGCGTACTTGCTGTAGAGCACCTTGTCGCCCACGCTGACCTCGGGAGCCTGACGGCTGCCGTCGTCGTTGCGCTTACCGGGGCCGATCTGGACCACCTCGCCCACCTGGGGCTTTTCCTTGGCGGTATCGGGCAGCAGGATCCCGCCGGCGGTTTTCTCCTCCGACTCCGACACCTTGATGAAAATGCGATCTCCGAGGGGCTTGACCGTGGAGACGCTGAGAGAAACAGCAGCCATGGATGAATTGCGACAGCAACGGCATGGCGCCAAAGACGCCACAGAACAGCGAGCGGGAGTGCGCCGAAAAAGGCGAATTAGCACTCGGGCCCGTTGAGTGCCAACCTATGCGGGCGCACACCGCCCGCGCCAGGCCTGGCCTGTGCGGGTGACCGAACCCCCCGGCGGGGCCTGCCCAGGTTGCTCTCGCGCGCCAGGCGCAGTGGTAAGGTTGCGCCGCTTCAGGCGGGATGGTTCCCTCCTCAGCACTCTTTGCGTCTTCCCTTCCTATGGCAGCTGCTACCGCCACCGGCACCAAAGGCATCGTCCGGCAGGTGATTGGCCCGGTTCTCGACGTTGAATTCCCGGCCGGCAAGCTGCCCAAGATTTACAACGCGCTTCGGATTGAAGCCAAAAACTCCGCTGGCCAGCAGGTCGCGCTGACCGCTGAGGTGCAGCAACTGCTCGGTGACCACCGGGTCCGGGCCGTGGCCATGAGCACCACCGATGGCCTGGTGCGGGGCATGGAAGCCCTTGACACCGGCGCTCCGATCTCCGTTCCCGTGGGGGAAGCCACCCTCGGCCGCATCTTCAACGTGCTCGGTGAGCCGGTGGACGAGCAGGGTCCCGTCACCACCAACCTGACCGCCTCGATCCACCGGGCCGCCCCCAGCCTCACCGAGCTGGAGACCAAGCCCAAGGTGTTCGAGACCGGCATCAAGGTGATCGACCTGTTGGCTCCCTACCGCCAGGGCGGCAAGGTCGGCCTGTTCGGCGGCGCCGGCGTGGGCAAAACCGTGTTGATCCAGGAGCTGATCAACAACATCGCCAAGGAGCACGGCGGGGTGTCCGTGTTTGCCGGCGTGGGTGAGCGCACCCGTGAAGGCAACGACCTCTACGAGGAGTTCAAGGAGTCGGGGGTGATCAACCCCAGCGACCTCTCCAAGTCGAAGGTGGCCCTCTGCTACGGCCAGATGAATGAGCCCCCCGGCGCCCGCATGCGCGTCGGCCTTTCGGCCCTCACCATGGCTGAGCACTTCCGCGACGCCAACAAGCAGGACGTGCTGCTGTTCGTCGACAACATCTTCCGCTTCGTGCAAGCCGGCTCGGAAGTGTCGGCCCTGCTGGGCCGCATGCCGTCGGCCGTGGGCTACCAGCCCACCCTCGGCACCGACGTGGGCATGCTCCAGGAGCGCATCACCTCCACCCTGGAGGGATCGATCACCTCGATCCAGGCCGTCTACGTGCCTGCGGACGACCTGACCGACCCGGCTCCGGCCACCACCTTCGCCCACCTGGACGCCACCACCGTGCTCAGCCGCGGCCTGGCCTCCAAGGGCATCTACCCCGCTGTGGATCCCCTGGATTCCACCAGCACCATGCTCCAGCCCGCCGTTGTGGGCGACGAGCACTACCGCACCGCCCGTGCCGTGCAGTCCACCCTGCAGCGCTATAAGGAGCTCCAGGACATCATTGCCATTCTGGGCCTGGACGAACTGTCCGAGGACGACCGCCGCACGGTGGACCGCGCCCGCAAGATCGAGAAGTTCCTCTCCCAGCCCTTCTTTGTGGCCGAGATCTTCACCGGTCAGAAGGGTGAATACGTGAAGCTGGAGGAAACCATCACCGGTTTCAACCAGATTCTCGCCGGCGAACTCGATGATCTGCCGGAAGCGGCGTTCTACCTGGTGGGCAACATCGACCAGGTGAAGGCCAAGGCCGCCAAGATCCTCGCCGAAGCCAAGGGTTGATCCCCTCCCCGTTCTGAGGACCTCCCCCCATGAGTCTCACCCTGCGCGTTCTGGCCCCTGATCAGAGCGTTTTTGATGGAACCGCCGAAGAGGTGATCCTGCCCAGCACCACCGGTCAGGTGGGCATCCTCCCCGGCCACGTCACCATGCTGGCCGCCCTTGACACCGGCGTGATGCGGCTGCGCTCCGGCGGAGCCTGGTCCACGATCGCCCTGATGGGTGGCTTTGCCGAAGTGGAAGCCGACGAAGTCACCGTGTTGGTGAACGGCGCTGAGCTGGGCACCAGCATCGATGCCAACGCCGCTGAAGCCGCCTTTGAGGCCGCCCAAAGTGCAGCTGCCGCCTTTGAAGGCCAAGCCACCAGCGCCGACAAAGTCAAGGCCCTGCAAGCTCTGGCGACAGCCCGAGCCCGCTTCCAAGCCACCAAGGCTGGCTGAAGCCAAGCCGCCACCAAGTCTCAAGCGCCCGACAAGGGCGCTTTTTTGTGGGTTGGCTCGATCAACAACACCCCACACAGTGGGGCAGGACCACAAAAAAAGCGCCCCACTCGGGGGCGCAAAGGGAAGTGTGGACAGACCCACCAATCAGGCGGTCCCGCAGAAGGTGACATCGGGGAACTTGAGTTTGGCCTCATCGAGGCTCTTGCCCTTGCCCTCTTCCTGCCAGTAGTTGATCACCTCGGTGGCCTTGTTGAGCACCTCAACACGCTCGTTGTCGGTGATCCAGCTCTTGCCTTCGAGCTCGGTCTTGAGGGTTTCCCAGGCATCTTCACGGGGCCAGAAGAAGTAGGCCGTCAGGGGGCTAGGGCCGCCGCCCACGATTTGATCCACCGCCAGAGCCACGTTGTCGGGCAGCCAGAGGATCTTCAGCAGGAAGCGGCCCTCGTCGGCCTTGGGGGTATAGCCGGAGGGAACCCCATCTTCGTCGATGGTGGCCGTGGCCAGGGCTGCACTGCCCCCACGCATCACCGGACGCCCCTGGGTGGTGGTGTCTTCAGCAGCCGCGGCCACCTCGGGCACGTCGGTCACAACAGCGCCTGGAGCGCTCTCGGTGGCGGGCATGGGGTCGGCGCTCAAGGCAACACGTCAAACAACTAACCTACCAGCCGCCCTGCCGGCCCCCGGCCTGTTCTCCGGCCATGGCCCTGCGCCTGTTCCTCGATTCGGCCGACCCCCTGGCCTGGCAGCAGTGGTTGCCCAGCGGGCTCTTCCACGGGGTCACCACCAACCCCACCCTGCTGCGCCGGGCGGCCCAGCCCTGCAGCCTGGAGCGGCTGGCCCAGATCGCCCCCCTGGCCCTGGCCCACGGCATCCAGGAACTGCATCTGCAGGCCTGGGGCACCACCGCCGCCGACATGCTCCAGTGCGGCCTGGCCCTGGCGGCCCTGGCCCCTGGTCACATCGCGGTCAAGCTGCCCGTGACCCAGCAAGGCGCGGCGGTGGCCCGCGATCTCGGTCGCGCCGGCATCCCCATCACCTTCACCGCCTGCTACGAGCCCCACCAGGTGCTGATCGCCGCGGCCCTCGGGGCGGCCTACATCGCCCCCTACCTGGGTCGGATCAACGACCAGGGGCGCGACGGGACCGCCGCGGTGATCGCCATGCACCGAAGCCTGTCGGGTCTGGGCTCCAGCGTCCGGCTGCTGGTGGCCAGCCTGCGCCAGCCCGGCGAGCTCACCCGCCTGGCCGCCGAAGGCCTCAACACCTTCACGATCAGTCCCGAGCTGGCCACGGCCCTGGTTCGCTGTGACGCCACCGAGGCCGCCAGCGCCCAGTTTGAACGCGACGCCCAATCCTGATCCCGCTTTACCCCCAACACCCCTGCCGAGACCGATGTCCACCCGCCCCCAGGCCGTTGTGCTGTTCGACATCGACGGCGTGATCCGCGACGTGAGCGGCAGCTACCGCCGGGCGATCGTCGAGACGGTGCACCACTTCCACGGCGAGCGGCCCGATCCCGCCGCCATCGACGCGCTCAAGAGTGAAGGCGGCTGGAACAACGACTGGGAGGCCTCGCTGGAACTGCTGCGGCGGGCGGGCCACACGCCCCTGCCGGCCTTTGAGGCTTTGGTGGCTGTGTTTGAGACCTTCTATTTCGGGGGGGATCCCAACGGCGATCCCAGCCGCTGGCAGGGGTTCATCGGCGACGAGCCGCTGCTGGTGCAGCCGCCCTTCTTTGCCGCCCTGAGCGCGGCCAACCTGGTCTTCGGCTTCGTGAGTGGCGCCGAGCCCCCCTCCTGCCGCTACGTGCTGGAAAGCCGGCTGGGGCTGAAGGATCCGCCCCTGATCGCCATGGGGGATGCGCCCGACAAGCCCGATCCCACCGGCCTGCTGCAGCTGGCCAGCCATCTGGCCGGCGGGGCCCTGGGGGCCAGCGCACCGCCCGTGGCCTACCTGGGCGACACGGTGGCCGATGTGCTCACCGTGCAGCGGGCCCGCGCCCAGTGTCCCGACCAACGCTTCCTCAGCCTGGCGGTGGCGCCGCCCCACCTGCACGGACACCCTGAGGCCCGCGCCAGCTATGAGGCCAAGCTGCTGGAGGCCGGCGCCGATGCGGTGATCCCAGCCACCGGCACCCTGCACCAGCACCTGGAGCTGCTGCTGTCCTGAAGCCTTAGCGCTCGAGCGCCGCCGGAGCCTTGAGGGCGGAGGCGGTGAGGTTCTCGTGGCCGTGGTCGGTCACCGCCACATCGTCTTCGATGCGGATGCCGATCCCCTTCCAGCACTCCCCAATCTCCGGCTGGCCCTCGGGCACCGGCAGCCGATCGCTCACATAGAGGCCCGGCTCCACCGTGAGCACCATGCCGGGCTCCAGCTCCACATGGTGCTCGCCCAGCCGATAGGCCCCCACGTCATGCACATCGAGCCCCAGCCAGTGGCCGGTGCGATGCATGTAGAGATGGCGGTAGGCCCCCTGCTCGATCACCCCCTCCACCGAGCCCGCCAGCAGCCCCAGGTCGAGCAGGCCTGCCACCAGCACCCGCAGGGCCGTGTCATGCACCCCCTCGGCGGTGAACCCCGGCGCCACCGAGGCCACCGCCGCTTCCTGGGCCGCCAGCACCAGCTCATACAGGGCCCGCTGCTCACCGCTGAAGCGGCCATTCACCGGAAAGGTGCGGGTGATGTCGCCGTTGTAGTAATCCGACAGCGAGCAACCGGCGTCGATCAGCAGCAGGTCGCCGTCGTTCAGCGGGGAACTGTTGGCGGTGTAGTGGAGCACGCAGGCGTTGTCGCCGCCGGCCACGATCGTGCCGTAGGCCGGCCCGCGGGCGCCCTGCTCCAGGAAGTGCTGCTCGATCACCGCCTGCACCTGGCGCTCGAGGAGGCCCGGCCGCACCACCTGGCGCGCCAGTTCATGGGCCTCCGCCGAGATGCGGGCCGCCTCCCGCATCCGCTCCAGCTCCTCGGGCCCCTTGCGCAGCCGCAGCGCATGCAACAGGGGGCAGGGGGCCACCAGGCCGAGGGCGGCCGAGCCGCTGCGGGGGGCGCGGTCCAGCTGGCCGGCCCAGGCCGCCAGCACCAGCGGCTCCACCTGGGGATGCTTGCCCACCCGGAAGGCAATGCCCTCAGCCCCCTTGAGGTACTCGGGCAAACGCTGCTCCAGTTCGCTGCGGGGATGGGCCAGGTCGGCGCCAAACGCGGCCACGGCCCCTTCACACCCCCAGCGGAAGCCGTTCCACACCTCAGCGCTGGCCTCGCGGGGCTGCACGAACAGCACGAAACGTTCCCCCTCGGGCCGGTGCGGCAGGAACAGGGCCACCGCCTCCGGCTCATCGAAGCTGGTGAGATACCAGAAATCGCTGTTCTGGCGAAAGGGCCACTCGCAGTCGGCGTGGTGAACCGCCAGCGCCGCCGCCGGGATCACCGCCGCCGCCCCTCCCAGCTGCTCGAAGAAGCGCCTGCGCCGCTGGGCAAAGATCGACGGATCGTGCATGGGGAGTGGCCTGCGGGCCCTGGCTGGGCACCAGTCTGGAGCAGGCACCGGGACAGGCGTTGGCAGAGACGATTGAATAGGGGAATGGCCAGCGGTAATCCGGCGGAATGAACGACCTGCTCGCTCTGGCGCTGCTGGTGGTGGTTGTGATTGCCGGATCGGCCCTGTGCTCGGGCGTGGAGGCGGCCCTGCTGACCGTCAACCCCGTACGGGTGCATGAACTCGCGGCCCGCAGCAAGCCGGTGCGAGGAGCCCGGCGGCTGGAGCAGCTGCGTCAGCGGCTGGGGCGCACCCTCTCGGTGCTGGTGATCGCCAACAACGGCTTCAACATCTTCGGCAGCCTGATGCTGGGCGGCTATGCCGCCATCGTGTTCAAACGGCACGGCATTGAAGGGGTGGCCCTGCCCCTGTTTTCCGTGGGGCTCACGGTGCTGGTGATCCTGCTGGGCGAAATCCTGCCCAAGGCCCTGGGCAGCCGTCTGGCCATGCCGGTGGCCCTGGCCAGCGCCCCCACCCTGGCGGTGATCGCCCGGCTGATGCTGCCGCTGGTGCTGCTGCTGGAGCAGCTGCTGCCGGCGATCACCGCCGAAAACGAGATCAGCACCGACGAGGAAGAGATCCGGCTGCTGGCCCGCCTGGGCTCCCAGAAGGGCCAGATCGAAGCCGACGAGGCCGCGATGATCGCCAAGGTGTTCCAGCTCAACGACCTCACCGCCCGGGATCTGATGACCCCACGGGTGGCCGCACCCACCTTGGAGGGGGCCGCGAGCCTGGAGCAGCTGCGCGGGGAATTGCTGGCCAACAATGCCGAGTGGTGGGTGGTGCTGGGGGAAGAGGTGGACGAGGTGCTGGGGGTGGCCAGCCGGGAGCGCCTGCTGACGGCCCTGCTCCAGGGCGAGGGGGGCCGCAGCGCCTCCTCCCTGAGCGAGCCCGTCGACTACGTGCCGGAAATGATCCGGGCCGACCGGCTGCTCACCGGCTTCCGCCGCAACAGCACTGGCGTGCGGGTGGTGGTGGATGAATTCGGGGGCTTTGTGGGCGTGATTGGTGCCGAGTCTGTGCTGGCCGTGCTGGCCGGCTGGTGGCGGCGGCCCCAGCCCGCGGCCGAGGGCGCCCGCCCATGAGGCCCATCCCTGGCGCCACTCCCGTGCCCGCCACCCCCGAGCGCTGCCGGCTGCTGCTGGAGCAGTGGCGCAGCCAGCTCCAACTCAGCGGCCGGGAACAGAGCCAGCTGGCCGGCCAGCACCAGGCCCTCGATCGCCAGCTGGAGCGCCTGCGCCAACGCTGCCTGCGGGTGGCCGTGTTCGGCCGGGTGGGGGTGGGCAAGTCGAGCCTGCTCAATGCCCTGCTGGGGGAGGAGGCCTTCGCCACCGACGTGGCCCACGGCTGCACCCGCCATCAAGAGGCCCGAACCTGGCACCAGCCCATTGAGGGGCTCCAGCGGGTGGAGCTGGTGGACACCCCCGGCATCGACGAGATCGCCGCTGCGGCCCGGGCCCGGCTGGCGGCCCGGGTGGCCCTGGGCTCCGACCTGGTGCTGCTGGTGCTCGACGGCGACCTCACCAGCGTTGAGCACGACGCCCTGGCGCCCCTGCTGGCCAGCGGCAAGCCCCTGCTGCTGGTGCTGAACCGCTGTGACTGCTGGAGCGAGGCCGAACAGGCCGCCCTGGTGGCCAGCATCCAGCGGCGCCTGCCCGCCGCGGCCCGTCACCTGGAGCTGATCCCGGTCGCCGCCGCACCGCGCCAGCCCGAGCTGCTGGCCGATGGCCGGGTGCGCAGCGTCGTCCAGGCGCCCCGGGTGGCCCCCCTACAGCGGGCCCTGGTGTCCCTGCTGGAACAGCACGGCGAGCTGCTGCTGGCCCTCAATGCCCTGGGCGCCGCCGACCGCTTCCACCAGGCCCTGCAGCGCTGGCGGCTGGGGGTCAGCCGCCGGGCCGCCCAATCCCTGATTGGCCGCTTCGCCGCCCTCAAGGCCACGGGTGTGGCCGCCAACCCGCTGGTGCTGCTGGATCTGGCGGGCGGCCTGGCCTGCGATACGGCCCTGGTGCTGCAGCTCTGCCAGCTCTATGGCCTGCCAATGCACGGCGCCGGTGCTCGCCAGCTGCTGCGGCGCCTGTCGGGCCACAACGCCCTGCTGGGTGGGGCCCAGCTCGGCATCCAGCTGGGCCTGGGGGCCCTGCGCCAGCTGCTGATGGTGGCCGCACCGTTCACCGGAGGGCTCAGCCTCGCCCCGGCGGCGCCGGTGGCCCTGGCCCAGGCCGCCCTGGCCGTGCACACCACCCGGCTGACGGGCCGGCTGGCCGCCGCCGAACTACTGCGGGGCGCCCAGAGTGGGGGCCGCCCCGGCGCCCTGCTGCGCCGCCTGGCCCACAGCGATCCCCAGGTGCGCCTGTGGCTGGGAGAGCGCCCGCATCCTCCCGCCAACCTGCAGGCCCTGCTGCCATGAGCGGCGGGGGCATGCAAGCCGGAGAGGGGGCGGTCGCCCTGTTCGGCACCAGCGCCGACCCGCCCACCCGGGGGCACCAGGCCCTGCTGGAGGGGTTGCTGCAGCTCTATCCCACGGTGGCCACCTGGGCCAGCGACAACCCCCTCAAACAGCACGGGGCGCCGCTGGAGCAGCGGGCGGCCCTGCTCGGCCAGCTGGTGGCCGCCATCGGCAATCCCCGGCTCCGCCACCGGCAGGAGCTGAGCAGTCCCTGGGCGATCACCACCCTGGAGCGGGCGGCGGCGGTCTGGCCCGGCCGCGACCTGGTGTTTGTGGTGGGCAGCGACCTGGCCCCCCAGATGACCGGCTGGAAGCAAGCCCAAGCGGTGCTGGAGCGCTGCGTGCTGGCCATTGCCCCCCGGGCCGGCTTCCCGCTCCAACCCAGCAGCCTGGAAGCCCTCGAGACCCTTGGCGGGCGGGTGGTCACCCTCAACCTGGAGGTGCCCGCCACCGCCAGCTCGGCGGTGCGCGAAAACCCAGACCCCAGCCAGATCCCCGCCGCCCTGGTGCCACTCCTGCTGGAGCACAATCTCTACGGGCTGACCCGCTCGAGCCCCACCTGCCGCCTCGAAAGCCCCTGATGCGCCTCGCCCTGGCCCAACTCAATCCGTTGGTGGGCGACCTGACGGGCAACGGCGAGCGGATCCTGATGGCCTGCCGCCAGGCCGCCGCCGAGGGGGCTGATCTGGTGCTCACCCCCGAGCTCTCCCTCTGGGGCTATCCGCCGCGCGACCTGCTGCTGCGGCCGAGCCTGCTCGCCCAGCAGGCCACCGCGCTGCAGCGGCTGGCCGAGGCCCTGGCCCTGGAGTGGCCCGATCTGGCCGTGCTGGTGGGGGTGGCCGAGCCGATTGGGGCCACCGACAGACCGAATCTGTTCAACGCCATCGCCCTGATTGGGGCGGGCCAGTGGCGCATCGTCGCCCGCAAACGGCTGCTGCCCACCTACGACGTCTTCGACGAGCAGCGCTACTTCCGGGCTGGGGAGCAGGCCTCGGTGCTGGACCTGGAGCACCAGGGGCGCACCTGGCGCCTGGGTCTCACCATCTGCGAAGACCTCTGGGTGGAGGAGGAGCTGCAGGGCCACCGCCTGGCCGGTGCCGATCCCGTCGCCGAACTGCTTCCGCGCCACGTCGACCTGCTGCTCAACCTCTCGGCCTCCCCCTTTGGCCAGGCCAAGGCGGCCCTGCGCCATCGCCTCGCCGCCCGGGCCGCCCAACGGTTGCAATGCCCGGTGGTGTACGTGAACCAGGTGGGCGGCAACGATGAGCTCGTCTTCGACGGGGCCAGCTTTGTGGTGGCGGCCAGCGGCACGGTGGTGAGCCAATTGGCCTGTTGCCGTGAGCAGGTGGCGGTCTGGGACACCCCTGGACCCGACCCGGCCCCCAGCCCCCCAGCGGCGGATCTACCCGAGGCCAGCGAACAACTGTTTCGGGCCCTGGTGCTGGGCGTGCGTGACTACGCCCGCAAGTGCCGCTTCGCCCAGGCCCTGCTGGGGCTGAGCGGGGGGATCGATTCGGCCCTGGTGGCGGTGATCGCCACGGCGGCGCTGGGGCCTGAACACGTGCAGGGGCTGCTGATGCCCTCGCCCTGGAGCTCGGCCGGATCCCTCGGGGATGCCACAGCCCTGGCCCAGCGGCTGGGGATGGGCACCCACACGCTGCCGATCGCTGCACTGATGGCGGGCTTTGATGCCGCCCTCCACCCCGCACTGGCGGGGCCTCCCGCTGGGCTCACCGCCGAAAACCTGCAGTCGCGCATCCGCGGCACCCTGCTGATGGCCGTGGCCAACCAGCAGGGCCAGCTGCTGCTCTCCACCGGCAATAAATCGGAGCTGGCCGTGGGTTACTGCACCCTCTACGGCGACATGAACGGGGGCCTGGCGGTGATCGGCGACCTCTACAAAACCACGGTGTTTGCCCTCTGCGCCTGGCTCGACAGCCCCGCGGCCGCACCCTGCCGCGCCGAACTGGGCCTCCCCGCCCAGGGCGAGCTGGTGGGCCGCGCCATCCGCGAGAAACCCCCCAGTGCGGAGCTGCGTCCCGACCAGCGCGACAGCGACTCCCTGCCGGATTACGCGCTGCTGGACCCCATCCTCCAGGCCCTGATCGAAGACCTGCGCAGCCCCGAGGAGCTCGCCAGCCAGGGCCTGGCCGATGGCACGGGCGTGGATCTCGCCGACGCCGAGCGCATCCTGCAGCTGTTGCGCCGGGCCGAATTCAAACGGCGCCAGGCGGCCCCCTTGCTGAAGGTGAGCCGCCGCGCCTTCGGCAGCGGCTGGCGCATGCCCATCGCCGCAGCGTGACGAACGAGCTGCGGCGCTGCCTGGGGCCAGTGGCGGTGACGGCCCAGGCCGTCGGCACCGTGGGGCTCACCCTCACCGCCGTGTTCAACATCCCGGAGGCCATGCGCAGCGCCGGGCCAGCCACCTGGATCAGCTACGCCCTGGCCCTGGTGGTGGTGGTGCTGGTGGGCGAAACCCTGGTGCTGTTCCGCCAGCTGCCGGGCAGCCCCAGCGGCATCGCCGGCTACGTGGCCGCGGGGCTCGGTGTCCGCATCGGCGCCGCAGCCAGCTGGGCCCTGCTGCTGGGCTACGGCGCCACGCTGCTTGGCTGCCTGGTGTTCTTTGGCTTCTTCTTGGAGCAGCTGCTCCTGCACCTCGGCTGGCAGGCGCCACGCCTGCTGGCCTACCTCCTCGGCGGGCTGGGCTGCCTGGAGCTGGCCCGCCGCGACGTGCAGCTCTCCACCCGCACCATGCTGCTCACCGAGACGATCTCGGCCCTGATCATCCTCAGCCTCACCCTGGTGATCGCGCACCAGGGCTGGGGAGCAGCGGATCTGCGGGCCATCAACCCCCTCGCTGACACGGCGGGCCAGGTGCGCTCCGGCCTGATGGTGGCCGTGCTGAGCTTCATCGGCTTTGAGAGCGCGGCCAACCTGGGCCGCGAGGCGCTGCAACCGGAGCGGGCTATCCCACGCAGCATCCGCACCGCCGTGCTGATCGCCGGGGTGCTGTTTGTGATCTGGGGGGCCTTTCTGCCGGAGGGGCTGGGCTGGTTGCCGGCCTCCGCGCGTCAGGGTCTGGATCCCCTCAGTGCCCTGGCGGAGCAGCTGGGGATTCCGGGGGCGGGGTTATGGATCAAGGTGGGGGCGCTGCTGTGTCTGTTCGGCACCTGCCTGGGGTCGCTCACCGCCCTGGCTCGGCTGGGCTACGGCTTGGCGGAGCAGCGCCTGCTGCCCCAGGCCCTCGCCCGCGTGCATCCCCGCAGCGGTGCACCCGCCAACGCCCTGCTGAGCATCGGCCTGCCACTGGTGGCCGGGGGTGCCCTGGTCGTGCAGCACAACCTGAGCATCAGCCAGATCTTCGGCCTGTTCGGCGGCTTTTCGGTGTTGTGTTTCCTGCTGGTGTACGGGCTGGTGGCCTGCTCCAGCCTCCAGGTGGCCCTGCCGGGCAACTCCCGTCGCCGCCGCTGGCTGGTGGGCGGCACATGCCTGCTGGCTGTCGCGGCCATCGCCGTGGCCTACCTCACCAGCGTGGTGGGTCAGCAGAACGGCATGCTCCTCACCGTTGCCGGGCTGCTGCTGCTCGGTGCGCTGCGGGCCTGGTGGGTGTTGCCAGCGGGCCGGGCCTAGGGGCGTTGCTGGCGCGTGCCGGCCGCCGCGGCCAATCTGGAGGGACGTCTCCGCAGCGCATCCATGGCAGCCTCCAGCCCAGGCCTGGGCCTCAAGGCACCGATGGCCAGCATCGGCGTGCCGGCGGAAATCAAGCGCGACGAGCAGCGGGTGGCCCTCACCCCCGATGCGGTGCGTGACCTGGCGGGCCAGGGCATGGAGGTGCGGATTGAAGCCGGCGCGGGCCTGGGGGCGGGATTCGCGGACGCAGCGTTTGCCGCCGCCGGCGCCCGCCTGGTGAGCGCTGAGGAGGCCTGGGCCGCCCACCTGGTGGTGAAGGTGAAGGAGCCGCAGCCGCAGGAATTCGGCTATCTGCGGCCCGACCTGGTGCTGTTCACCTACCTGCATCTGGCGGCCTATCCGGAGGTGGGCCGGGCCCTGCTGGAGGCGGGCACCACGGCGGTGGCCTACGAAACGGTGCAGCTCGAAGACGGCAGCCTGCCCCTGCTGGCGCCGATGAGCGAAATCGCCGGCCGCCTGGCCGCCCAGGTGGGGGCGCACCTGCTGGAACAACCCCATGGCGGCCGCGGGATCCTGATGGGTGGTTGCACCGGAGTGCGTCCGGCCCGGGTGGTGGTGCTGGGGGCGGGCAGTGTGGGCTGGAATGCGGCCCGGATCGCCGCCGCCATGGACGCCGAGGTGTTGCTGCTCGACCGCTCGCCCCAGAAACTGCGCAGCCTGGAAGCCCACCGCAGCGGGCGCCTGGTGAGCCTGGTGAGCAACCGCAGCCTGATCGAACGCCTGGTGCCGGAAGCCGACCTGCTAATCGGTGCGGTGCTCACCGCCGGGGGCCGGGCCCCCACCCTGGTGAGCGAAGCGCTGGTGGGGCAGATGCAACCGGGGTCGGTGATCGTGGATGTGGCGATCGACCAGGGAGGCTGCATCGCCACCAGCCGCGAAACCACCCACACCGATCCGGTGCACACCCTGCACGGCGTGCAGCACTACGCCGTGGGCAACATGCCCGGCGCCGTGCCCTTCACCTCCACCGAAGCCCTGGTGAGCGTCACCCTCCCCTACATCCTGGTGATGGCCGGACGGGGCCTGGTGGAGGCCGTCACCGACCGGCCCGAGCTGCTCTCGGGCCTCAACACGGTGGACGGGGCCGTGTGCCATCCCGGCGTGGCCCAGGCCCTGGGCGTGGCTCCCCGCCATCCCATGGCCTGCCTGCGCTGACGCCCGGCTTGCGCTGATGAAACATGGGTCAGGCCAGTTCCAGCGCCTCCAGGTAGAGCCAGCCGCCGTCGAGGCTGTTGCCCGTCCGCCCGAACAGCGAACACTCCCGCATCACAGCCCGCTGGCCGGCAGCGACGTAGTGGGCCTCAAAGGTCACCGTGCCGCTGAGATCGTCCCCGCCGCCGGCCGTAACCGTGATGATCTGTAGCCGCTGCCAGTGGAGCTGACCCAGGCTGCCCAGCAGCTCCCGACGCCGGCGCGCCAGGGGCACCGGGGAGGGCTGGGTCTGCAGCAGGTACTCCACTTCCCCCAAGGCATAGGCGCTGTAGCGCGAGCGCATCAGCTGCTCGGCCGTGACCGCCTGGCGTTCGCCGCGGTGCAGCGGCGCGCAGCAGCTGACGTAGAGAAAGCCACCACAGGGGCAGGGGTTCTGCATGGATTCAGGCTGACCCAGCCAGCGGGCGGGTCAGGGCCGCCGGATCGATCCCCTCGCGCAGGGCCAGCACCAGCCCGGCGGCTTCGGCGTAGGAGCTGGCCGGGATCGCCGCCAGCCCCAGCGCCACGGCGGTCACCTCCAGCAGGCAGGGATTGGCGACGCTGATCAGGGGGATGCCCCGCTCGGCACAGGCCAGCACCGCCGCTCCGCCCAGGGCACCAGCGGGGGCCACCACCGCGCCCAGCTGCGCGGCGTGCAGCAGCGGAGCCGTTCCGCGCGTTGCTGAGTCCACCAGGGGCACCAGATCCGGCGCCCGGCTCAGTCCCACCAGCACGCAGGGCAGAAAGGTGTGACCCAGCTCTTCGGCCGCGGCACGGGGATCTAGCGCGGGATCGAGAGGCAGGGGCAGCAGCGCTGGGGCATGGGCACAGGGAATCCCCAGATGGCGCACCAACAGGTGGCTGATCACCGCTTCGGCGCCCGCCAGGGCATCGACGCCCGATCCAGCCCGGTAGGCCGCTAGGGCTTCGCTTTCGGGATCCTCAGGGAAGCGGGCCACCACGGCGATGGCCGTCGCACCGGCCGCCACCAGCTGCTCGCCGGCGCGCAGCAGGACATCGGGGCGTTCGATCGTGCCCCAGCTGCTGCCGCTGCTGCCAAGCTGCAGACTCACTCCCAGGGGCAGCTCGCTGCTCATCACCGGCCCGATCGGCAGGCCGAGGCTGGCCCGGCAGGCGTCGATCACCTGGCGGTGGCGTAGGACCAGCTCCGGCTCGATGCCGGAATCGAGCAGCACGCCCACCCGCTGCGATGCTCGCGGCGCCAGGGCCAGCTCGCCGGCTGCGAAGCGATCCAGGGCCCAGCCCTCCACGTAGTGGATGCGCCGATCGCTCCAGTAGAGGGAGGCCGCATTCATCACATTGGGATGGGTGATCAGGCAGCCGCTGGCCGCCGCCAGCAGCCGCGCCGCCGGCAGGCCATCGCCGGCATAGCCGCCCTGCTGGCAGCCGATGCCGGTGGGGATCACCAGCAGCGTGGGCAGGGGCGGGGTGTCGCTCATCGCTGCGGGCTGGGATCAGGGAGCAGGAGAGCGCTCCACTGGGCACTGTCAGAAGCACTTCCGAGGAGCGAGCCCCGTGTGGATCCCCAGCAGGGGGGTAAGAGGCCAGTGCATCTCATCGCCAGCAGGCCCCGGCGCCGCTGATCCCCACCCCTTCCAGCTGTAGGCCCCGGTTGGGATCAACGGCGGTAATCGCCCAGCGCAAGGGTTCGACCCCAGGCCAGCCGAGGCCCGCCAGGTGGGCGGTGATGGCGGCGCTCATGGCGGCGACAGCGGGGGGGCGGGGGGCCTGGTCAGCCGTGGCGGTGGACAGGGGAAGCCAGAACCCGAAGGGCACCAGAACGGGTGCCTGGAGCTGCAACGGGTCACCCGGCCCATCGGGCCAGGCGGCCCCTTCGATCAGCCCCGCCTCAACAGTCATCCCCGGCTCACTTCTGGTACTGACCGAACTGGGCTTCGTAGAGGGCGTCTTCCTGGCCCGCCTTCAGCTTGAGGTCGGCAAGGGGGAAGGACACACACAGCAGGGCAAATCCCTGCTGCTGCAGCTCCGCCTTGACGCCCATGGCGTCGGGCTGGTGCACGCTGCCCTCGCTGATCAGCGCGGCGCAGGTGGTACACACCCCGGAGCAGCAGGAACTCGGCAGGGGCACGCCCGCCGCCTCGGCCGCCGCCAGCACGGTCTGGTCGCTGCGGCAGGGGAAGGTTTGCTGGGCGCCTTCGAATTCGGCGGTGATCGTGAAGGTCTGGGGATCGGTCACGGGAGGGGCCGGATCGGAACAGCGGTGCACCATCTTCCCAGCCCGCCTCCTCCCGCCCTGCGGGGGCGCCTCAGCATTCCTGCCATTGGCTGGGATGGGGCGCGAGGTATTCCGGCGGGGGAGCACCAGCCTCAGCCGGGGGGGCCGTCAGGAGGAAATCGAGGCTGAGGGAACAGCGCAGATCATCGGGATCCCCATTGGGCAGCACCGCATGATCGAGGCAGCTGGGGAAGAGCAGCAGCAGCCCGGCCCTGGGGGCCACATCGACCCAGGGAAGCGTCCAGGCGGAGGGGCCCAGCGGACCACCGTGCCCCACGGCCATCCCCGGCACCAGCTCATTGGCCTGCCGCTGGGGCCAGAGGCGCAGACAGCCGCTGCGGCCGCTGCCATCGCCGTTGAGGTAGTAGATGGCACTGAGGTGGGCGTTGGGATGGTGATGGCGCCCCACCACCTGCCCCTCCTCACTGAGCACCGGCCAGCAGCGCTGAATGTGCAGGGCCACCTGGGAGCGATCAAAGCCGAGTTGCGCGAGATAGGCCTCCGCCTGGTCCACGAGGTTGGCGATCAAGGGGGCAAAGACCGGGTGCCGATGCAGCTGCCAGACGCCGTTGAGATCGCCGGTCCAGGCGCAACCAGGATCGGGATTGGAGCCGGCCTCGCCCCGCAGGCCATGCAGAGCCTGGATCTGCAACGCCGTGTCGAGGGGATCGGGCTGCAGCTGCACCCGGCCAAGGGCCACCGGGAACAGGGGCTCGAGCATCAGGCCCATGCCGGCAGGCAACGGCGACAGCATCGGCTCCTCCAAAGCACAGAGATTCCCCTCCAGCATCCCAGGCTGCAAAAGAATCGTGGACCCAGAACCCGCCCGTGCAGCCAGCAAAAAACCCCGGATGTCCCCAGCAGTGGTGCACGTTGGGCGTGCAACACCACCGAGGAGATCCGGGGATGGCGAGGCGGGGAATCAGAAGATCCCCGAGGGCTGGGCTGGCTCAGCTCATCGCGGCCGCACCGCCCACCACTTCCAGGATTTCCTGGGTGATGGCGGCTTGGCGGGCCTTGTTGTAATCGAGGGTGAGGGTCTTGGCGAGCGCCTTGGCGTTGTCGCTGGCGTTGTTCATGGCCGTCATCCGGCTGGCCAGCTCGGACGCCGCCGCCTCCTGGAGGGAGCGCAGCAACTGGTTTTCCAGATACAGGGGCAGCAGGGCATTGAGCAGCTGGTCCGGGCTCTGGTCAAACACGATGTCGGAGGGCAGCTTGGGCTGCGCGTTGGTGGCCGTACCCACCTCAACGCCCAGCTGACCATCCCGGGTGGTGAGACGGAAGATCTCGTCCTCGGGGATGGCGATGCCCTGGGGATCCAGGGGAAGCAGGGTCTGAATGACCGGCTTGGAGCTCACCAGGTTGATGAACTTGGTGAAGATGATTTCCACCCGATCCGTGGAACCGGAGAGGAATTCAGCCAACACCTCATTGGCAATCCCCATGGCCTCACTGGCCTTGGGCACCTGCTCGAGGCCCGTGAAGGTGGCCCGGATGGTGTAGAGGCTGGCCCGGTTTTGGAAGTAGGTGATCGCCTTGCGGCCAATCAGCACCAGATCCACCTTGTAGCCCTGGCCCTTGAGCTCGGCGACGCGCTGTTCGGTCCGCTTGATGATGTTGGCGTTGTAGCCGCCGCAGAGACCGCGGTCACCGGTCACCGAGAGCAGGGTGATGGTGGAGACGTCGCGCTGCTCCAGCAGGGGAGCATCGGCGTCTTCAAAGCGCATGCGCGACTGGAGGTTTTCCAGCACGCGGGCCAGGCGGTCGGCGAAGGGCCGACTGCGCAGCACCTGCTCCTGGGCGCGCCGCACCTTGGCGGCGGCCACCAGGCGCATGGCCTCGGTGATCTTGCGGGTGTTCTTGACCGAACTGATCCGGTCGCGGATGTCCTTAAGGTTTGCCATCGGTAATGCCCCTCCTCAAACGGAGGCGAGCATGGTCGACTTCACCTCGTTGATCGCATCCTTGAGCATGGCTTCAGCTTCGTCGCTGAGCTGCTTCTCGGTCTGCACCTTGGAGATGTAGTCGGCCTTATTGGTCTTGAGGTACTCGCGGAGCTCGCGGCAGAACTGCACCACCGAGTCCACCGGCACCTCGTCGATCATGCCCTTGACGCCGGCGTACACCACGGCCACCTGCTCGGCCAGGATCAGGGGGCTGAACTGGGGCTGCTTGAGGATCTCGCGCAGCCGCTTACCGCGGCCCAGCTGTTGCTGGGTGGCGGCGTCGAGGTCGGAGGCGAACTGGGAGAAGGCGGCCAGTTCGTCGAACTGGGCCAGCTCCAGCTTCAGGGTGCCGGCGATCTTCTTGATGGCCTTGGTCTGGGCGGCACCACCCACCCGGCTCACCGAAATGCCCACGTTGATGGCGGGACGCAGACCCGAGTTGAACAGGTCGGAGCTGAGGAACACCTGGCCGTCGGTGATCGAAATCACGTTGGTGGGGATGTAGGCCGACACGTCACCAGCTTGGGTTTCGATGATCGGCAGGGCGGTCATGGAGCCCTTACCCATGGCGTCGCTCAGCTTGGCGGCGCGCTCGAGCAGACGGCTGTGGCAATAGAACACGTCGCCGGGGTAGGCCTCACGGCCGGGGGGACGGCGCAGCAGCAGCGACATCTGGCGGTAGGCCTGGGCCTGCTTGGTGAGGTCGTCGTAGATCACCAGGGTGGCCTTGCCCTTGTACATGAACGACTCAGCCAGGGCTGCGCCGGTGTAGGGGGCCAGGTACTGGAGGGCGGCTGACTCGGAGGCACTGGCGGCCACCACGATCGTGTAGTCGAGGGCGCCCTTCTCGCGCAGCACCTCCACCACGTTGGCCACGGAAGCGGCCTTCTGACCCACAGCCACGTAGACGCAGACAACGTCTTCGCCCTTCTGGTTGATGATCGTGTCGATCGCAATGGCGGTCTTGCCGGTCTGGCGGTCGCCAATGATCAGTTCGCGCTGGCCTCGGCCGATGGGGATCATCGCGTCGATCGCAGTGATGCCCGTCTGCATGGGCTCGTGCACCGACTTGCGCTGGATGATGCCAGGCGCCATCGATTCGATCAGGCGCGTCTCGGTGGTGGCGATGTCACCCTTGCCATCGATGGGCTGACCGAGGGAATTGACCACCCGGCCGAGCATGGCGTCGCCCACGGGCACAGCGGCGATCTTGCCGGTGGCCTTCACGGTGCTGCCCTCCTGGATGCCGCGGCCTTCGCCCATCAGCACCACACCGACGTTGTCGTCCTCGAGGTTGAGGGCGATGCCTTCGGTGCCGTCTTCGAACTGGACCAGCTCGCCGGCCATCACCTGCTGCAGTCCGTACACACGGGCGATGCCATCGCCGATCTGCAGCACGGTTCCGACGTTGCTGACCGAAACCGACTTGTCGTAGTCCTCAATCTGCTGCTTGAGGATGGCGCTGATCTCGTCGGGGCGGATGGAAACCATGGGAGGAAGTCCCCACAGGGGGAGCTGATGGAAGGGAAGGCGTTGAAGCGGAGGGGGGGACCGGAGGGCCGGTTTTGCAGCGGAGCTAGCTCACCTGGGCCAGCGCCAGGCCGAGACGGCGCACCTGGCCCGAGAGGCTGGCGTCGATCACCTGGGATCCCATGCTGACGATGAAGCCACCGATCAGGCTGGGGTCGACCACGAGGTCGAACTCCACGGCCTTGGAGCCGGCGATCGCCTGCACTTTTTTATTGAGCTCAGCCTGCTGCTCCTCGGTGAGCTCGGCGGCCGACGTCACCTTGGCCAGGGTGATGTTGCGCAGCTCGCGGTAGAGCTCCAGGAAGCGGATCAAGACCGCATCCAGCATCGGCAGACGCTGACGGTCGGCCAGCAGCTTGAGCAGGTTCTGGACCGAGGGGGTGACCCGGTCGTTGAAGAGCGTGGCCAGAGCTGCCTTCTTGGCATCGGGCTCCAGGACCGGGGACGACAGGGCGGCCTGCAGTTCGGGGCTGGAGTTGAGAACGGCCAGCAGATCCTTGGCCTGCTCGGCCACCGCGTCGGTTTCTTTGCGGGATTCCGCCACCTGCAGCAACGCTTCGGCGTAGGGGGTGGCAATGGAGTTGAGGAGTGGCATCAGGCTTTCCCCAGGGTCGTGATGGACTGATCGATCAACCGTGCCTGGGCACTGGCATCGAGCTTTCCAGGGAGGGTGGAGAGGGCCTTGGCGATCGCCCGATTGGCGGCCTCACGGCGCAGCTGGTCGGTGACCCGGGCGGCCTCGGCGCTGAGATCGGCGATGGCCCCCTGCTTGAGGCGAGCCATTTCCTCAATGGTGCGCTTCTCGCTCTCCTGACGCAGGGCCTCGGCACGGGCCTGGCCATCGGCGCGAATCTGGTCCGCCTTCTGCTGGGCAGCCGCCAAATCCTGCTGGGCCTGGGCCAGGGCAGAGGTGGCCGACACCAAACGCTGCTCGGCGTCCTGAAGGTCGCTCAGAATCGCGTTGCGACGGCGCTCCAGGATGCTGCCGAGGAATCCGGGCAGAAACTTCCAGAGCCCGAAAATGACGATCGCCAGGTTGATGATGTTGGTCTCAAACGGATTGAGATTGAGACCAAAACCGCCATGGCTGGCGAGCAGGGTGGGAAGCAGAACGGTCATGAGGTGGCCAGCAAGCGGGACACGATCAGGTCACCGAGCTTGTCGGCATCCTTGTTGAGCTGGGTCATCGCCTGATCCCGCTGGGCATCGATCTCGCGGCGAGCCTGCTCCCGGGAAGCATTGGCATCGGCCGTAGCGGCTGCCAGGGCGTCGCGGTAGAGACGATCCATTTCCTGTTCCGCCTCCAAAATCAGCTTCTGGGACTGCTGACGCGCGTCCTTGAGCTGTTCCTTGAGGTCGGATTCAAGCCGCTCAACCTGAGCCAGCTTCTGCTTGGCATCGGCGCGGCTGGTGGAAATGAAGCTCTCGCGCTCCTCCACAGCCCGTCCAACGGGGCGGAAGAACAGCGAATTCAGAATGAAGGTGAGGAGAACCACCTGCACCGCCATGAGCGGCAGGGTGGCGTCGAGGTCAAACAGACCTCCCTCCGGGACACCTGCTTCGGCGAGCAGAAGCCAGCTGGTCATTGGGGCGAGGGCGCTGGAACGGTCGGGCGGGATGGGCGGTGGTGAGGTTGGGAGGGCAGGGGCTCAAGCCCCCACCTTCCGTCCACTCACGCAACGATCAACCGGCGAAGGGGTTGGCGAACAGCAGCACCAGAGCGACCACAAGGCCGTAGATGGTGAGAGCTTCCATGAAGGCCAGGGACAGCAGCAGGGTGCCGCGGATCTTGCCTTCGGCTTCGGGCTGACGTGCAATGCCTTCAACGGCGCCGCCAGCTGCGGTGCCCTGACCGATGCCGGGGCCGATGGCACCGAGGCCGACAGCCAGGCCAGCGGCCACAACAGACGCAGCGGAGGTGATGGAATCCATGGTGGAGTGGGGGATGGGAGGCGCCGTGACAGCGCGTAGTGGACCGGGATTGAAACCCTGCGCCTGGGACATCCCCGAAGGGATGGGCCCGGGGTGCATCCGGACCTGCGCGAGGGAGATTTAGCAGAGCGCCGAAGCAGCCCCGCCAAACGGAGAGCGCCTAGTGGTGCTCTTCGTGCACCGCCTCGCCGATGTAATAAGCGGCGAGGGTGGCGAAGATCAGAGCCTGGATGGCGCTGGTGAACAGTCCCAGGAACATGGCCGGCAGGGGCACGATCAGGGGCACCAGAAACGCCAACACCGCCACCACCAATTCGTCGGCCAGGATGTTGCCGAACAGACGGAAGGAGAGGGAGAGAGGCTTGGTGAAATCTTCGACAATCTTGAACGGGAGCATGATCGGGGTCGGCTCCACGTAGTACTCGAAATAGCGGAGGCCCTTTCGGCTCAGTCCGGCATAGAAGTAAGCCAGGGAGACCAGCAGAGCCAGCGCAATCGTGGTGTTGATATCTGCGGTGGGCGCACCCAGTTCGCCGCTGGGCAGATGGATCAGCTTCCAAGGAACCAGGGCGCCGCCCCAGTTGCTCACGAAGATGAACAGGAACAGGGTGCCGATGAAGGGCATCCAGTCGCGGTAGGCCTTCTCACCGATTTGCTCGCGGGAGAGGTCGCGGATGTAATCCCAGAGGAACTCCAGCAAGTTCTGGGTGCCGCGGGGATCCCGCTCCAGCTTGCGGGTGCCCACCACCACCAGGGCCAACAGGGCACCGATCACCACCCAGGAGCTCAGGAACACCTGGCCGTGGATTTTGAGGTTGCCGAGTTGCCAATAGAGGTGTTGACCAACCTCCAGTTCGGCAAAGGGGAGAAGGAGAGGCATCGGAGCCAGCGAAGGGGAGTTCGGGGTCGCCGGGGCGACGGAACGGGATGGGGCTTCAGGTGTCGAAGACGGCCTGAAGAATCACCGCCGGCTTGTAGAGCAGGAAGCCCAACAGGGCCGGCAGAGTCGAGAGCTGGGGAACCCTGGACGACACCAGCACCAGGGCGACCGGCACCAGCAGCTGGGCCTTGCTCATGCGGCGGGAATTCTCTCCCAACCGGGTGACGCTGCGGCTCAACAGCCACAGGTAGAGCAAGCCGGCCAGGGCACCCACGAACAGGCTGAAGGCCGTTGCGAGGGAACCGAGGACGGCGGTGGCGACCACGGCCACTGCGGAGAGCAGCAGGGTGGCGAGCAACAGCCGGCGTTGCAGCCGGAAGTAGTCGTCCATGCCGTTGCTGGGATCAAGCGAGGCTCGATCGTCAGCTGCGGGGGGAACCACAGCCAGGGGGGACGCGGTGCTGGAACCATCCATCTGATCCAGATCCACCGACACCAGGGGGGCAGCCAAACCGGCTGGTCCGGGGTCGGGGAGCGAGGAACAGGGGAGGGAAACCGGCAAGTGCGTTCGACCCCTGAAAAGGCGCGCGGAATCTATCACGGTCGGGTCACCGCACCGGCAGCAACACCCGTTGCTCCAACAGCTCTCGAGCCACCGCAACCCGTTGCGCCACGGGCCAATCCAGCGGCAGCTGGCCGATCCCCAGCTCGGGGGCTGCCTCCAGGGCCCGCATCAGGCACAGCCCCTCCTCGCTCAGGCTGAGCGGCATCAGGTCGGGGCCCATCAGGCTGGTGGAGGGCCAGCCCCAAAGGCAGCGGTTCACCTCACCCCGGGCAGCGAGCAGGGCGGCATCGGAGCTCCAATCAGCAGCGGAGACCGGGCCCTTGCTGAGGAAAAACTCAAAGTGACTGATGTCGGGATCGAGCTCTTCCACCAGCGCCCATTGCTGGCGGGGGGGCAGCGCCAGCGCTCGATCCAGCAGCGCGCCACTCAGGAGGCGCGCCGGCGACCAGACTTCGGGATTGGAGAACCCGGCGAAGTCCAACCCAGCTGAGGCCACAAAGGCCATCAACCGCTCGAGGTTGTAGCTCGTCTCCTGGGGGTGGAGATACATGTCGGCGAAGTTGGCGTCGGCCGTCGTGTCGAGGGCCCAACGCTGCTCGTGGTGGCGGCGCAGCCGATTGGTGTCGGGCAGCTCCGCCAGCAGTTGACGACCGAGGCGCAGCCCGTCCTCGCCCGTGCCCGCCCCCAACAGCGCCAGGGCCCTCTGGGTGCGATGGATTTCCCAGCGGCCGCCGTCGGCATACAGAAAGAGATGGAGCAGCCCACCCGGCCTCAACAACCCGGCCAGGGCCCTCAGACCCGCTTCCGGCTCGCGCAGGTGGTGCAGCACCCCCACCGAGTTGATGTAGTCGAACAGGCCCTCGCCCTCCAGATCCAGCAGGCTGCGCTCCTCAACGCGCAGCTCCTGCACCTGGGCAGCGGCTCCGGAGCGCCGGGTGCGCTCCCGCGCCACCTCGAGGGTGCCGGGGCTGATGTCCACCGCCAGCACCGAGGAGCCCGGATTGAGGTGGCAGAGGTAGTCGGTGCTGACGCCGGTGCCGCAACCGGCATCCAGGATCCGCCAGGTGCGCGGGCCGCTGGCCGGAGGGGAGGGCAAAACGCCGAAGGCGGCGGCCCAGGCGCTGTCGACACACCAGCGCCAGTTGTATCCGGGTGGCGGCCCGTCCTGAAGGGGGTCGCCCGGGTAGGGGAAACGGTCGTAGAAGGCGCTCACCACCGGCGTGGCGGCATCACTGGCGGGCACGGGGGCATCAGCGGGAACGGGCCGAGCTTTTCACGGCCCGGCGCCCCCGCGACGGCCCAGCGCCAAAAGCGGCTGCAAACATTTGTTCATGCCCCGACGAAGGCCCAGAGGGGCAGCCGTAACGTGGCCCAACCCGGTTCGCTCTCGTCAATGACCGTGACCGCCAGCAGCGGCAGCACCAGGGTTTCACCCCAGCGCTACGACACCCTGCCGCTCTCCAGCGTCCGTCAGGCGGAGCAACAGGACCGCTTCCCCGACGGCGGGGAACTCGACACCCTGGTGGCGTTTTTCCAGAGCGGGCAGCAGCGGCTGGAGGCCGCGCGCCGCATCTCTGAAAACGCCGACTTCATCGTGGCCAAGGCGGCCAACCGGATCTTCTCCGGCGGCACGCCGCTCTCCTATCTCGATGCCCCCCTGAGCATCGGTGCCAGCGGTGGCGGCGATGACGCCACCCCCCTCGCCGCCGACCAGGCCGCCTTCCAGCGCTCGGTGCAGACCTTCGCCCAGGGCACGGGCAGCTCCAACGGCACTCTGATCTCGCGGTTGCTGGAGGGCGCCGGTGGCGATGCCGACGTGCGCGTCGTGCTGCCCACGGGCTTCAGTCCGATCGCTGTGGGGCGCTACGGCACCGACCGGATGCGCAAGTCGCTCCGCGACATGGCCTGGTTCCTGCGCTACGTGGGCTATGCCCTGGTGGCCGGCGATCCCAGCATCCTCGTGGTCAACACCCGCGGCCTGCGCGACATTCTGGAAAAAGCCTGCTCCCTGGCGGCTACCAACGTGGCGCTGCAGGAGATGCGCGCTGCTTCGGCCGGCCTCTGCAAGGACAATCCCCAGGCCCGCCAACTGGTGATTCAGTACTTCAACGTGCTGATCGCCGAGCTGGAGGTGGCCACCCCCTCCACCCGTCAGCGCCTGGGCAGCCCGGAGAACCAGGGCCTGCAACTGCCTGCCACCTACGCCCTGGCCGCCGATGGCAAGCAGCGCTTCATCATGCGCCCGCGGCTGAGCGGCGCCCAGAAAGCTGAAGTGATCCGCGCCGCCTACCGCCAGGTGTTTGAGCGCGACATCGCCAAGGCCTACAGCCAGATGCCCTGCCCGGTGGAGGCCACCCAGGTGCGCCAGGGCCAGCTCTCCATGCGGGAATTCATCCGCTCCCTGGGCCACAGCAAGGAATACCGGCAGCAATTCTTCGGACGTTTCTCCAACAGCCGCGCCGTCGAACTGGCCTTCCGCCACTTCCTGGGCAGGGGCATCAGCTCCCGGGAGGAGTTCACCCGTTACTTCGACATCGTCAGCGCCCAGGGCCTCCATGGCCTGGTGGATGCCCTGATCAACACGCTTGAGTACGCGCGCGTCTTCGGGGAAGAAACCGTGCCCTACCTGCGGGATCTGGGTGAAGAAGCCCAGGAGAGCGCCGGATGGGGATCCAACCGCAAGCTGTTCCGCTTCAGTGCGCCATTTGAAGGCGCCCCCCAGTACGTCACGCTCTACGCCTCCTACCGCCAGCCCTTCCCGGATCAGCACGCCTACGGCGGCGGCAACGATCCACTGGCCCTCAACTACGGCGCCATCTTCCCTTCCGGTACCGCATCGGTGGCCACTCGCCCCGTGCCCTATGGCTATGACAGCCGTCGGATCCTGATCGGCAACGGCCTCACCCAGCCGGGCCAGATGGACAGCGTCCAGTTCCGCCAAGCCAAGCCTCGCCGAGTGGGCCCGAAGGTGTTGCGGCTGCAGCAGATCGCCACCGGTGGCAGCTCCGTGCCTCGCCGCGGCGGCCAACCCAGCATCCGGGGCACAGAAGCCAGCACCCAGGCCGTGATCAACGCGGTGTACGTGCAGATCCTCGGCAATGCCGGCTACGCCGGGGAACGCAACAAGGTGGAGGAGATCAAACTCGAGAACGGCGACATCAGCCTGCGCGAGTTCGTGCGTCAGGTGGCCCGTTCCACCGCGTTCCGACGTCGCTATTGGAGCGGCCTTTACATCACCAAAGCCCTTGAGGTGATGCACCGCCGGATCCTGGGTCGCCCCACCTTTGGTCGCTGGGAAATCGACGCCTACTTCGACACCGCCGCCCGCTCTGGCTTCTACGGCGTGGTCGACAAAATGCTGTCCAGCCGCGAATACAACGACTGTTTCGGCGAGGACACGGTGCCCTATGAGCGGTTCATCACCGCCGGTGACCGCAATGCCCGCAAGGTTCCGGGCCTGAACCGGCCCTTCAATGCGGCCGCCTACGCCGACCTCTCCGGCGGCAAACGCCCCGATGTGGCGCCGCCACAGAGCCTGCGCACCACCACGGATGTGGTGTCCAGAAACCTGGCCGATCGGCCGCGCGTGGTGATGGGTGGCTGGAGCGCCCAGATCGCTGGTGGCGAAACCATGGCTGCTCCGACCAGCGCCATGCCCACAGGGCCTGGCAGCATCCGCCAGGCCCCGGCGCCCAACCGTCGCTGGAAGCAGGCCCCGGCCACCACAACGGGCTTCTGGAGCTCCGCCCCTGCGGGCGCTCCCTCCACCTCCAGCACCACGCCGCTGATCAGTGGGGATTGGCGGGCCGCCGTGGGCAGTGGCCAGACCAGCGGTCTCGCCAACCAGCCCGGCGCCGCCATGGCCAAGGCGATGCAACCGGGCCGTCCCCAGGGCTTCGGCCGGCGCCAAAGTGTCGCCCCCCCCGTCCGTCTCGGCCGCAGCACCACCGAAACCGAGGTGCAAGAAGCCCTCGAGACGGTGTACAAGCAACTGCTCAACCGGGTTCCCTTCACCGCAGAACGGCTGGGCGATGCCGAATCCCAATTCCGCAACCAGCAGCTCACCGTGGCGGAGCTGGTCACCCAGATCGCCGGCAGTGAGCTGTTCCAGCAACGGCTCAACCTTATGGCGCCCCTCCGGGCAGCGGCAGCGGCCTACCTCGCCCTGCTCGGACGGGCGGCCCAGCCCCAGGAGGTGAGCGCCTTCCTGGCCACCCGCGCCAACCGGGGCCAACAGGCGGCCATCGATGCCCTGCTCAGCAGCCAGGAATACGCGGAAGCCTTCGGACAGGACACGGTGCCCTACATCCGTGGGCTGGCCACCGCCGATGGCATTCCGCTCGCCACCGTGAATCGAACCGCCCAGCTCTACGGCGGCAACGCCGGCCTCACCCCTAGGCCCAATGCGGCGATCTGAGCGCCAGAGTCACCCCCAGCCAAGCCGATCGGCACCCCCAACCTCCCGGATAGCAAACGGGAGGTTTTTTGATGGAAAGAAATAACGATGGCCGCAAACATCGAGTCGCAGGGTGAAACGAGCGAGCGAATCAGCGCGACTGAATGGTGAACAATTGCTGCGGCAAAGCTCTATCAGCAACAGCCGCCAAAGCCATTGCAGGGCAAGGGTTTTCCCGCCAGGCAGCGCCATGAAGAACTGTTACCGCACCCCGGGGCTCTGCGACCCGTTGCCACAGAATGCTTGGGAGATCGGCGCGAGTCGATCACTCCCTTACCCACCGGATATCGGTCTCCGTCAAGGCGGCCGCTTGTTTCGAGGCAGAACTGCATGAGCATCGTCTCCAACTCGATCATCAACGCGGACGCCGAGGCCCGCTACCTCAGCCCTGGCGAACTCGACCAGATCAAGTCCTTCGTGGGCGCTGGTCAACGTCGTCTCCGCGTTGCTCAGGTTCTCAGCGAGAGCCGCGAGCGCATCGTCAAGACCGCGGGCGGCGCCCTCTTCCAGCGGCGCCCCGACGTCATCTCCCCTGGCGGAAACGCCTACGGCGAGGAAATGACCGCGTCCTGCCTGCGCGACATGGACTACTACCTGCGCCTGGTGACCTACGGGATCATCGCCGGTGACGTGACTCCCATCGAGGAGATCGGCATCATCGGTGCCAAAGAGATGTACCGCTCCCTGGGCACGCCCCTCGACGCCATGGCGGAATCCGTGCGTGAAATGAAGTCGGTGGCCATGGGCCTGCTCACCGGCTCTGACGCCGAAGAAGCTGGCTTCTACTTCGACTACGTCGTCGGCGCCCTCTCCTAAGCAACCTCGCCTCCCCGCACTCCGCCTCTCCGCACTCAGCAGGATTCATGCAAGACGCCATCACCAACGTCATCAATCAGTCCGACGTTCAGGGCCTGTATCTCGACGGCTCTGCCATGGGCCGCCTGGAGCAGTACTTCGCCAGCGGTGAGCTGCGGGTGCGGGCTGCCGCCACCATCAGCGCCAATGGGTCGGCCATCATCAAGGAAGCCGTCGCCAAGTCGCTGCTGTATTCGGACATCACCCGTCCCGGCGGCAACATGTACACCACCCGTCGCTACGCGGCCTGCATCCGCGACCTCGACTACTACCTGCGCTACGCCACCTACGCCATGCTGGCGGGTGACACCTCGATTCTCGATGAGCGGGTGCTGAACGGCCTCAAGGAGACCTACAACTCCCTGGGCGTGCCCATCGGCGCCACCGTGCAGTCGATTCAGGCCATGAAGGAAACCACCGCCGCCCTGGTGGGTCCTGATGCCGGTCGCGAAATGGCCGTCTACTTCGACTACATCTGCTCCGGCCTGGGCAACTGATCCCTGCCATCGGCACACCCCGAGGATCACTCCCATGCGTCTGTTCAAGATCACGGCCTGCATCCCCTGCCCGGAGAAAAGCCGCACCCAGCGCGAGCTTCAGAACACTTACTTCACCAAGTGGGTGCCGTACGACAGCTGGTTCGCTGAGCAGCAGCGAATCATGAAGCAGGGCGGCAAGATCCTCAAGGTGGAATTGGCGACCGGCCGACGCCAACAGAACGTCGGCAACTGAGCTCTGGCTCAGCCACGTGGGCAACCACAAGCACCTCAAGCCCGGCTCCGGCCGGGCTTTTTTGTTGGCCACCGATTGCGTCGCAGGGGTCGACAACCACCCCCCGGACACGGCTCAATGGGGCTTCAGGATGGTGCCGCTCAGGCCACCCCCACTCCCTGCTTTGGCCCGCACCGCAGACCCCTCCCGCAGCATCGCCCCAGCCAGCAACCGCCCGCCCAGCCGGGCGGCAGGCGCCGGGTTGCTTCCCCTCCCCTGGGACCAGTGGCCCGCGGAAGCCAGGCTGCTGCTCGGCATGGTGGCCCTGTGGAGCGTGATCGGGCTTCTGGTGCTCACGTCAGCGAGCTGGTGGGTGGCCGAGCGGGAAATGGGGGATGGGGCCTTCTATCTCAAACGCCAGCTGATCTGGATGGGAGCGAGCTGGGGGCTGCTCTGGCTTGGCCTGCGCACGAGCCTGCGCCGTTGGTTGCACCTGGCACCGCTGGGGCTGTGGGTGGGCATCGTGCTGATCGCCGCCACCCTGGTGATGGGGAGCACCGTGAATGGAGCGAGCCGCTGGCTGGTGGTTGGGCCGATCCAGGTGCAGCCCTCCGAGCTCGTGAAACCCTTCGTGGTGCTCCAGGGAGCCGCCCTGTTCGCCCATTGGCGGCGCATCGGGGCCGACCAGAAACTGCTCTGGCTCGGCGTGTTTGGGGCCCTGATCCTGCTGATCCTCAAACAGCCCAACCTCAGCACCGCCGCCCTCAGCGGCCTGCTGCTCTGGCTGATGGCCCTGGCCGGCGGCCTCTCCCTGCCCCTGTTGCTGGGAGCCGCCGCTGGGGGGGGACTGCTGGGCACCGCCAGCATCCTGGTGAACGAATACCAGCGCCTGCGGGTGGTGTCGTTCCTCGACCCCTGGCGCGATGCCCAGGGCGATGGGTACCAACTGGTGCAGAGCCTGATGGCGATCGGCTCAGGAGGCTTTCTGGGGGAGGGATTTGGACTGTCGACCCAGAAGCTGCAGTATCTGCCGATCCAAAGCACCGACTTCATCTTCGCGGTGTTCGCCGAGGAGTTCGGCTTTGTGGGCTCGGTGGTGTTGCTCCTGTTCCTGCTGCTCTTTGGCTTTGTCGGTCTGCGGGTGGCCCTGAGCTGCCGCAGCAACCAACAGCGCCTGATCGCGATCGGCTGCACCACCTTGCTGGTCGGCCAGTCCATCCTCAACATCGCCGTGGCCAGTGGCTCCATGCCGACCACCGGCCTGCCCCTGCCGCTGATCAGCTACGGCGGCAACTCCCTGATGGCCAGCCTGCTGGTGTGCGGTCTGCTGATCCGCTGCTCCCTGGAGGCCGGCGGCCTGGCCCCCACCCCCCGACGCCGGCGCACCGCAGCCGCCCGATAGGCTGGGGACATGATCAGCCTTGGGCCCCAACTGGCCGATTGGGCCCGCAGCAGCGAGGCCCTGCTGCAGCAATCCCTGGCCAGTCCCACGCCCACCACGCTGGCGGTGGTGTTCGCCGGTGGACTGCTCACGAGCCTGGGGCCCTGTTCCCTGTCGCTGCTGCCGGTGACCCTGGCCTACCTGGCCGGCTTCGGGGCAAGTGCCGCCCCTGACGCCAGTCGCCCCAGCCAGCCTCCCTGGCAGCGCAGTCTCTGCTTTGCCGCCGGCATCGTGGGTGCCCTGGTGCTGCTGGGGCTGGTGAGTGGGCTGCTGGGCCGCATCTACGGCCAGATCCCAGGCCTGATTCCCACCGTCGTGGCGGTGCTGGCCCTGCTGATGGGACTCAATCTGCTGGGCCTGCTCAAATTGCGCCTGCCCGCCGGCCCTGATCCGGATCTCTGGCGCCGCAAGGTGCCCGCCCCGCTGGCTCCGATCGCCGCGGGCCTGGCCTTCGGACTGGCCGCCACCCCGTGCACCACCCCGGTGCTGGCGGTTCTCCTGGCCTGGATGGCTCAGAACGGCAAGCCCCTGGTGGGCATGGTGCTGCTCACCAGCTTCGGAGCGGGCCAGGTGGTGCCCCTGCTGCTGGCCGGCACCGCCGCCGCCAGCCTGCCGGGCCTGCTCAGCCTGCGCCGCATCGGCCAATGGGTTCCGCCGATCAGTGGCGTGGTGCTGGTCACCACCGGGGCCCTCACCCTGGTGGCCAATTGGCGATGACGGGCTTCACCAGAGGTTTCACCCGGCTGCTCGGCTGGATCTCCGATCTGCGGCTGGCGATCGTGCTGCTGCTGGTGATTGCCATCGCCAGCGGCGTGGGCACCGCCATTCCCCAGCGGGAGACGGCCGAGTTTTACCACCGGCTTTACGACCCCCAACCCTGGCTGGGTCTCCTGGACGGCGAGGGGGTGATGGCCCTGCAACTCGACCACGTGTATTCGAGTGGCTGGTTTCTGGGCTTGCTGGCCTGGCTGGCCCTGGCCCTGCTGCTGTGCAGCTGGCGGCGCCAGTGGCCCGCCCTGCAGGCTGCCCTGCGCTGGATCGACTACCGCTCACCGCGCCAGCTCAGCAAGCTGAGCGTGGCCGAAAGCCTGCCCAGCCAGAGCCCTGGCACCAGCCTTAACAACCTGGCCACCTTGCTGCAAAGCCAGGGCTGGCAGATCCAACTCCAGGACGGACGCCTCGCCGCCCGCAAGGGCGTGCTGGGCCGGGTCGGCCCCCTGCTCGTGCATGCCGGCATGGTGGTGCTGATGCTGGGGGCCGCCTGGGGGGCCGTGGCAGGCCAGCGCGCGGAGCAATACCTGGCCCCTGGCCGCAGCCTGGAACTGATGGACAGCCGCGGCAGCAGCCAGCTCACCCTGGCCCTCGACGGCTTTTCCATCCAGCGGGATCCCGCCGGGCGGCCTGAACAGTTCACGTCCCAGCTGCGCATCCTGGACGGCGACGGCAGCGACGGGGCCCTGCTGAAGCAAGCCGAGATCAGCGTCAACCACCCCCTGCGGTTCCAGGGAGTCACCCTGTATCAGGCCGACTGGGCCCTCGCGGCGATCACGGTGCAGCTCGGCAAGAGCCCCCTGCTCCAATTGCCCTTGCAGAGCTTCCCCCAACTGGGCGAACAGGTGTGGGGGCTGGTGTTGCCCACCCGACCGGATGGCAGTGAACCCGTGCTGCTCAGCCTGGGCAGTGAGCAGGGCCCCGTGGACATCTACGGCGCCGACGGCAGCTTGCTCAGCCAGATCGCCCCCGGCGGTGAACCGGTGGAGGTGAAGGGCCTGCCGATCCGGGTGGAGAGCGTGCTCCCCGCGAGCGGCATCCTGCTCAAGCGTGATCCCGGCGTGCCGCTGGTCTATGCGGGCTTCGCCATCGCCCTGGCCGGCGGTGGTCTCAGCCTGCTCGCCACCCGCCAGCTCTGGGCCATTGCCGAGGCCCCCTCGGGCCAGGAGGGCCAGCTGCACGTGGCCGGCCTCTGCAACCGCAACCTCACGGGCTTTGCGGCGGAACTGCCCCAGCTGCTGGCCCAGCTCTAACAGGGCAGCCTGGATCCGTGGCTCACCCGCACCACCGTGTGCACGTTGCCGCGGGGATGGAAGTCAGCCTCCAGCTGCATCCACTGGGGATCCGTGGCCGCCACCAGGTCGTCGAGGATCCGGTTGGCCACCTCCTCATGGGAGATGGAGCGGTCGCGATAGCTGTTCACGTAGAGCTTGATCGCCTTGAGCTCCACCACCCGGGGACCGGGCTGGTACAGCAGGCGCAGCACGGCGAAGTCGGGATACCCCGAGAAGGGGCACTTGCAGGTGAATTCAGGCAGCTCGATGGAGATCTCGTAAGGCCGGCCAGGCCTGGGATTGTCGAAGCAGATCAACTCGGCGTCGGCGATGGCCCGCTCGCCGTACAGGGGGGTCTGGGTGAGATCGGACGATGCGGCAGCGGCTGCGCTGAAGGACATGGGAACGGAAAGGCCAGGTCGGCTGAAGCCAGGACGTGATCCTAGAAAGAATGGCGCTGGGCCCCGGTTGAACGGGCCGGTAACAACCGCTACGACGACCCCGGCAAAGCTCGGGCCTAATGGGCCCACTCCCTCCCAACGGCAGGGATTTCCTGAGAGACTGTCTATTCAGCCCGAGCTGTTCCCATGAAAAAAGTTGAGGCCATCATCCGTCCCTTCAAGCTCGAGGACGTCAAGATCGCGCTCGTGAACGCGGGGATCGTTGGCATGACCGTGAGCGAGGTGCGCGGATTTGGCCGTCAGAAGGGCCAGGTGGAGCGCTACCGCGGCTCGGAGTTCACCGTTGAATTCCTCCAGAAGCTCAAACTCGAAATCGTCGTGGACGACGACAAAGTGGACACCGTGGTCACGGCCGTCCAGGACGCCGCCCGCACCGGTGAGATCGGCGACGGCAAGATCTTCGTGAGCACGATCGACTCGGTGATCCGCATCCGCACCGGTGACCGCGACAGCGGAGCCATCTGACCCGGGTTCAACGGTCTGAGTGAGCTGCCCTGGAGGCCAGCGTGCTGGCCACCAGGGCTCTGATTTGGTCAGGGCTCACCGTGGCGGCTTGTTCCAGCTCCTGGGGCCCACCAGCCAAGCGCTGCAGCCAGAGCAGATATTCATGGTTGCCGGCCGGGCCGGTAATCGGCGACGCCACCAGGCCGCAGGCCTGCAGCCCCAACGCCGCGGCCGCGCCAATCACGCCCGCAATGGCATCGCCGTGGGCCACGGGATCGCGCACCACCCCTCCCTTGCCCACCCGGGCCTTGCCCACCTCAAACTGGGGCTTGACCAGCAGCACCAGATCCGCCGGGACATCGGGCTGCAGCAACCCCAGCAGGGCCGGCAGCACCAGGGCCAGGGAAATGAACGACACGTCGGCCACCGCCAGGTCGGGCCAGGGATCATCGGCCCCGTAGAGATCAGCGGGGCTGAGATGGCGCAGGTTGGTGCGCTCGCGCAACACCACCCGCGGATCGCTGCGCAGGCTCCAGGCGGTCTGGCCGTAGCCCACGTCAATGCCGTAGACGCGGGATGCCCCGTGTTGGAGCAGGCAATCGCTGAAGCCGCCGGTGGAGATGCCCCCATCCAGGCAAACCCTGCCGGACACCGCCAGGGGGAAGGTGTCGAGGGCGATCAGCAGCTTCTCCCCGCCGCGGGAGACGAAGCGGGGGGGCTGCTGCACCTGCAGCTCCGCCTCAGGCAGCACCTCGGTGCCGGGTTTGTCGAGCACCCGATCACCCAGGCGCACCCGTCCCGCGCGAATGAGCTGCTGGGCCTGCTGACGGCTGGCGGCCAGGCCGCGGGCCACGAGCTCCAGATCCAGACGTTGCTTGCGGGCCATGGCACTCGCGCTTTTGTGATCAAACCACAACGCAAACGGAACACATTCCAAGCAACGGGGCACTCCCACCAAAACCCAGCAGAGGATGGCCCCCAACGACCGGTAGCGGCCATGGCCAACAACGTGCTGGAGCTGCTCTACCCCGGCAGTTTCGTCAAACTGCGCAACCAACCTCCCGACCTGCCCCCCTTCCAGCTGATCCAGTGCCGCGGGGGCCGCTGCTGGGTGCGGCAGCAGGCCTGGGGCCAACAGGTGCATTGGGAAGTGTCCCACCGCCAGCTCACAACGGCGGCCTGAGCAGAGTCCAGGGGGCGCCCCCATACATTGGTCTGGATGTGAGCCAGGCGCGGCCTTGATCGAGCGTTACACCCTGCCCGAGATGGGCGCCATCTGGAGCGAGGAAGCGAAGTTCCAGAGCTGGCTGGATGTGGAGATCGCGGCCACCGAGGCCAACTGCGAGCTGGGCCGGGTGCCTGCCGACGCCGTGGCCACCATCAAGGCGAAGGCCTCCTTCAGTGTGGAGCGCATCCTCGAGATCGAGGCCGAGGTGCGCCACGACGTGATCGCCTTCCTCACCAACGTGAACGAGCACGTGGGCGATGCCGGCCGCTACATCCACGTGGGCATGACCAGCTCGGACGTGCTGGACACGGGCATTGCCCTGCAGATGAAGGCCTCCGTGGCGCTGCTGCGGATCGAGCTCGACCAGCTGGCCGAGGCCCTCAAGGCTCTCGCCCGCGCCCACAAGGGCACCGTGATGATCGGCCGCTCCCACGCCATCCACGGCGAACCGATCACCTTCGGCTTCAAGGTGGCCGGCTGGCTGGCGGAGGTGGTGCGCAACCAGGAACGGCTCGAGCGGCTCGAGCGCATGGTGAGCGTGGGCCAGATCTCCGGCGCCATGGGCACCTACGCCAACACCGATCCCCAGGTGGAGGCCATCGCCTGCGCCAAGCTCGGCCTGGTGCCTGACACGGCCAGCACCCAGGTGATCTCCCGCGATCGCCACGCCGAATACATCCAGACCCTGGCCCTGGTGGGCGCCGCCCTGGAGCGCTTCTCCACCGAGATCCGCAACCTGCAGCGCACCGATGTGCTCGAGGTGGAGGAGAACTTCGCCAAGGGGCAGAAGGGCAGCTCGGCCATGCCCCACAAGCGCAACCCGATCCGCAGCGAGCGCATCGGCGGCCTGGCCCGGGTGCTGCGCAGCTATGTGGTGGCAGCCCTGGAAAACTGCGCCCTCTGGCACGAGCGCGACATCAGCCACAGCTCCGTGGAGCGCATGATGCTGCCCGACTGCTCGGTGACCCTGCACTTCATGCTGCGGGAGATGACGGACGTGGTGAAGGGTCTGGGGGTGTACCCCGGCAACATGGCCCGCAACATGAACGTGTACGGCGGCGTGGTGTTCAGCCAGCGGGTGCTGCTGGCCCTGGTGGAGAGCGGCATCAACCGCGAAGACGCTTACCGGATCGTGCAGCGCAACGCCCATACCGCCTGGAACACCGAGGGGGGCAACTTCCGCGCCAATCTCGAGGCCGATGCCGACGTGACCAGCCGCCTCAACGCTGAGCAATTGGCCGATTGCTTCTCCACCGACCTGCACCAGGACAACCTGGACGTGATCTGGCAGCGGCTGGGGATCTGAGCACCGGGCCGGCGGCTCAGGCCCGGTGATAGGGCCCGCCCTGGAGGATGGAGGTGGCGCGATACAGCTGCTCCAGCAGCAGCAGGCGGGCGAGCTCGTGGGGGAAGGTCATCGGGGAGAGGCTGAGGCGCCAGGTGGCACGGGCCTTCAGGACCGGATCCAGGCCATCGGCGCCGCCGATCACAAATGCCAGGCGATCGGAGCCCGAACCGCGCAGCTGCTCGGCGAAAGCCACCGAGTCGGTGGGGCTTCCCTCTTCGGTGAGCACCACCAGCCGTTCGTCCGGATGCAGAGCAGCCGTGATCGCCTCGGCCTCCTTGGCCATGGTGGAGTCCTTGAGCTCGGTGATCACCAGCCCGGGCAGCCGCTTGCAGTAGAGGGCCACGCCCTCCTGCACCCAGCCCTTGCGCACCTTGCCGACGGCAAGGATGCGAATGCGGGCCGGATTGATCACGGCATCGGGCGCTCGATCGCCGGATCCAGCTGACCGTTGCCGCTGGCCAGCAAGTCCTCGATCTCGCACACCGGGAAGCGGTTGATGGCCTTAAGGGCGGCGCGGGCCTTGGTTCGCAGCTGCTCGCTGATCGCCTCGCAGTAGGGCACCTGGGCCAGCAGATCCACGGTGCGGCGCAGGATCCTCACCACATCGCCCTCATCGAGGGAGGTGTTGGCGATCACGTCGCTCCAGCTGGCTCCCTTCGCCCAGGCATGCACCAGGCCGGTGAGTTCGGGCTCCCACCAGAGCGGGAAGGTCACCTTGGCGCGCTCCTGCTGGCGCTCCAGCTCGCGGCGCAGGCCCCGCAGATCGTGCAGGGCCTCCTCGGCGGCCGGAGGCGGTGGGAAGCCGCACCACAGATCGGGCCGGTTGACTTCGGTGGAGATGGCTTCGAACACGGCCGCCAGCTGGGGCGGATCGAGCTCATCGAGATGGCCGCTCATCAGGGCCAGCCCCAGCCACAGCTCGTTGTCGCCGCGCAGGGCGGCCACGGTGCGGCCCACCTCGGTGGGCTCCAGCCCCTCGGCCCCCGCCAGCGCCCCAAAGAAGCGCAGCACCTCGATCAGGGCCAGGAAGGTATCCCAGTGGCGGTTGGAGCGGAAGTGCAGCAGCCGCTGGCGCTCGTCAATCTCCAGCTGCAGTTCCTCCATCCGCCGGCGGTGCTTCTTGAGCTGGCGCCGGTCGCCCCAACGGTGGGCCGGATGCAGCTCCAGCTGCTCCTCCAGGTCGTGCACCAGCCGGGCATGGGCCTGCACCTCGCCGGCCAGGTCGTACTGGGGGGTGACCATGTCGTGCCGGCTGGCCATGGAGGCCACCGCCAGGGCCAGGCCACCGCTGGCCTGATCCCCGTGGCGCAGCTCGCCGGCATGGCGCAACTCGGGCGCGTCCACCTGGCTCACCTGCAGGCAGCTGAGCTCGGCATGGAGGGCCACCACGGCACCGCAGGGCAGCAGCAGCCAAACGTTGTCGTCGGTGAGGCAGAGCAGCAAGGGGAACTGGCCCGGCCCCTTCACCTTCTCCACGATCACCGCCGGCGTCACCCGACCGCGCAGCTGGGGGGCCTTGAGGCTCACCAAGGTGCCTTCACTGGCGAACTGCAGGGCGAGGGTGAGCTCGTGGGCGAGGGTTTCCTCGGCCTGCTGCTGCAGGATGCGCAGGATGCGGCGCTCCTCGCGCAGGTGACCCCGCTGTTTCTCGTAGTCCTCAAAGTCGTCCCATGGCACCTCGCCGGAGCCGTCCTCCAGGCTGTCGAGCTGCTGCATCAGCTGGGCAATCCGGGCCTCGTCCTCAGCCAGATCGAGGGTGGCCAGGTAGCGGCCGAAGCTGCGCTCCACCAGCTCCTTGGCCTTGGCCAGGTCGTAGCGCTGCAGCAGATTGAGCACCATGCCGTAGCTAGGCGTGAACTGGCTCACCAGGGGATCGGCGGGCGCCGTGGCCAGCTGGCCCGCCTCGCGCACCCCCTCAAAGCGGCTCTGCACCGTCACCACGTAGCCCTGGGAATCGAGCCCGCGGCGGCCGGCCCGGCCAGCCATCTGCAGGAATTCGCTGCCCATCAACGCCCGGTGGCCCCGCTCCGTGCGTTTGGAGAGGGCCGAGATCACGGTGGTGCGGGCCGGCATGTTGATGCCGGCGGCCAGGGTTTCGGTGGCGAACACCACCTTGATCAACCCCTGCTGGAACAGCTCCTCGATCAGCTCCTTCCAGGCCGGCAGCACGCCGGCGTGGTGCGCCGCGATGCCGCGCAGCAAGGCTTCGGCGTGGCCCCCCTCCCGCACGGCCTCGGGGGTGGTCGCCACGAAGGCATCGAGCCGCGCCTTGATGCGGGCCTGCTCGGCTGGGGTGACCAGGGTGGCCTTGCCCAGCTCCTTGACCCCCTTGTCACAGCCGCGACGGCTGAAGATGAAATAGATGGCGGGCAGCATGTCGCGCTCCGCCATCTGGGCCACCACAAAACCGAGCGGCGGCGCTTCGGGCTGGGGTGGCTTGGGCGTTTTCGGGCCCTTGCGGTGGCTGCCCTTGGGGGCGCGCCACACCTTGCAGTTGGGATGGAGCCCCGTGCCCTCGTCGTTGAGCAGGGGGTGCAGGCCCTTGGCACTGCAGAAGCTGAAGGCCAGAGGCACCGGCCGGTAGTCGCTGAACACCAGCCGGGTGGGGCCATGCACCCGCTCGATCCAATCGGTGAGCTGGCCCGCATTGGCCACCGTGGCCGACAGGGCCACCAGCTGGATGGGCGGCGGGCAATGGATGATCGATTCCTCCCACACGGTGCCCCGCTGGGAGTCGTTCATGTAGTGGCACTCGTCCAGCACCACCGCCTCCACGCCCTCCAGCGGGTCATCGCCTGAATCGGCTTCCGCGTAGAGCATGTTGCGGAAGATCTCGGTGGTCATCACCACCACCTGGGCCTCCCGGTTGAGGCTCAGGTCACCGGTGAGCAGGCCCACCTTGTCGGCGCCGAACTGCTCGCGGAAATCGCGCAGTTTCTGGTTGGAGAGGGCCTTCAGGGGCGTGGTGTAAAACACCTTCTGGCCATGGGCCAGGGCGCGGTAGATGGCGTACTCCCCCACCAGGGTTTTGCCGGAGCCCGTGGGGGCACTCACCACTACCGAATGGCCCTGGTTGAGCGCATCGATGGCTTCCAGCTGGAAGTCGTCGAGCGGGAAGGGAAAAATCGCCCCTGGATCCAGCACCGAATCAGGCACGCTGCTGGCGGGGCTGTGTCATCAGCCCATCCTATGGGCCCCAGGCCTGACCCAGCCCTGCCCTGCCTGGACCTAGCGTTTGGGTGACGCGGTCAGATCATTGGGATCCAGAACGCTGTGGCGCGACGACCTGGAGCAGCAACTCGCCGCGATCGCCCCCGAGCGGCGCCGGGCGTTGCGCAGCTTCAGGCCCGGTGAGGCCCCCGGCTCCCTGGAAGCCGCCACCCTCCCCACCAGCACCCATCCCCATCCAGCAGCCCCCTTGCTGGATCTGGCCAGCAACGACTATCTCGGGCTTAGCCGCCACCCCAGCCTGGTGGCCGCAGCCCAGGCCGCGGCGGCAGGCGAAGGGGTCGGTGCTGGGGCGTCCCGCCTGGTGAGCGGCAGCCGGCCGGTGCATGCCCAGCTGGAGACGGCCCTGGCCAGTTGGCTGGGGCGGGAGCGGGTGTTGCTCTTCCCCAGCGGCTTCCAGGCGAACCTGGCGGCGGTGACCGCCCTGGCCGATCGTCACAGCCTGGTGCTGGCCGACCGGCTGATCCACCACTCCCTGCTCAGCGGGGTGCGGGCCAGCGGCGCCCGGCTGCAACGCTTTGCCCACAACGACCTGGCCGCCCTGGAGCAACGGCTGCAGGCCGCCCGACGGGAGCGGCCCACCCAGCGCCTGCTGGTGCTGAGCGAAAGCCTGTTCTCCATGCAGGGCACCAGCCCGGAGGTGGGGGCCCTGGCCGCCCTGTGCGCGAGCCACGGCGCCGCCCTGCTGCTCGATGAAGCCCACGCCCTCGGGGTAATGGGCCCCGGCGGCAGGGGCCTGGGCTACGGCCTTAACGGCGAGGGAGGCCGGCCCGAGATCGCCCTGATCAGCGGCACCTTCGGCAAGGCCTTCGGCAGCGGCGGAGCCTTCCTGGCCGGCGGCAGCCTGGTGATGGAGTGGCTGCTGCAATTCAGCGGTCCCTTCCGCTACACCACGGCCCTGGCCCCACCCCTGGCCGCCGCGGCCCTGGCAGCCCTGGCCTGCCTGCAAGCCGATCCGCGCGGGCGGGAGCTGCTGCAACGGGCCGCGCGCTGGCGCACCGCCCTCGAAGCGGCCGGCTGGCCGCGCCCCCCCGGGACGGGGCCGATCCTGCCACTGCTGGTGGGGGATGACGGCTGCGCCCTGGCCCTGCAGCACCGGCTGGAGGCCGCGGGTCTGCTGAGCGTGGCGATCCGGCCGCCCACCGTGCCCGAGGGCACGGCGCGCCTGCGCCTGGTGCTGCGTCACGACCTGCCGGAGGGCAGCCTGGAGCGGTTGCTGTCAGCCCTGGGACCACCCCCATGCAACTGATCGCCATGCACGGCTGGGCGAGCGATGCCCAGCGCTGGGGGCCCTTGCAGGCCGCCTGGACCGCCAGGGGCTGGCACGGCCAATGCGGCGACCGGGGCTATGGCCCCCGCCCCCCCCAGACGGTGGACTGGCTGGAGGGCGGAGGCCCCCGGGTGGTGATCGCCCACTCCCTCGGTCTCCACCTGCTGCCCACCCCCGTGCTGGAGCGCGCCGATGCGGTGGTGCTGCTGGCCAGCTTCGGCCGCTTTGTGCCAGAGGGCCGGGAGGGCCGCCCCCTGCGCCACGCCATGACAGCCATGGCCCACCAGCTAGGCGGGCCCCAGGCGGAAGCCATGCTGAAGACCTTCCAGCAGCGGGCCGCCGCCCCCCAGCCCACCAGCCTGCTGCCGCCTGGCATCACCGCCGAACCCCTGAGCGACAGGGGCCGGCACCAGCTGGAGGAGGATCTCCAGCTGCTGACCAGCACCGCGGGGCTGCCGGCCGGCTTCCCCCCCCAGGCCCGGGTGTTGATCGTGGAGGGAGGGGAGGATCAGATCGTGGTTCCGGAAGCGCGCCAACTCCTGCGGAACGCGGTGCCAACCGCCGACATCCTGGTGCTGGCCGGGGTGGGGCACTGCCTGCTCAGCCCAGCACTAGACCCCCTGGTGTGCGGCTGGATCGAGGGACTGCCATGACCTCCCCTCCCTTCAGCAGCCCTGACTTCAGCAACCAGGTGAGCGCGCGCTTCAGCCGCCAGGCGCGCAACTATGCCCTCCAGGCCCGCCTGCAGCAGGGGGTGGCCTGGCGGCTGGCCCACCTCTGTGCCGCACTCCCGGTGCCCGACGGCCCCAGGGCTGACCTGGGCGCCGGCAGCGGGTTGGTGGGCCAGGCCCTGGGCTGCCAAGGCGAGCCCGGCCCCCTGCTGCAACTGGATCTGTGCGCGGAGCTCCTGGCCCACAACCCCCTGGCCCGCCCCGACTGCCAGCTGGTGTGGGACCTCAACCAGGGGCTGCCGCACGCTCTGCAGCAGGCCGCCCTGCTCACCTCCAGCTTTGCCCTGCAGTGGCTCGAGGACCCCGCCGCCCAGCTGCAGCACTGGTGCAGCGCGTTGTGCCCAGGCGGATGGCTGGCCCTGGCGGTCCCCACGGCCGCCAGCTTCCCCCAGTGGCACCGGGCCGCCGCAGCCGCCGGAGTGCCCTGCACGGCCCTGCCCTTGCCCCAGGCCGACGTCCTCCTGGCCGCAGCCAGGAGCGGGGGGCTGGAGCTGCGGCACAGCCACCGGCTCACCTTCAGCCGCGCCTATGGCAGCGGCCTTGGCTTTCTGCAGCAGCTCAAAACCCTGGGGGCCAGCGCCAGCCGGTCCCGCCGCCTCAATCCAGACCAGCTCCGCCGGCTGCTGGACTGCTGGCCGGGCCATGGACGGGTGAGTTGGGACGTGCTGGTGCTGCTGGGCCAGCGCCGGGAGCGATGAGCGTGCCCCAGCCCCTGCCCCAGCCCAACCAACCGGCGCCCCAACTGGTGATCTGCGGCACCGACACCGACGTGGGCAAGACGGTCGTGAGCGCCCTGGTGGTGCAGGGCCTGGGCGCCCACTACTGGAAGCCGGTGCAGAGCGGCCTCGAGGGCGGGGGGGACAGTGGACGGCTACAAGCACTGCTGCAGCTGCCGGCTGAGCGCCTGCTGCCGGAGGCCTACCGGCTGCGGGCACCGGTGTCGCCCCACTGGGCCGCCGAACAGGAAGGCATCGCCCTCGATCGGGCCCGGCTGGCCTTGCCGGCGGTGTCGGGCCCCCTGGTGGTGGAGACCGCCGGGGGCCTGCTGGTGCCGTTGCGGCGCGACTGGCTTCAGATTGACCAGCTGGCGGTCTGGGGGCTGCCGGTGCTGCTGGTGGCCCGCAGCGGCCTGGGCACCCTCAACCACACCCTGCTCTCGGTGGAGGCCCTGCGCCGCCGCGCCATCCCCCTGCTGGGCCTGGTGCTGAACGGTCCCCTCCATCGGGACAACCCCGCCACCCTGGCCGAGCTAGCCCAGACGCCGGTCCTCGCCCAGCTCCCGCCCCTGGAACCACTCACGGCCGTGGCCCTGGCCGCCCAGTGGCAAGCCCAGAACCTGGGCCATAGCCTGGCCCTGGCCCTGAACCACCGGCAGCAATGACCAAACAACACTGGCTGGTGAGTGGCGTGCTGGTACTCCTCTGCGGTGGGGTCCTGGTGCTGTTCACCGACGTCGAAGACTCCCTGGCGCGCTGGATCAACTGCGGGCCCATCGCCACGGACGCCGAGCGCCGCAGCGCCATCTGCCGCTGACCGCTGATCAGGCAATCCCTAGGGGCCGGCCAGAATCACCGCCTCGGCATCGGCACGGGACAGGCCGTAGGGGAAGTGGCGGACTGACACCTGACCATCGCGGTGCCAACTCACCTTGAGCTCCTCCACCTCCAGTTCGATCTGGGCGCTCCATTCCGGACGATGCAGATCCCAGAGGCAGGAGTTGGCGCGCTGACGACTCGCCCCCAGCTCCCCAAGCCAATGCTCCAGGGCCGGCAGGGGATGGTGATACAGGGGCGTCTCGGGACTGGGCAAATCGGTCATGGAGCCAACCCTGTCATCTTGGCGGCTCCGGAGTCGAGCCCGGCGGCAACCACCGGTTCGCTCCACCAGGAGGGCCACTGCACCAGTTCGACGCCGCGCATCCAGGCCACCCCCACCCCGAGCACCAGGCTCACCAGCAGGGCGAATCCGAGCAACAGCAGGGCGAGCCACTCCCCGCCGGAGAGATCACGCCGCACCGAGGCGGGCCTGGGAGCCGGGGCTACCGGCGGCGGGATCGGGGACCGCAGCGGCGGTGCGGGATGGAGCTGGGCGTCGTAACGCTGCCGCTGGGCGGGATCGCTGAGCACCGCATAGGCCTGCTGCAACTGCTGGAAGGCAGCCGCCGCCTCAGCCGGCGGCAACACGGTGGTGTCGGGGTGGTAGCGCTTGCTCAGCCCGCGGAAGGCCTGACGCAAGTCCTGCGGCGAGGCCGTCTCCGGCACCTGGAGCAGGGCGTAGTAGCTGGTTGGGGAAGGGGGTGGAGAACTGGCCAATGGCACCGCACCGGCGAGGACATCCGGTCTGCGGGATCCTAGAGATCAGAAACCCCACCGCCACGCTGGATGGCCCGCACCCTCACCGGCACTGTCCTCTGGCAGGAGCTGGGCTGGCAGCCCAGTCCTGGCCAGGAGCAGTTGCTGCTCGACCTGCAGGACCAGCTGCGCCAATGGAACGGCCGGGTCAACCTGACCCGCCTGGTGGAGGACGACGACTTCTGGATTGCCCAGGTGTTCGACAGCCTCTGGCCCCTGGCACCCCTGCTGCAATCGGCCGCGGCCCAGGAGCCCCTGCGGCTGATCGACGTGGGCACGGGAGGGGGCTTCCCGGGCCTGGCGCTGGCGATCGCCTTCCCCCAGGCCCAGCTCACCCTGGTGGACTCGGTGGGTCGCAAGGTGGACGCGGTGCGGGCCATGGCCGAGGCCCTGGGGCTGGGGGAGCGGGTGAGCCTGCGCTGCGAACGGATCGAGCGCACCGGCCAGCAGCAGGCCTGCAGGGGCCAGTTCGACTGGGCCCTGGCGCGGGCCGTGGCCAGCGCACCCGTGGTAGCCGAATACCTGGTGCCCCTGCTCCAACCCCAGGGCCGGGCCCTGCTCTACCGCGGCCAGTGGTCGGCCTCCGACCAACGGGATCTCGACGCCGCCCTGGCCCCCCTGAAGGCCGCGACCGAGCGCTGCCTGGCCCGGGAGCTGCCCGGCGGCCGGGGTGTCCGCCACGCCCTGGTGGTGCAGCCCCTGGCCCCCTGTCCCCGCACCTACCCCCGGGCCGTAGGGGTGCCGGCCAAGCAGCCCCTGGGAGCCCCTGCCCCACCAAAGGGCGTCAGGAGGTCATCAGGCGGTTGACGGGCTGACCGCCGAGCCGATCGCGCAGGCGCCGCAGCAGTCCAGGGATGTGATCCACCCAGGGGCTGCCGGCCAACGCCGCCCGCAGCTCGGCCTCGTTCACCACCTGGTCCAGCAGATCGGCGCTCTGACCAGGAAACCAGTGGCCGCCACGGCCGAGCAAGCCGTAACGGGCCTGGGCAAAGCTCTCCAGATCCCAGGCCTCCAGCAGGTTGTGCAGCCAGAGCAGCACCTTCACATTGAGCTCCCCAGGCAGCTCCGACCACTCCGGCAGACCCTGCTCCCAGCTGGCCAGCCAGGCCGGATCGAGGGCGTCCCGCCGGGCCTGCTCCAGCCGCGCCTGCACCGGCACCACCAGGGCCTGCGCCTGCTCCAGCTGGGCCACCGCCTCCAGGTGCAGGTCGAGGTCGTCGGGGTGGGCGGCCCCAAGGCTGAGGGTGTGCACAGCGGGCGCTCCTGAAGACGCGGATTCAGCCAGGCAGAAGAGATCGTTGAACACGATCGGATGCAGGGGCGCACACAGCGCGCTCAAACGGGCGGAGGGGGTGTGCAGGTGGCCGCCCTTGTCGGTCGGGCTGATCACAAACACACCCAGGTCATGGGCCCGGGCCAGCTCGAGGGCGGGACGGTTGTCCTGAAAAATGAAATACCAGTGCAGGTTCACGTAGTCGAAGGCGTCACTGGCGATCGCCTCGCAGATCAGGGGCAGGGGGGCGTGGGTGGAGAAGCCCACATGGCCAATCCGCCCCTCGGCCTGCCAGCGGCGCAGCACGTCCCGGCAGCCACCCGGCCGCAGGCTCTGCTCCAGATGCTCGGGCAGGTTGAGGCCGTGGAGCGTCAGCAGATCCACCCGCGCCACGCCCAGCCGCTCAAAGCTGGTGGCGAGCTCCGCCTCGAAGACCGCCGGATCGGCCTGGGGCGGCACCTTGGTCTGCAGGATCCGCAGGGGATCGGGCACCTGGTCGAGCAGCCAGCCCAGCTGGCGCTCCGAGGTGCCGTAGTGACGGGCCGTCTCGATGTGGTGAAAGCCCGCCGAAACCGCCTTCTCGAGGATGGCCCGCAGGTTGGCCTGGCTGGCCCCACTGATCTGGTCGGGAGGCAGATCGGTCCAGCTTTGCTGAAAGCGCATGCAACCCAGCGACAGCACCGGCATGGCCAGCTCGGTCCGACCAAACCGCCGGGTGGGCAGTTGGGCCGAAGGCATCAGAGCGCGTCCCGGCGCGGCAGGGTGCGCTTG
>NZ_JAGQBE010000080.1 GCF_024345475.1 Cyanobium sp. T1B-Tous
CCCATCCACCACCGCAAAGCGATCACCGGGGCGCAAGCGCAGCACCCGGGTGAGGTAATGGAGCTCCTGGCGATCCAGCTCCAGCTCAGCGCCAGCAGAGGGGCCGGCGGGCAAGCGACCGGGGGTAATTAGCAGACGGCGCAGATCCCGAGTCACGCTGCTTTCTAGTCGCGGGACTGGGGGTCTTCATAATCATCGTCAGCTTCACCAACGTCTTCGTCATCTTCATCGTTGTCGTCTTCGTCGTTGTCTTCGTCCTCAAGCTCATCGAGGCCAGGGAACAGGGCATCGGGTTGCTCCTCGATCGGCCAGTCGTCGTTGAGGCCACCAATCAGCAACTCCTCAATTTCGAGCACGTCGTTGTTGAGCTGGCCCAGGGCATTGATCAACACGTCGAGGGCGAAGGCATCACTGGTGCCGAGATCCACCCAGCAACGCGCCCACTCCTCCTGATATTCCATAGGGCCCATGTTGTGCATCAGGGCTGGCAGGGCGCCGGCAGCAGCCTCGTGGCTGTAGGCCATCCAGCCCAGCTCCGCGCCCTCCTCGTGGGCCTGGAGGTTTTCGGCGTTGAAGCCCCCCAACTTGCCCAGGTAAAACCAACTATCGAAGGCGGTTTCCAAGTAGCCGCGCTCACCCGAACCCACCGGGTGGGGGAAACGCATCCAGATCCAGCAGTTGAAGGGATTGAATTCGCGGAAACGCACCTCCATGGCGGATTGGCTGCAACAGAGAACTGGCTCAATCAAACACGCCCGCCGGCATGCTGGGGGGATGCTTGAGCTCCGCAACGTCAGCTACCAACCGGCCACGGCGGTGGCACCGGTGCTCTGCGGCGTCAGCCTCACCCTGGCCGTGGGCCGCGCTTCCCTGGTGGCCGGCCGCAGTGGCAGTGGCAAAACCACCCTGCTGGAGGTGATCAGCGGCTTGGCCGAGCCCTCTAGCGGCCAGGTGCTGTGGGAAGGCGAGCGGCTCAATGGTCGCCAGCTTCGCTGGCTATGCGGCCTGGTATTTCAGTTTCCGGAGCGCCATTTCCTCGGCCTCAGCGTGGGGCAGGAGCTGAAGCTCGGTCACCGCCGGCTCACAGCAGAAGAGGCCCAGGCAGCCCTGCAACTGGTGGGTATGGAAGGGTTGTCATTGCAGCAGGCGCCGGAGCAGCTCAGCGGCGGCCAGCAAAGGCGCCTGGCCCTGGCAGTGCAGCTGCTGCGCAACCCCCGGGTGCTGCTGCTGGATGAACCCACCGCAGGCCTCGACTGGGCCGTTCGTGGCGAAATCCTGGAGCTGTTGGCGGCCCTGTCCCAGGAGCGGGCCGTGCTGGTGGTCACCCACGAGCCGGAGCTATTTCGCGGCGTGATCGATGGAGGCTGGCGGCTGGAGCAGGGTCAGCTGGAACCTCTCGGCGCGCTGCCTACGATGGCTCCAACGATGGCCACCCCCCAGGAAAACCAGCCTTGAGCGACCAACTTCTCCGGGCCACGGCCGCCGGCGGCGGCATCCGCATGGTGGCGGTCAGTACCACCCAGGCCAGCCGCACCGCCAGGGAGCGCCACCAGCTCTCTTTTCTCGCCAGTGCCCTGCTGGGCCGGGCCATGACGGCTGGGCTGCTGCTGGCCAGCTCGATGAAGGTGGCCCATGGCCGTGTCAACCTGCGGATTGCCTCCGATGGCCCCTTGAAGGGCCTGATGGTGGATGCGGGCCGCAACGGCACTGTGCGCGGCCATGTGGGCTACCCGGGCTTGGAGCTCGAGCTGCTGAAAGATCCAGAAGGCCTGGCCCACTTTGACTTCAAAACCGCCTGCGGCACCGGCTATCTGCACGTGGTGCGAGATCTGGGTGAAGGCGAGCCCTTCAGCTCAACGGTGGAGCTGGTGAGCGGCGGCATCGGCGAAGACCTGGCTTCCTATCTGCTGCACTCCGAGCAGACCCCTTCAGCGGTATTCGTGGGCGAGCAGCTCGACAAGAGTGGTGTGGTTTGCAGTGGCGGCGTGCTGGTGCAGGTGATGCCAAAGGCCGCCCGCGAACCAGCGCTAGTGGCCCTTCTCGAGGAGCGCTGCCGCGAGGTGAAGCACTTCAGCCAACGACTAGCCGAGTGCGAAGGCCAGCTACACAACCTGCTCGAAGATATTTTTCCAGACCTCGATCCCCAGCCCCTAGAAGATGCTGAGGCCTGTACGCCGGTGCGGTTCCACTGCCCCTGCAGCAGGGAGCGCAGCGTCAGCGCCCTGAAACTGCTTGGCCAAGCTGAACTGAGCTCAATTTTAGTGGAGGACGGCCATGCCGAACTTACCTGCCACTTCTGTAATGAGATCTACACAGTTGGGGCATCAGAGCTGAGCGAACTAATCGCAGAGTTCGACTCTTCCCTATAGACAACAAGCCCTAGTCTGTTGATAGCAAGCCATGGGCTGTTCCAACAATCAAACAACTAGCTGGTTAGGGAGTCTCTGGGCAACATGGGATTAAGAAGCTTCTGAATTCAAAACTGTCGCGTTCGACTGCAATTTGATTTAGCAGGGCTCCCATAAGTGCTCTGCCGTTATTTCCCACCTATTTTTTGGTGGTTTTGAGGTCTATTGAGGCCCCCCGGACACACCATTCCCTCCGTTCATGTCGCCAAGAGCAACAGGCGGCGCGCTAAGAATAGGTTCGTGAGTGCAGCGATCACGTTGACCTTGCAGCGGTTCTTGGCCATGCCACGCAGCCGGGTTTTCTGGAAGCCGAACTGTTGTTTGATAACCCGGAACGGATGCTCGACCTTGGCGCGTACGTGTGACTTGGCTGTCTCGATCAGATCCTGCAGCTTCCCATCTGGGGTGTTCGGCAAGGATCGCCGTTTTCCGGGACGCATCGCTACTCGGAATTCTGCTGAATTGCCCGCTATATCGCCCCTCTTGGCGATGCCGTTGTAGCCGGCGTCGCCGTAAACCACCTCTTCATCACCATGCAACAGCTCGGCGACAGGGGTGAGGTCATGCACGTTGGCGGCCGTGGTGGCCACTGAATGAATCAGTCCGGAGTCCTTATCGACGCCGATATGGATTTTCATTCCGTAGTACCACTGATTGCCCTTCTTGGTCTGGTGCATCTCTGGATCTCGCTTCCCCTCTTTGTTCTTGGTGGAGCTGGGCGCCGCGATCAAGGTGGCATCAACGATCGTGCCTTGGCGCATCGTCATGTCCCGCGCACTGAGGTGGGCTTTGACGACCTCAAAGATCTGCTCGCCCAGCCCGTGCTTCTCCAGCAGGTGGCGGAAGGTGAGAATCGTGGTTTCATCCGGGATCCGATCGCTGATCAGCTCGATGCCCGCAAAGCGGCGCATGGTGGGCACCTCGATCAGGGCCTCTTCCATGGCCGGATCACTGAGGGAATACCACTGCTGCAGCAGATGGATCCGCAGCATCGTGGCGAGTGGATACGGGGGGCGGCCGCCTTTCTTACTCGCTTTGGGGTAGTGGGGCTCGATCAGATCGATGAGTGCCTGCCATGGCACCACCACCTCCATCTCAGAGAGAAACTTCTCCCGTTTGGTCTGCTTCTTGGCTGTTGTGAGCTCGTAATCCGAGAAGCCAAGCTGCTTGCCGCCCATCAACCCAGTCCTGGCATGCGGTTACAGGCTCATTTTCGCGCAGATAGGCTGGGTTTTCCAGAGTCTCCCTAGCACCCCGCTTAATGCCCCCTGTCCGCCCCGCAGCGCTATCCCTGGGAATCCTGGCCCTGCTGGCCCCCCTGAGCAGCCCGTCCCTGGCCCAGGCCGCACCCACCGCCTCAGCCAAAACCAGCGTGGACACGCCGGCTTTGGGACGCCTGCAACTGGAGAACGGCTACCCCACGGCCGCCACCGCCCGCAAGCTCTACGACACCCTCGACCTGCAGCGGGCCACCCAGGGCTACCTGTGGGCCCTGCCCGCGGTGGGCTTCAAGGCCCTCTACGACGCCCAGGCGAAAACCATGGGCGTGCGCAACGGCGATGTGCTGCTCTACCGCACGCTGCAGGACAAGGCGGGGATGCTCACCCCCAACATCACTACCCTCTACGCCTTCAGCTTCTGGGATCTGGCCAAGCAGGGGCCGCTGGTGGTGGAGGTGCCGGCCGGGCTCACCGCCGGCGGCGTGCTCGACATCTGGCAGCAGCCGATCACCGACCTGGGCCAGACCGGGCCCGACAAGGGCGCCGGCGGCAAGTACCTGATCCTTCCCCCCGGTGGGCCGGAGGTGGTGGCCCCGGGCTACCGCATCTTCCGCTCCCCAAGCAACCAGGTGTGGTTCGGCACCCGGGGCCTGGCGCCGGACAAGGCCGTGGCCGAGGCCACCGTGCGCCAGCACCGTCTCTACGGCTGGAACGAACGCACCAACCCAGCGGCCACCGGGTACAGCGAGGTGGGCGGGCGCCCCTGGCAGTCGGCCCAACCCGCCGATCTCTCCTACTGGCGGCTGCTCAGTGATCTTTACGCCAATGAGCCCGTCGCCCCCCGCGATCGGATGATGTTTGGGATGCTGTCGCCCCTGGGCATTGCGCCGGGCCAGCCTTTCAAGCCCGATGCCCGGCAGGCACGAATCCTCAGCGAGGGGGCCCAGCTGGGTGACCTGATGGCCCGCACCATCGCCTACGACAAGCGCACCCCTGGCGCCACGGTGTACCCCGGCAAGCACTGGGAGTACGCCGTGCTGTTCGATCTGGATCAGGAATCCCCCGACAAGCTGCGGGTGCAGTTCGACGAACGCAGCTCCTGGTTCTACGAGGCCATAGCCATGTCGGTGGGGATGCAGGGCCGGGTGGTGGGCTTCGGCCAGGTGTATCTGGAGGCCTCCATAGATGCCAAGGGCCAATGGCTCGACGGCGGCCGCAGCTATCGCATGCGCGTGCCGGCCAATGCGCCGGTGAAGCAGTTCTGGTCGATCACCCTCTACGACAACCTCAGCCGCGGCCCGCTGATCACCCCCCAGGGCGCCGCCGACCTCAGCTCCCGCAAGCCCGATCTGGCGAGCAACGCCGACGGCTCGGTGGATGTGGATTTCGGGCCAATCCGGCCTGCCGGTGCCAAGAACTGGATCCAGACCACTCCAGGCAAGGGCTGGTTTGCCTACTTCCGCTTCTACGGCCCCACCGAGCCCTATTTCGCCAAAACCTGGCAACTCAACGACATCACGACGATCCAGCCATGAAGACCAGCAACCAGCGTCCGCCCAGAAGCCTGGGGCTGATCCTCGCCCTGATGGCAGTGACCAGCGCCGCGCCGGGACCAGCCCTAGCCGCCTCTGTGGCGCCAGCCCCCACCCCCGCCGAAGCGAAGGCCATCGCCGCTGAGGCCTGGCTCTACGCCTATGCCTCCCTGCAGGGCTACCAGACCTTCTGGAACCAGACTCAGAACAAGGCCTTTCCGGGCTATGTGGGCGGCTTCAACCGATTCCGTCATTACAGCCGCTCCGCCACCCCGGCCGACACCGACATCGTCACCCCCAACAACGACACGCCCTATTCCTGGACCTGGCTGGATCTAAGGGCTGAACCGATCGTGCTGAAGCTGCCAGCCGTGCCGGCACCCCGCTATTACGTAAACCAGTGGGTCGACCTCTACACCCACAACTTCGCCTACACCGGCGTGCGGGCCACGGGGCGCGGCGCCGGCACCTATTTGTTTGCCGGCCCCCGTTGGCAGGGCAGCGTGCCCAAGGGGATCACCAAGGTGTTCCGCGCCGAGACAGATTTCGTAGGCAGCCTCACCCGCACCCAGCTCAACGGGCCCGGGGACATCCCAGCGCTTCAGGCGCTGCAGGCGAAATACCAGTTGATCCCCCTTTCGAGCTTCGAAGGGACCAAGCCGCCCAAGCCCGCTCCGCCGGTGAACTGGCCCGCCTGGGATCCGGCAAAGGCCGAGGGAATCGGCTTCATCGGCTACCTCAACGCCCTGCTGCCGTTCATGCCCACCGTGCCGTCGGAGCAGGGGATGATGACTCGCTTTGCCCGCATCGGCATCGGCCCGGGGCGGCCCTTTGACCCCAAACAACTGACTCCCGCCACCCGCAGCGCCATCGAGGCCGGGGTGGCCGCCGCCGCCACCAACCTGCGCAGCAAGGCCCTGGCCCAGAGCAGTTCCAAGGGCTTCTTCGGCACCCGCGAGGAACTCGGGAGCGATTACCTCACCTACCGGGCCATGGGGGCGATGCTGGGGATCTACGGCAACAGCAGTTCCGAGGCCTTCTACGCCACTCAGCAGAAAGGCCCCGACGGCAAGGTGCTCGATGGCCGCCGCCAGTGGGTGCTGCGCTTCCCCGCCGGCCAGCTACCGCCGGTGAGTGAGTTCTGGTCGATCACGATGTATTCACTCCCCCAGCGATTGCTGGTGGCCAATCCGATCAACCGCTATTCGATCGGGGATCGCACCGAGGGCCTGAAGCTGGGGGCAGATGGCTCCCTGGAGATCTATCTCCAGCATGAAAACCCAGGCCCAGCCAAGGTCTCCAACTGGCTGCCGGCTCCTGCTGGGCCCTTCTTCTTCGTGGGCCGTCTCTATGGGCCAGGCCCGTCGGCCCTTTCAGGGCAATGGCAGCTACCTGCCCTGCAGGAACGTCCCTAGGGCCGCCCGATCCGCCACTACCTCCAGCCGGGGGTGGTGCTGCAGCCAGCTGGCTGGCACCTCAGGGCAGGGGGGCTCCTGCAAAGCCCGTTTCAAAATGGCCGCCTTGCTGGCCCCGGTGACCACCAGCAGGATCCGCTCTGCCGCCAGGATCTCCGCCAATCCAAGCGTGATCGCCTGGGCCGGCACCGCCTCGGGATCGCCGCCAAAGGCACCAGCGTTCTGGGTCCGGGTGGCGGCGCTGAGGGTCAGGCAGCGGCAGGGGGCTTGAGCTCCGCAGGGGGGCTCGTTGAAGCCCACATGGCCGTTTAAGCCCAAACCAAGCAGCTGCAGCCCCACACCACCAGCAACCGCGAGGGCGGACCCGTAGCGCCTGGCCTCAGCCTGGGGATCGGCCGCCAGGCCATCGGGCAGCAGCACCTGCTCAGGCTGCAACCCCAAGGTGCGCTGCAGCCGGGCAGCCATGAAGGCCGCAAAGGAACGGGTATCGGTGGCCGCCAAGCCCACATATTCATCCAGGTTGAAGCTCAGCCAGCCCTGGCGGATCGCCTGCTGTTGCGCCCCACTGAGCTGCTCAAGCTCCTGGGCTAAGGCCGCGTAGACAGGCTCCATGGTGCGGCCCGTGGCCAGTCCCAGGGGAAGCCGGGGCCGCTGCAGGCACTCTTCCAGCAGGCGGGACGCCACCGCAGCAGCCACGGCCGGCCCATCAACGAGGGAGCGCAACTCCAACTTCAGGGACTGACGTAGGAGCGCAACTCCGTTCCGCGGTAGTAGTGATGCAGGATCTGCTCGTAGCTCTGGCCCCGGTTGGCCATGCCGTGGGCGCCCCACTGGCTCATACCCACACCATGGCCGAAGCCCCGGCCGATCGCCAGCAGCGAAGGCGGCGGCAGTTGCACGGGCACCTGATCCGGGGTGATGGCAGGCTCGGCAGCCCGCGGCATCAGCGGCGGCAAGGCAGGAAGGAAGGTGGGCAGGGAAGTTGGCAGGGCCGCCAGCTGTGGGGCCAGCACCTCAAAGCGCACCATGGTGCTCTTGAGCCCCAGGCGGCTGCGCAGCTGGGCGCCGGTGAGCACCAGGGTGCCGGCAGGGCCAGTCACCCGCGCCTGGCGCACCCGACCGGAGCCGGTGGTGGCGAGCACATCGATGCGCTGGGCACCGCCGATCTCGCCAAACGCCTTCTGCAGCTGCTCGGGCTCCAGGCGCAACTGCCAGGCGTGCACCGGGCTGTGCTGATCAAAATCGGGCACGCTCACCAGGTAGGGAAGCTGCTGGCTCCAGAGATCACCGCTGTTTTCGGTGCTGCCACCGGCGCTGCTGTGAAAAACCGCGTTGGCCAAGCTGGGACCAAACATCAACACCTGGCCGCTGGTGCTAACCACCGCCTGACGGGTTGAAGGGGTTTCCGCCTCAACACCCTTGTAAACCTGGCTCGAAACGGTGGCGCTCACGTCAAAAGCGGCAGCTGGCTTGCGCTGGCGCAGGGCATAGGTGCGGGCGGCCACCGCCTGAGCGCGCAAGGCCGCCTGGGGCCAGCTCGCCGGCATCTCGCTAGCCACCACGCTGGGAAGGTAGGCCTCGAGGGGCAAATGGTTCACGGCCTGTAGGGATGAGCTACCCACAAGCACCTGCAGTCGGCCGCGATAGCCCCGCTGCTGTAGCTGAAAATCGGCGCCTTCCTGGGGGCTGAACTGCAAATCCAACGGGGGGCCAGCGGACTGGGCTGCCGGCTCCAGCCAGAGCTCTCTAACTGCAGGCAGTCGCTCCACGCCGGCGGCTCGTTCCAGCACAAGGCTGCCGGCAGCCAGCTGCAACACCACCGGCTCCAGCGGCGCCAGCGACCAGCGCTGGCTACCGGCCCGCAAAACCAAGGGCTGCTGAGGCGCCGCCAGCGTGAGCTTGACCGTTTCGAGCAACAGCACCCGCACCTGCGGGTTGGCCTGCTGGGCCCGCAGCTGTCCCGGAGCAGCACCGGTCAGCACCAGGGCGCTTGCCAGCAAAGACACCAGGGGAAAGCGCAATACGGGCACGGAGGCTGCTTCTCCCGACTCAGGGGGCCCATTGTGCCCGGCGTGGCAACATGCGCCAGAGGCAGCACGACCGTGCAGGTCACCTTTTTAGGCACCAGCTCCGGTGTGCCCACCCGGGGCCGCAATGTCTCGGCCGTGGCGCTGCGTCTGCCCCAGCGCAGCGAGCTGTGGTTGTTCGACTGCGGCGAGGGCACCCAGCACCAGTTTCTGCGCAGCGATCTGCGGGTGAGCCAGCTGCGGCGGATTTTCGTCACCCACATGCACGGCGACCATGTATTTGGCCTGCCCGGCCTGCTGGCCAGCCTCGGCCTGGCGGGCACCTGCACGGGCATCGACCTCTACGGCCCCGATCCCCTGCGCGACTACCTCGAAGGGGTGCTGCGCACCTCCTCCACCCGGATCAGCTACCCCCTTCGCACCCACCGGGTGCGATCCGCTGCCGAGAGCGGTGCCCTGCTCCTCGATGACGACGACCTCACGGTGCGCTGCACGCCGCTGACCCACC
>NZ_JAGQBE010000081.1 GCF_024345475.1 Cyanobium sp. T1B-Tous
TTGCGGCCATCGGCGCCCTCCAGAACCAAATTCCCCCCTACTCCCACAGGCACTCGCAGCACTCCCGCTGCATTCGCCTCTCGCACCAGCACCTGCTCGCGGAAGCTCGTTGCCAGCCCCAGCCGCAGTGGGCTGTCCTCCGCCACCGCTGCTCCGCCGGGCAGCACCACATGCACCACGCTCCGATCGAGCTCCACCCCATAACCCGAATCGCTGGACAGCAGCTGCACATCCACAACCCTCCCCCCATGGCCCTGCGCTGGCCGCAGCACACGGATCGGCAGCACCACCTCACTCGCACCGGCAGGTACCACCAACGTGCGATCCCCTAAACCCTCAGCCAGCTCGTAATCCACTCCCTCGATCGCCGTGCCACCCAGTCGGAACCGCACGCTCAATCCGTAATCCGGTGCTCCCTGTTCCATGCCATCCGGCGTCCGCAGACGCACCGTCAACCCCACAGGCTCCGCCGGCTCACCAGCCACCTCCATCAGAGCTTGCTCACCATCGACGGAGCCCGACAAACTGATCCTGAAATCACTCACTCGATCCGGCGCATCCACCAGCAGCGGCGTAAAGAACGTCGACAGATACGCCTGCTCAAACTCTGCCTTATCTACAAATTCACCATCCACCGACAACCGCACCAGCTCGCTCGCCAGCTCCTCCACCATGAACCGCTTGGAGCCCGCGATCGACGCAATCACAAACTCCTCGCCCACAGCCGCAGACTCACGCAGCCGGCTCTCCACCGTCTGCACAATTCGGCTTAAGCCCAACGACAACCGATCCAGCAGCTCGCCATAGCTCTGCTCGAGGTAGTCATCCACCACAGCGGCTTGCGCCGTTGATCGCTGATCCGTCAAGGCTGCTTGCAGCGCTTCCAAATCACCGGCCGGCAGCCCCGATCCTTCCAGCCCAGTGAGCACACGCTCCAGCGGATACACACCCAAAATCTCCTTGAGCACCACACGCAGATGCTCCGCCTCGCTCACATCAAACTGCTGTGCATACGCCATCCGCCCAAAGCGATCCGTTGGATTCACCTCACCGCTCGCTCCAAACCGTTGCGTCAGTGCATAGCCATACGCTGAAAATGCCGTGATCTCCAATCGATCCGCATTCTCTGGTTGTGGGTCATAGCCCCACATCTCCTTAGCCTGAGCACTCTCAAAATCAAGACCCAATTCACGGAATAACTCAATCAGAACCTTCACAACAGCGAGGTTCTGATAGCTGAACACCAGCGTGTCCACTGCTGCTTCCCTCTCCCCACGATCCAACGACTGCAATGACGCATACGGTGAAAAGCTGTCGTCCTGGAGGCTGGCCGGGGCTCCCACCATCAGATCACCGAAATAACCGCTGATCAGCTCAGGACTCAACTCCTCTCCCAGCAACGTCATCTCCGGCCGCCAACGCAGCAGCGCGGCATATTTCAGCGTCGTCAGAATTGACAGATTGCCGCTCCCATCCGGCAGGCCCACCAGCGGGAAGCCCAGGTCCACACCTGAGATCGAATCCACCAAGCTGATGCGGCCGTCCACCGTCGGTGTGCCGGCAATCAACAAGCCATCCTTCCAATTGATCACGCCATCGCGGTTACCCACCAGCGCCGCCACTCCCAGACCATCCGCAAACGCGAACTGGCCCTGACCATCTGTCACCGTTGCAATCTCTCCTCCATCGGCCTTGAGGTTGAGATTGTTCGTCAGCGCACCATCCTGATCGAAACCGCGCTGATCAAACACCACATCGCCATAGAGCACAGGACCCGCCTGCACCGCCGCCAGACCCTTGGCGTAACCCACCTTCAGGGTGGCCGTCCGATCGCCGTAGCTGCTCTCGCCTGTGCGCACCAGATTCTGAGCACTCTGCCCGTAGGCCAACAGCGGCAGATCCACCAACCACTGGCCCTGATCAGCCGCCCCACGCAGCTGCACATCCGCCAGCTGCAAGCTAGTCGCAGCTGATGCAGACCTCAACGACGGGAACACCAGGCGGTAACCGCTGTAGAAGCTGGGGTTGGTGATCGTCACCACCGCAGCTTCCGTACGGCGCTCTTGGGGCAACGACAAGACCCCCGCACTGATCTTCCGCCACTCCGATCCCACAGCCCCATACAGGGCATAGGAGGCCGGATCACGCTCCGGCGCATCATTGGCCGTGGTAATGACAAAGCTCTCAATCCGCACGGCCGAGCCATAGCTGAATTCCAGGCCCGCATTGGCTTTGCCGTAATTCAGATACTTCGTTAATGCATTGCCATCCAACGCCTGCGCCGCTCCCTCACCACTCGGCGTGCGGCTCTGGCTGGCTCCATCCAGATCGATCGCCGACATCGCCTGCGGCGCCAACACACCCACCTGTGGTGCGAGCGTCGGAGCTGATCGCTGCGACCAGCTCGCGGCCGTGATCCCGCTGAACCGCATGGGCAGGTAGATCCCACCGGCCTCCAGCTCCAGGCTCTGCTGGGAACGCTTCTCGCTCACGATCACCCGCTCGCCCACTTGCTGCAAGCGCTGGGCCAGCACCTTGAGGTAGCCCGAATCACCGGGACGGCTCTCGATCACACCGTCACCATCGCCATCGATCCCACCGGCCAGGTCATCGACACGCACAAGAGCCATCTGCTGGCCACTCGCTCCAGTCAGCGACACCGTCACCGGCGTGCGGCTGCCCGCCTCGCCCGGCACCACAAGCAGTGCCGTGCTCAGCGTCACCGTCAAATCACCTGCAGTCCCCAAACCCAGCTCCAGCCGTGCACGGCTGCTCTCGCTACCTTCACGCAGCGCAGGCCGCTGCACATCCGCGGCGATCAGGGCTCCGCTGGCCGCAGTACTGACAACCGGCAGGTAGAAGCGCCCCGCCTCCAGCACCAGCGCCGCAGGGCTCATCCCGCTCAACTCTTTGAGGGCGAGGCGCTTGACGCCGCTGCCGCCATTGATCCGGCTCAGCAGCTCTTCCTGATACCCAGCCGCCCCAGGCGCCAGCACAACGCTGTTGACCATCAGGCGACCATCGGGGCCATCCACAGGCACAAGCACCAGGCCACCGGCGCCAGTCACCGATCGGCCCGAGCCCTGTAGCCACAGCTGACCATCCGCCGCCGTCGGCGCATACAACGTCGTGCCCGCCAACAGCACCACACCCGGTGAGGTGCGTGACGGCAGCAGCGCAATCTGCTCCTCACCTCTCTTGCTCGCCTGCTGATCAAAACGGCCGTCCTCCGTCATCTGCAACCGCAGGGTGGTGACGCCATTGGCCACACCGCCGCCCAGCAGCGTGACCTCATCGGCACCAAACACACTCACCGGCGCGCCGCCGGCCGCCGGCAGTAGCAGCAGATCGTTGCTACTAGCGCTCTGGCTGCCCAGCGCACCTTGATCCCGCAGTTGGATCGTGAGCAGGCCGTCATCGGCTCCTGGTGCATCCGCGCTCTGCAGCACCATCACCTCCTCCAGCAGCGGCGCCTGACCCAGGTCGAACAGCGCTTCATTGCGATCGCTCTGCCAACCCTGCTCCGCCATCACCGCTGCTGCATCTGCAGCCCGTTGCTCCGGCGAACTCAACACAAAGCTGCTGCGTTCTGCAGAACCCAGTGCCTCACGCTCCGGAGCATCCAGCGACACCTGCAGCTGGGAGGCCAAGTTGCTCACACTCGCCAGCGAGGCGGGCAGCGTCAGGGTCACCGTCGCTGACGTGGCACCGCCTGGAATCACAACGCTGCCCGCAAGCAGCGGCACCACCAGACCATTGTTTCCCTCAATCCGGTACGCCACTGCTAGGTCGCCGCTCAAATAACCAGAGCGCAGGATCTTCAGGGTCAACGTCTGGCTCACCGCATCCCACTGCAGCGGCTGCGGTGATAAAACAAGATCCTTAAGCGACGCCTGCTCAGAAAGGCTTTGCAGACGCTGCTCCACTGTGTCGTCAGTAGGGATGTCGTCAGTAGGGGCAGATGGAGGCAGTGATGGCGACAACGGCGTGGTCGCCGTCAGCTCGGTTGGCACCGCCTCATCCACCAGCACACTCACATTGCTCGACACCACCACCGACAGACTTTCCGACACATTCGTGTAGATGTTGAAAACCACGCCGTCCACATCCACATCCGCCTGATTCAGATAGAAATCCGTACTCAACCGCACCGAATCACCAGCAGCCAGCTGCTCGGCCACAAGTGCCTCCACAAGGGGCTTCACCGCATCAATCTGTCGCTGCAGCCGCAACAGCTCCGGAAGATCCCTAATCGCGCCACTAGGCTCTGGAGTGAGCTTTTTCAGGTATGAATCCCTGTAAGGATCCAGCACAGCATCAGCGCCAGCAGTCGTCAGACGATCCTTGAATTGCCGCCACGGCGTGGGCACAGCCTGGAAGCCAATCATGACGGAGCCAGGGTTAGCAAAATCACCAAAATAATCGTCGTAGGAATAGCCCTGCCTCGACAAATAGAATAGGGCGGCGTTGACGTTGCTATCCGACTCCATCGCGCGCTTGTGCTGGGCGTAGACATCTCGCATGAACGGCTCATTACTCGCGGTGAGCTGCTCACGCCGGGGAAGCCCGAGGAGCTCCGGCTCTACCGCACTCAGCCAGCCCAGCAGGCGCTCATAGGGATCGGCATTGGACCGATTGAGCACTTGCTCAAATGCCACGCTGCGGGAACTCGTGGCCGTGAGCTCAGCAGCAAACTCAGTGCGCCAGGCTGCGGGAAGCTGCTTGAGCTGCTGGAACACCGCCTCAACGCCCCCATTGACCGCACCATCGATCTGTGCGACGACCGCGCGATAGTCGGCTTCCAGTTGCGCTGCCCAGGCCTCGAGCTCAACCAGCACGGAGGAGTGGGTGAGAGCCAGGCCAGCCACATAACTGGAGAAATTACCAGCCAGATTCATCCCGCCTTCCCCATCCGCCGCTGCACCACTCTCGCGAGGATCCAAAGCATCAAGACGCTCCAGCATCGTGTCCAGCGGTCGCTGAATCGGCGCACCGTCGATCCGCCGCAAGAGATCAAAAATCAGATCCTTGCTCTGCTCCGCCAGTAGATCAGGCACAGCGGTGAGGTCTGAGCCACTCTGCGAGAACAACCCCACTCGCAGCGTGAGATCAGCCAGCAGCTGTTGCACATTGCTCTGCAGACCTTCCTCGGACAGGGCGGCCGTGAGCTGCTGCAGCACACGACTGAGCGGCTGCACCTGCTGCACGTCACCCTCGATCTGCAACGTGCCAGAAGAGCCAGCCATCGCGGACACCGCTGCCGCGTTGAGCACAACTTCATTGTTGCCAAAGTCGCTCAGATCAAGAAACTCAACGTTTTGCACACGACCGGACGAGGCCAGACGCGTGAAATCCCAGCGCTGATTTTTCTCACCCTCCAACACCAGCACATCAAAACCACTTCCACCATCCACCCGGCGGAACCGCTCATCAACCAGATGGATTGTGTCATCACCTGGACCGGCCAGAATGACATCTATCCCTCCGAAACCTTGAATGATGTCACCACCTTCCTTGCCATGGATGATGTCGCCAGCCGGCGTTCCCTTGAGGCTGTCGAGCCCAGGGGTGCCGATCAGATTCACCGAGAGCGTGGGATCACTGCTAAAGATCACCGTGCGGATCACATCGCCTCCCGCGGTGGGCACCGAACTAATCTGCAAATCGGCGCGGCCATCGCCGTTGAAATCACCCGCGGCGCTCAAGCGCACACCTGTGCGATAGGTAGCCGGATCCAACCCTTCGATCTTGATCGCCGACACCCCGCCAAACATCGGGGTCGTAGAACCAGCTGCACTGGCATTGGCGCCGTTGCTGCCATCGATGGACACCAACGCATCCTCGAGGCTGATCGCGTTGATCGACGCGCCACCAAATCCGTCCGCCGACACTTTGATATAGGTGTCGATCTGACGATTCGTGGTGCCAGTTTTGAGAATGCTCGCGTCTTTCGCTCGCGTTTCTGCAAAGAAGGCGGTTAGCCGATCCAACCTGGCTGTGGCCTGATCGAGATTCAGGCCGCCAAACAGCACATACACATCACCGCTACCACTATCAGCAATCGCCAGATCATCAAAGCCATCGCCGTTGAAATCACCCAGCGGCTGAATCGTGAGGTTGACCTCGCTGCTGAAGTTTTCAAAGGAGGCCAGCGTATCGGTCTTCGTGGCATCCGAGTTCTGCCGGTAGCTTGAGGCGTTGCCGCGCAGAATCGGCATCAGGCTAGACAGGTTCAGCGGCTGATCTGAGCCCCACACAATGGTGGGCGCAACCAACACTGAGCGCGTGATGGCCTGACCATTGGCCGAGGCATCGCTAAAATAACTATCCTTAAGCTCCTCATCGTCATCGACACCGGACACCCAACCGTCGTCCCCACCGGGCAAACGATTGAGATTGTTGTGCACAAGATCCAGGCTGTAGTCGTAGTTCCAGCCAGCAGCCAGTGATCCCAAGCCCACGAAATCGGCATAGCCATCGCCGTTGAGATCTCCCGCCGCCTGTAGACCCTTCAGGCCCAAACCCTCCAGCGGCTTGTCGGTGTTGAACTCGATGCCCGCCAGAGCATGGATGCCGGCGGAGCCACCGGAGGCCGCACTTGCCGTGAGATACAAATCACCTTCGGCAAGAGAGAGTTTTTCCTCAAGATCGATCGTGATCTGCAAGCCCTCATTCACCGCGTTGGGGCGCAGAATATTATCCCAAGTGCCAGATTCCCAGGCCGTGTAAAGCGAAGCGCTGGCGAAGTTGAGCAGCAACTTACCGGCATAGGCATTGCCTCCCTTCGAATACTCACCCGGCTGGTAGCGCACATAGGCCGCAGAGCTCATCAGCTCATGGAACCACCAATAGGCGGTCCCATCGCGATACTCCTTGGCCTCATTGATTCCGCTGTTGTTATGCAGGCCACCACGCACATCCAGCACATTCGCCTCGTCACTTGGTGCTTCGGGGCTCTCCCACACCTGGGAGCCATTCCAGTACACCCGCAGCTTCTGCTGGCCTTCGTCGATGTTGAGAGCAAAACCCTGGCCAAGAAGTTTGCTGGCATTGGCACTACGGTCGGTGCTCGCCTGCGGCTGGCCGGTGCTGACCGCAAACAGGACCTGATCGGCACCGCCAACCGATGCGGCATCACCGGAGCGCTTCCAAACATAGGCCGGAATTTTCAACTCCCAGGCTGCTCCGCTGCTCAAGTAGCTCGCAAGGGAGGCGTCGCCCAGTTTCTGGCTGTATGCGCCACTGCTATTGGCCTGATTGACCCCACTCAGATGCAGCATCGAACGGTCCAGGTAGGCACCGTTCATGGCGTAGTAATCACTGCTGCTGCCCTGCTCAACCAAACTGCGGCTCAAGGGGAATTTCCCCCCCTCAGCGCCGTATCCCACACCCGGGCCCTTGATCGCCTTCACACTGGCTGCATTGCCACTGCCGCTCAGCAGATTTGCCGCTGTGCTCGTGCCGCCGGCGCCATTCCACCACACCCCTCCGGCGCTGCTGCCACCATTGCTGATCAGTTGCGCCTGCAACGCTTCAGTGCTGCCAAATCCAGCAGCCGCCGCGCCCATCAGCTCAATGCGATGCACCTCACTGGCATCCTTCTCTTGCAACAGCAGTTCCTGCCAACCGTCACCATCCGCGTCAGCCAGCCACAAATCAGCGCCATCGAGATTGGCGGCACGCTTCCCATCACCTGACGGTGTGATCTCGATGCTCAATGGCAAATACTCCGAAGTGGGGTAGCGGTTGAACACGTATTGCCGGAACGCCTGGCCCACTCCCGGCACAACTCCTTCCAAGTAGCCAGCCACAGCCAAAAGGTCATCGGTGGTCTTAACGGCATCGCGCTCTGCGTTCGCCTGGGCCACCGCAGCAGCGAGGACATCGCGCATCGCCTCCACTGACTCCTTCTGCTCAGCCGTGGGTTCACCAAGCTGGGCAAACCAATCTTTCAGCAGCTGACTGAGATCCACATCCAGCGATCGGGGCACTACCATCCCCGCGCTGGCACCATTGCGCAGCAGCAGTGTGGGGTTGCCGAGTTCGCTGCGCAGCGGGGCAATACCGATCGCCTCAAACGGAGTGAAGGTGGTCTGCAAGGCGCGGCTGGCCTTACCCAGATCCACCAGCTCCAGCGGCTGATCCCGCAGCAGCAAATCGTTGCTGAGATTGAGGCCGCCACGCAGGATCGCCAGACCATTCACTGTGTCCCAGATCTCTTCCCCTGCCGGTGCATAGCTATAACCAAGCAAGAGATCATCAGCTCCATCGCGATCGAGATCACCGATTCCAGCTGCAGTTCGCCACTTCAGGCTGCTCGCATCGCCCAAGGCAGTCGCCAACTTGGGAAAGAGGCGCAGCAACGAACTGCCACCAGTGCCCGCATCACTGTGCGATGGCGCCAGCCCGCCCGAGAGCCCGTAACCGATCTCCAGGGCAAAATCACTCAGATCGTCTCCAGCGATCACTCGCAGCACCTGATCAGATAGACCATCACCATTGATGTCGCCCACCAGGCCCACCTCAATCGCTCGGGCGGCCGCGCTGCTTGCCGCGTCGTACCAGCCGCCCTCAGCGGCGAAATCCACACCTACACCTGAGCTGTAATCCTTTAAGCCCAGCGACACTGCCGCGCGCAGTTTCTCACCACCCCACAACACCGACAGTTCACTGCCAAACTGGCTTGTACTGAGCAGAACTTCACTCTTGCCGTCGTCATTGAGATCGGCTGAGGCCATACCGAAACCCAAGCCGGCATAAGCATTACCTGGATAGAGGTCGACACGCCGATTGGGGTCGCTCTGGCGGAGGTTGTAGAAGTTGATGTCACCCACCTGCTCCAGTGCCAGGGTGGCGCTGCCGAAATCCTTCTGGCCAAACAACACCGACACCATGCCGGTGTTGTCGTAGAACGCCGGCGATCCCAGCAGCAGCTCGGCTCGGCCATCACCGTCCACATCAGGCGCAAAGCTGAGGCTGCTGCCAAACTTGCCTTGCTCCTCCATCCCCTGGATGTACAGCACAGCATCGTGCACTGCTGAGTAGTAGGTAGGCCGCCCGCTGGT
>NZ_JAGQBE010000082.1 GCF_024345475.1 Cyanobium sp. T1B-Tous
GAATACTCAAGTTACTAAAAGATATTTCAATTGACCTCCAAATAACTACTATTGTAAGTCTCCACCAAATTGATTTTGCACGTAAATATGCAGATCGCTTGATAGGGTTAAACAACGGGTCAATTATTTTTGATGGCAAGCCAAAAGATCTGACGGAATCAGACCTGAAACGGATATATGATACAGAGTCAACTCAAAACCATAATTCTACAAAACTTTTGGCCAGCCTGGCCAACTAATCCAAGCAAATTCAACAACTCATGAACTTTAAGTCAATTCTGCAAGCTGTTACCATTACGGCAATTGCCTTGATAGTACCGACTAATTTATCCAATGCATCAAGCAAATCAGATCCAGATACTTTAAAAGTTGCTCTGCTACCGGATGAGAATGCAGCAACTATAATCAAAGACAACAAGGGATTGCAAGAATATTTGAGCAAGAAACTTAACAAGAAGATCGAGCTAATCATATCAACTGATTACTCTTCAATGATAGAAGCTGCTCGAAACGAACGAATTGATCTTGCATACTTTGGACCGCTTTCCTATGTTATCGCAAAAGATAAAAGTAAAATCACTCCGTTTGCTGCTAGACTAAAAGATGGTTCAACTACATACAAGTCTTGCCTCATAGGGAATACCAAGGCGGGTATAAAATCATACAAAGATCTCAGAGGCAAAACTGTTGCATTTGGAGATCCTGCTTCGACTTCTAGCCGCCTCTTCCCACAACTAACTCTTGCTGATGCCGGCTTAATTGCTAAACGCGATTATAAGCTTGTATTTGTTGGGGCACACGATGCAGTCGCTCTCTCAGTTCAAACTGGAAATGCGCAAGGCGGGGGGCTTTCATGTCCTATCTATGAGTCTTTGATCAAAAAAGGAAGGATTGACACCAATAAGATTACACTTCTCGGAAAGACCGCACCGATTCCACAATATCCTTGGACTATGCGGTCCAACCTTAATCCAAAGCTAAAGCAAAACATCGTAGCCTCCTTTCTGGGACTCAAAGATGAAGCTATACTAAAAGCATATAAAGCCGATGGATTTGCTGCAGTTACGGATTCTGATTACAACGGCATCAGGAAGGCTGGCAAAATTCTTGGATTAAAGCTCGATACATTTGTTAAATAAGTCTATTCAGGCCATTGACTTGCCCTTATTTCTCATAAATTTGGGCATTTTTTTCTTTTTCAAACCTCATGCATTCTTTTAAATCTATTATCAGTCAACAAAAAAGTAGCCAATTGGCAACTGCGTTCGTTTCAATCGTCATTGCGGTTGTAATTCTCACGAGCTTTTCGGTCGTAGGCTTATTTGACAGTCAAAGGATATCCGAGGGGCTACCTGCAATAGGAACTCTAGTCAAGGAAATGGTTCCACCAAACTTTTCACGATGGCAGGAGTGGCTAATACCCCTGCGTGATTCGGTGGCAATGAGTATCGCAGGCACTTCAATTGCTGTAATAATTTCAGTACCCTTATCAGTACTAGCTGCCAGAACAACTTCTCCTAACAACCTCATCTATTCGTTTTCGAGACTACTGTTAAACTGTTTACGATCAGTTCCAGAACTAATAATGGGCATAATATTTGTAGCTGCAGTGGGCTTTGGACAGCTTCCCGGGGCTCTCGCGCTTGGTCTGCATTCAGTGGGAATGGTTGGAAAGTTCTACGCTGAATCAATAGAATTACTTGATAAGGATCCAATTGAAGCAATCACTTCTACAGGTGCGACACATTTCCAGGTAGTGACAAGGTGTATTCTCCCCTTAGTATTCCCTCAGATGGCTGATGTTGGATTGTACAGGTGGGAATACAATTTCCGAGCGTCCCTAGTTGTAGGAGCGGTTGGCGCTGGTGGGCTTGGACTCGAAATCGTCAGTTCACTTAGAATTATGAACTATCAAGAGGTGCTAGCACTGCTTATGGTTGTACTTATAATGGTCACAATAGTAGACGGCTTAAGCACAGCACTCCGTAAGCGTGTATCTTCTTGAAAATGCACAAAAAAGCCAAGATAGTAGTAACAACCAAAGTTTTTAATGAGACGCTTGAATTTCTCTCTCGATATTGCGAGGTCAATTCTAATCAAACAGAGAGACCCTTGTCTCGTTCTGAACTATTAAAGAGGTGCGGGGATGCTGAAGGTGTAATCGTTTTTATGCCAGACCACATAGATTCAGATTTTATTAAGCAATGTAAGAATCTCAGGGTTATTTCTGGCGCTCTAAGGGGTGCAGACAATATTGATTCATCTTTCTGTTCGAATAATGGGATAGCTTTTGCTATAATTCCTAATTTATTAGCACAACCAACTGCTGAGCTGGCAGTAGGCCTAATGATAAATCTATCGAGAAATATGCTCTCTGGCGATAATTATGCAAGAAGCACAGAATTTAAAGGCTGGAGTCCTAGATTTTATGGCAGTGGCCTCTGCGGAAAATCTTTGGGTATTCTTGGCATGGGCCAGCTTGGAAAAGCACTGGTAAAACTAGTTCATGGTTTTGAATGCGAAATTAGCTATTTTGACAAAATGGATATTGATTCAAGTTTCCAGGTATATAGCGAATTAAAGAAGAAAGGTCTCGACGAAGTACTGTCATGCTCTGATTTTGTTGTTAACATGCTTCCTCTTACCAATGATACACACCATCTAATTAATGCCGATAAGCTTAGGCTATTTAAGCAGGGCTCTTTCCTTATCAATGTTGGCAGAGGCTCTACTGTATGTGAACAAGCTGTTGCTAGTGCACTTTTAAATAATAAATTATCAGGGTATGCAGCAGATGTTTTCGAATTTGAAGACTGGGCATTAACCCATAAGCCATCTTCTATTGAAAGTGGCCTATTAAATAGTGCCTTAAATACCTTCTTCACTCCCCATATTGGATCGGCCGTCACTCAAGCGCGTAAAGAGATAGAAATGTCTGCAGCCAAAAATTTACTTTCACTTTTGGGAATTTGCCATAGTAAGAGCTAGTTGGATTTTTGGGACCCATCCCAATCTTTAAGTACGCCAGAAAAGTTATATTTTGGCTACGGTCACTGGTGGCATTGGCGACCAAATGGTCAAGGCTGTTGTCAGAAAAACCCGAGATATACTAAATATTATCGGCCCCTATTTTTGATCCAAATGGCATGTTCATGCGAGAATGACAAATTAATTCAAAACATAATACAATGCCCTGATCAGCACCTGATGATGCTGGAATATATTTGACAACACCTCCGGGGTAAGTATAAAGGGAATTGTTGAGGGCGTTGTTTACGTATTAACCAATCCTGGCTGATGCACACAACTTACGGGTGGACTTGCTGGGATTGTTGCATAGCAATTCGCCTCCTTATAGCCGCTAGGACTGGTTCTTTCCTGCTGGTGCGGATAGCCAGCAACAGGGCACCTTGGCTGAACAGGGGCAGGCCGGGAAGTTTTAGATATGGATCCTGGAGCACCAGAGCCTACGCTCGCTGGGCTGGGGGACCTTCTCCGATCAGGGCAGGAGAGAAGAGATTCTGAGCTGGCCGCTACATCTGGTGTACGCAGGTGGGTTATAGCACCTGTCCTGGGAGGCCGATGCCATCGGCCGGCCCCATGGGTTGCTGCAAAGCGAGCGGTTAGAGCAGCTGGTGTTCCTGCAGGCCTAGGCCTTAGACCCTTCTCAATATAAGCGAGCACCAGCTGGCGATCACCCGCCTGCAGCACCTGCTGCACTAATGCGGTGGCATCGAGCTGGGCGATGACCTCCAGACCCAGGACTGGCTCTAACAGCCCAGTGCCGAAAGAGCAATCAGCCGCAGACCCTGCGCTGCTCTTTCATGAGCGAGTCCTACGCCGCCATTCGCCAGGGTCAGCTTACCTTCTCCCTCGATCAGATCCGTCTGGAACGGCCGGCTAAGCAAGCGGAGCCCAGGTCTGCGGCCCAGGTCACCATGGCCGACTGGGTGCATCCTGAGCTGGCCCGGGTGCTGACGCCCAACCCAAGCGGCGACAGCCATCACCATCCGCTGGAGATCGACCTGCCGCCCTGAATCCTGGCCCGCGGCAGCGCCCTGCGCCGCTGGCTCTTCCCCCAGGCAGAGCCCTACGCATAGAAGCACCGGAGGCGCTGCGGCAGGAGCAGCAGGGCCAGGCGCTGGAGATGCTGGCGTTGGCTCAGCGACGCCCAGGCAGCTGAGCTTGAACGTGGGATTGGGCTTACCGTTGAGCTGTGGCTCCGTGTTGTCAGCGCAGGCCACCTGCCGCCATGACCCCTGCCGATTACGCCACTGAACAGCCTGAGGCTCCCTTCTCCGTGCGCCGCAGGCAGCTCGGGGGACGACGGATCGTGCAGGTGAGCAGCTCGCTCAGCGCTATGGATGCGCTGCGGGCACGGATCCGTTCCCAGAGCAAAGCGGTGGCAGAGCACATCGCCACCGATGCGGAGGCCAGTGCCTTCATTGCCGACTGGGCCACGCCTGAACCCCTAGACCGCTGAAGACCGGCGTGGACTTGAGGGCTGGGCAGATCATCACCGTTGATTGGCGCAAAGATCCAACCGACCCGGCCCCGGGCCTCAGCCTCCGGAGCCCAACAAGCTACGGCCAGCTGTCGTCGTGCAGGACTGCGAGCTGTTTGACCCTGCCTATCCAACAGTGCTGGTGGTGCCGATGACTGGCGACCCCTCGCTGGCTATAGCCGATCTGACTGACGTGCTCCAACCCAACAGCACCAACGGCTGCAGGAAGGTGAGCTATCTGCTGCCACAGAACCTGACCTGTGTGGCCAAGACTCGCATCACAGATGCCACCGAATGCTGCGTGACTACCACCGAGCTGCAGCAACTCCGCCAGCTGGTTGTGTTGGTGATCGGTGGCTTCTCTTGAAGAGCGGCAAGGAGCTCAACCGAGGAGCTGCTCACTCCTCTTCTGGGCTGCCCAAAGGAATCAGCTTGATCTGCTTGCGGCCAAGCTTGATCTCGATCTCATCGCCTGGCTTGAGGTCGAGCACGGCTGTGTAGGCCTTGCCCACCAGCAGGTTGCCGTTGCCCTGAACAGTTGCGACATAGCTAAGGCTGCGTCCACCTTTGCCCCGGCCGGCGCTATCGGCACCAAGGCTTACCCCCTTAGCGCTCAGCAGGGCCTCATAGAAAGCGGTGAAGTTGAGGCGCTCCGTGCCACCTTTTTTGGTGCTCACATAGCCGCACTCACGAACGAGCTCGGACTTGGAGACATCGCCTAGCTCCTTGACCTTGGCGAGCAGTTCGGGGCCGGTAAGCATCTGATCTTTGCCTGATGTTCAAAAATACCGAACTCAGATGCTGTGTCAATCCACTACATCAGCAGGCAAACCTTTGCTTCCGCTTTCTTCCGCAGTAACCAGTAGTGCAGCCACGAAATAAGGGAAAGATGACTGTCAGCGGAGTGCTTCACAGGCTTCTCCATCGCCATTGCCATCTAGATAGCTGTGTCCCTGACGTAGCAGCTCCTGGGCTTTGGCATAGGAGCTGATCTCGCTGCAGCGGTAACGCCGGCCGCCCAGGGTGGTGCCATCAGGAATGACGGCAGAGTGACGACCTCGCCGGAAGTCCCAGGGCCGGCTGATGCCGCCCTCCACCTGCCAGACACCGTATCGACGCCGGCTGGCACGGTATTCCGCGTCCAGATACTCCTTGGCATCGCAGCCGCTCAGGTACTGGCGGTACACAAAAGCCTGACCGTCTTCCACCAGCGCCAGGTTGATGTTCACGCCGCTGAACACCTCGGCAACTGATCGGCCGTAGCGATCGGTGGTCTTGATGTTGAGGCTTACCTCCCGGCCGATCGGTAGGCGGTGCTGCAAATACGTGCGGGCCTGCTGGCCGTAAGGGGTCTGAGCGGTCTCAGGTGCATCGATGCAGGCCAAACGCACGGTGAGGGCCTTGCCGGCCTGGCGTACCCGGATCGTGTCGCCATCTCCTATGGAGGCCACGGTGGCCTTGACGCTCTGAGCAGCTACGTCCGCTGGCCAGGCCAAGGCTGTTAACGCAACCACACCCAGCAGAAACTTTCTAGCCATTGCCGGAGTTTGCACCGGCAGCCTTTTCATGCTGTTCCTGCATGACTTGGTTGCAGCTGGCTGATCTGCGCCAATCTGTATCTATGCCTTACAAGACGATGGGCCGCAATCGGCTGCTCCTTGCCTGCGCGATTGCAGCTTTGGCGGCAGGAAGTGCCCTAGCCCAGCAGCCGGTGCAACCGCTGCCCAAGGTTGGAGGCTGCCCGCTTGGTTACTACAGCTCTGGCGGCTACTGCGTGCCCAGCTCCGGGGGCAACAGTCGCGGCGCCATCGAGAAAAGCGGCGCAGGCTGCCCGCTGGGTTTTTATTCCTCTGGCAACTACTGCCTCAGCAGCCCCAGTAACGACCGTGAGGCGATCCAGAAGAGTGGCAAGGGATGTCCCCTGGGTTGGTATTCATCCGGCAGCTACTGCGTCAAGAGTCGTTGAACCATGGGCTTCCGTTTCCGCCGCTCTACCCGCTTAGGCCCGCTGCGCTTCAACTACCGCTTCGCGGGCCTGCGGCTGCCGCAAGGGCTCAGCTGCCTGAGCCACCGAACCACTGCCGGTACCACTGGGCCATTTGCTCGATCTCCTGGCTCTGGGCCTTCACCATGGCCTGTTGCATTGCGCGCAGTTGCGGATGCTGGCTGTTGGTCTGGGCCATCGAAGCCATCATCACGCCCATGCGGTGGTGGGGAATCATCTGCTCGATGAAGGCCCGATCGAAATCGGCGGCGTTCTTAAGGGCGGCCAGGCTCGTGCCCATACCCATGCCACCACCCATACCCATGCCACCACCCATACCCATGGCACCTCCCATACCCATGGCACCTCCCATCCCCATGCCCATGCCGCCCATGCCCATGGCTCCTGCGGTCGTCCAGCTGGGAACGTCGCCGCCGAACCACTGCCGGTACCAGGTCCGCATCTGGGCGTTCTCCTGCGTCTGGCTGGCCTTGATGCTGCGGGCCAGGGCCTTGATCTCGGGCTTGCGCGCGCGGGTGAGGGCAAGATCCGCCATGGCGATCGCCCCGTCATGGTGAGGAATCATCATCACGATGAAGTGCTGATCCATCGTTTGGGAGCCCATCCGTCCCGGACCGCTCCGCCCCATTCCCATCCCGCTTCCGGCTTGGGCCACCACCTGGGGCGGCACTGAGCGCGCTGGAGCCCCCAGCGACAGAACGAGCGCTCCCAGCCCTGCAGCAGCCGCGAGCCTGAGTGCCACCGAACGTGTCCGGTCAAACGTAGCCAGGTGTTGGCCCATCAGTTCTCTCCCTTGCTTGTGCCTGCACTCAGCATGGGCACGCAGCAGGGAGCTGAACGCGCCATTGGGTCATGGCTTCATCGAATCGGTGCCCATTCGTTCCCTGCGGGCCGAACGTCACGCTCAGCCCTCAGACGTGAAGATTGGGGCAGATCACCGCGTCATCCTTGGCGGGATCGCTCTGCCAGCCGGCCAGCAGGCCCTGCAGTTCCTTTCGGAGCTGGCGCAGCTCCTTGATCTGGCCATCAATCCGCTCGATCTGGCATTCCAGCTGGATCGCAATATCTCCGCAGGGCAGCTCACCGGCATCGTGCACGGCCAGGCAGTCCTGGATCTCCTCCAGGCTGAGCCCGAGGGTCTTGAGCTTGCGGATGAACTCCAGGCGTTGCAGGCTCTGTTCTGCGAACAGGCGGTAACCGCCTTCGCTGCGGCCGATCGCCGGCAGCAGGCCCAGGTCCTCGTAGTAGCGCAGGGTCTTGACCGGCAGGCCACTGCGGCCGGCCAGTGCTCCGATCTTCATGCCGGTCTTCATGCCAACAGCTGCCATGGGCTTGACTCTCCTGCTGTGGGGAGACTCTAAGCTGGTGTTCACCTCGTTCTTCCGGCATTCCGTGAACCCCATCGCTCTGGCACTACTCCTCTCGGCAGGCGTTGCCCTGGCCCCCGGCGCCGCCCGCGCCCAGGCCAACGACATGTTCCCGAGCAAGGCCGCAGCTGAACAGCGAGCCAAGGAACTGAAGTGCAGCGGCGCCTTTGCGATGGGCAAGGACTGGATGCCCTGTCAGGACTTTGATGTCTATCAAAAGGCCGTCTCAAAGGAGAAGTGAGTCCACCGTTTTCTTTCCCAGCTCTGATTCTTGCTCTGACCCTCCCCGCGACCTCCCGATGAACCAGCGCAACTCCAGCCCACTTCTGCCATGCCATCGATGGGCCCTGCTGGTTGCCCTGGCAGCAGCGGCCTTCGCCCCGCTCCTCACCACCGCACCCGCTGCGGCGCACATGAAGGGCATGTTCAAGACCAAGCAGGAGGCGGAGCAACGCGCCGCCGAACTCAAATGCAAGGGCGCTTTTGCGATGGGCTCCCTGTGGATGCCCTGCGCCAGTGAGCAGGTGCTGCACAAGGCCCTTCAGAACGAGTGAGCCGCCACCACCATCTGTTCCGCAGGCTGCACCGCAGCCTCGTGCCCCTGGCGGCGGTCCCGCTCCTGCTTACGGCCCTCTCCGGTTCGCTCTATGGGGCCCTCTCGGCACAGGGGATCGAGGCCTTCTGGCTGATCAAACTGCACACGGGGAACTTCGGTGCCCTCAATCTGCAGCCTTACTACTCAACGGTCCTCGGCGTACTCACCCTGTTCATCGCCGGCTCTGGGATTGGTTTGTTGCTGGGGCGCCGGAGCGGGAGGAAACACAGCCCGCCACCCGTCTGATCAGGACGCCAGGCAAGAGGGTATCAACGAAGAATCTGAGCATGACACGCAACGACCACAAAGAGCTCAAAGGCCATAACCCCTTCGGAATGCTTGCAATCAGACTGTCTAATCTCTGACCAGAATCTGTTGATGAGTTTCTGGTCATCAGCTCACTGAG
>NZ_JAGQBE010000083.1 GCF_024345475.1 Cyanobium sp. T1B-Tous
AATAGTAGTTATTTGGAGGTCAATTGAAATATCTTTTAGTAACTTGAGTATTCCGTCTGAAGTGACAGGATCAAGGCTTGCGATCGGCTCGTCTGCCAAGATGATTTTCGGGCCTTGAGTCAAGGCTCTTGCAATCCCAACTCTTTGTTTTTGGCCGCCACTCAAGTCGCTAGATCTTGTCAATGCTTTTTCTAGTAATCCTACCCTTTCGAGATTTTCTAGTGCTAATAGTCGGTCTCTGTTTGGAAACGGAAAAAGTGTATTTATGCCATGATGATAGGGAAGTCTCCCCAATACAGTATTTTCAAGTGCTGTTTTTCTCTCTAGAAGCTGGTGACTCTGGAAGACCATAGCAGTTGACTTTCGATGCCTTCTTGTTTTTGTCACACCCTCGACCTTTCCCAACCCTGGCACTAATATTTCGCCAGTGGTCAATTTCTGAAGCAAATTTAGTGTTCGCAAAAGGGTTGACTTGCCAGCGCCAGATGCCCCGAGCAAAACAGTAAATTCTCCAGCTTTGAAGCTGATATCACAATTATGTACAGCATATTTATTGCCAAACATAACCGACGCATTGCGCACCTCAATGGCATTCATTGGAAATTTGTCTCTTTTTAAAGATTACTTCGGCACTTTGCACGAGTGTAATGCCTGGGTTAAGGCTCCGTTATCGGTTGATTATTTATCGGACGTTATAAGGGCTACAAAACTTTGTCTTCTGGGCGACATCTGCATGGTAGCAGGCAATCAAGTCAAGCTATTTTAGTTAAAGACTTTTATGAGCCTTGGGTACTAGTGAAAGTATGGACAACCTGCTTTTGAGAAATCTCCGTCAAGACAGGTGCATGAGTCTCAGTCCCTGACTTGGATGATTTCCTGGGTTATCCAAACCCTTCCTAGTTCGCCGGGGCTCCTGTTGAATATTTCACGGCTGAATTTCTCTTGATGACTGCTTCCACCTGGGATCAGCGCTACCGCGACGGCAATGATCGCTGGGAGCTGGGCAAGCCCGCGCCGCCTCTGGATACCTTTCTGCGCACTGACAGCCGAACTCCCCATCCACCGGCTCGGGTGTTGGTCCCCGGCTGCGGCCGGGGCCATGAGGTGGCCTTGCTCGCCGATCTCGGCTACGAGGTGATTGGGCTGGACTTCAGCGGTGAGGCCATTGAGCGCGCCCAGGCGGTGCATGGTTCCGATAGCACCCAGCTGCGCTGGCTGCAGGCCGATCTCTTTGATGGGTCGGCGCTGGCGGCAGCCGGCATCACCACCGGCAGCCTGCAGGGCGTGCTGGAGCACACCTGCTTCTGCGCAATTGATCCAACCCAGCGTGGCGCCTATGTCGACACCGCGGCGCGGCTGCTGGCTCCCGGGGGCTGGTTGCTGGGGCTCTTCTGGTGCCACCCGCGTCGGGATGGCCCCCCGTGGGGCAGCGACCCAGCGCTTCTGGCGCAGCAGCTGGCAGAAGCAGGCTTCCACAAGCAGCTCTGGGAGCGAGCGCAGGGCTCAGAGCAAGGCTCAGCCCTCGAGCGCGACAACGAATGGCTGGGGCTTTGGCGGCGCTGAGTAGCTGTCCTCCTGCACACCAAAGCCGTAGGAATAGCGCTCATGGCGCTGAACGAGAACCCTGCGGGTTAAGGGAGCAAGGATCGTGAGCAGCAGGCAATGGCGTTGCGAGCTCTAATGTCAAACCCACTGATCAACGCTAAATTGAAGTCGTAATGCGTTTGCCTTGATACTTCATGCTCACCGGTCCCGAACTGCTAGCCAAGGTCAAGGAACTAGGCGATGTCTCCAAGTCAGAGCTCGTTCGTGAGTGCGGCTATGTGAGCTCTAAGAAAGACGGCAGCGAGCGCCTCAACTTCACCGCTTTCTATGAGGCCCTGCTGGGCGCTAAGGGTGTAAGCCTTGGTGCCGATAGCGCCGGCCGGGGCAAGGGTGGCCGCAAGCTGAGCTACACCACCAAGATTCAGTTCAACGGCAATCTCATGGTGGGCAAGGCATACACCGCCATGCTCGACCTCAAGCCAGGCGATGAGTTCGAGATCAAGCTGGGCAAAAAGCAGATCAAGCTGATCCCTTTGGGCAGCACAGAAGAGGAGTGAGCAGCCGCCTGCTGTGATCTCTTGCACAGTGAAAGCAGGTGCCAGTAAGTTAGGTGCCGGCATGAGCGCCTGCATTCACTTGCCCGGCGGCTCCAGATAATCCCCCGCTCGCCCGGGGTTTTCTGTTGTCAGCTTTCAAGGAAATGGTGATTAGGCCATGTAGCTCAGCGCGGCAGCGGACAAAGCAAGGGTCCCGGTAGGCGGCAGGTGCGCCAGTCGCCATTGGTGCTGCTTACTTCCACACCGATCAGGCTGGCAGGATTGTCGGGCTCACTGAGATCGCCGATCCAGGCGATGGCATCAGCGATGGCGTCATCAAGGGAGTTGTACTGACCATCGAGCTCCAAGTGGGGCTGACAGCTGCCGTCGATGAGGCGGTAGCTGCGCTCAATGGACTGGCTTGCCTTGCGATGTCGAGCCGTTGATCCGGTTGCCTGCATATCCGTTCTTCTTGAAGCAACACCATGGCCAGCGGCAGGGGCGGCTGGCTGTATTCGCCAGAACGTTTTGATGCGTCGTTACTCGGTGACCTCTGGTCTGAGGCCCGGCGGGACTACTGCAGCTGAGATAAGTGGTGGGCCATGGGGCTGGCGAGCACTTCCCTTGGTCTGCCCCGGCAGCAGCAGCGCGCAAGGGCTAACGCAAGTCGCTGCGCGACTCTTGCGCGCTGCTGGCTTCTCCGGGGCGCAACGGCAGGGTCGTTCGCCAGCACAGCCATGGCCGCCACCCTCCTTTCCCTGCAGCTCAAGCCCGTTCGCTCTGCTGCAGAGCAGCAATGCCCGATTCGCATCATCTCGGTTCACCTTCTGGATGCCGCAGGCCGGCTGCTGCGGGTGCTGTTCCTCGATCGAGAAGGGCACATCAGCTCCCAGCCGCACTACGTGCCCCGCGAGGAGGCCCTAATCCTGGCTGCCAATCAGCAGCGGATGCTCGGCTCTCAGGCCCGAGTGCAGGTGCTCTGAGCCACTAGCCCGGCGGCTACCCCGCCGGGCTTTCTGCCGCACAATGCGGCAGCTCGTCATCGAGGTGGGACTAGGAGTTGCTGCGGATTGAACCTATGGCGACCCAGGCGGGCAGAGCGATGGAATCTGAAACCCATGGCGCCGGCCTAAACCCCCTCGAATTCCGAGAAGAAATCCTCATCCAGCCGGTGCACCACATAGGTGTCCTTCACCGAAACGCCCACGCCAGCGGTGATCATGAGCAGGGTGAGTCGGTTTCCATCTATCAGCACAATCCGCTTGTCCACAAGCCCGTTGGCGTAATCGCGGGCATCTTTGCTGAAACCGGACGTGGTGAGGAAGACGCCCTTGCTGGCGCCTACCCCACCCATGGCGCCGTAGAAAGCTTGGATCAACGGCCGCCCGATCGTCTGCTCCTGGTAGCGCTTGGCCTGGATGTAGATGCTGGCCAGACCCAGGCGGTCTTCATGGATGCGGCCATCGATGCCGCCATCGGGTCCGCGTTGTACCCCCTGGCGGGACTCAGGGCCCACGCCATAGCCAAGGGCACCAAGAAGCTGAAGCACCAGCGCCTCGAAGGCCTCGGGGCTGATCGCCTTTACCCGCTGCAGCAGCTCCCCGCGCACATCGGCTTCCAACTGGCTGATGCCTGCCGCGATCTGCTCCTCCGGAGTGACATCAGCTTCAGGAGCGGCTTCCGTGAGGGGTGTGCCATCAGTTGCTTCTGACTTGTCTGTTCCCCAGGCTTCCTCCCAGCCAGGAAATTGTTTAAGCCTGGAGAGGGTGACAGGGCCTGGTTCAGCAAGCAGCTGCCGGCCGCGCTCATCGAGTTGCACCCAGCCGCGTTTCGGGGTGGAAAGTGCCTGGGCTTTACGTAGGTAGGTGGCTGCCCAAAGGCTGCGGTTGCGGAACTTCGGCTGACCACTGGGGATGGTTTCGGCCAGCTGTTCTGCAGTGAGGCCAGAGACATCCATCATGCGCTGGATCACCGCTTTGACGTGGTGGGGCTCCCCGTCAGTCACGGCCTCCAACATGGGCCGCATCAGCTCGTGATACTTGGGTAAAGGTAATTCGGTCATGCAACTTTGGCCTCTGCGCTGAGATCGATGCCAGGGGCAAGGGCATCGGCAAGAACGGATTCAAGGAATCGACGGCTGTCTTGCTCCGTCACAGTGATTTGGGCCTCCAGCTGATCGCAGATCGCCATTAGTTCATCCACTTTCGCGACGATGCGGTGCTGCTCGGCGAGGGGAGGGAGAGGAACAGTAAGTGAACGGAGATTATCTAGATTGAGTCCCGGCTTGCCCGCACCGTAAGCGCGTTCCGTGAGCTCGTTACGACCACCAGATGGAGACATAAGACATAAGAGGAGCCAATCGGAAAGCTCCTTTCGTGTCGGCCTCATAAGACCAACATGTTGACTTACATAGGCCTCGCCTATGTCTTGGTCTAACGTAGCAGGATTTGTCACTCCAGCTCCCGTTATAACCATCAGAAGATCACCCATCTCAACTTTTGTGCGACTCCCTTCAGAGTTCTGCGGCAGATTTACGCACGCCAGGTCATCCAACTTGAGCTGGCCAAACCGTATGTTTTGAGCACGGATAAACCCAGCTCCGGTTGTTGCATAGAATTCGGCCCACCCACGCGACCCGCTTGTCACCATATTGCAGACTTCCCCGAGTGCTATCAGCTCCCATGACTCTGGCAAGCATTCAATATCCCTTGACAAATCTCGAACAGCAGGTTGCTTACGAGGTATCTCCCCCGCCTTCACCAGCCGGTCCTTCTCCGCCGCAATCCGCTTCAGCAGCTCCGCCGCCGGTTCATCACTAGGGTCTTGCGGAACCAGCTTGCCACGCACGGCGAGATTGAGGATTGTCTGCCGCAGTTGCTTGATATGGGTAGCTCGGCTGGTGATGTGTGGAAGGTTGTTGAAGGTGAAGCGGGCATGCTCGCGGAAGGTTTCTTCCTCTTCTGCGGGCTGGTTCAATCGCTGCAAGCTGGCCGCCACCAGGCTGTCACGGCACCTTTCTCTTTCCACCTTGGCCGCGTCCAGCTGATCGCAGAGGCTCATCAGCTCATCCACCCTCTCAACAATGCGGTGCTGCTCGGCGAGGGGAGGGAGAGGGAAAGGTAAAAGAGCAAAATCCGCATCATTGATTGCTGGATAGGATTGCCCGCGCTGATTCTCTTCGACGCACTCCACCATAAAAGTACTTCGAAGAACGATCCAGAGATAGCGCGGCATAACATGCCCGTGTCCGTTGAGGATTGCAAAGGCGGTGCTGGCGATTGGTTCTGGTTTGTACTCCTTGTCGATAATGGCGACATTCAAGAGATACGGACGTACACAGGAGTAAATCACGTCGCCTTTTTTTGTTATCTTGCGAGCCCTGCTAGGCGCTTCAGATGCTTCCAATATTTTTGGGTCGGCAACAACACCGGCCGCTTTATCGATGGCCGTGACATCGATGTAGGTAAATCTTGATTGCGGGATTTCCTGTCCGCGATCGCTTGTGACTTCACGAATGCGAGACCATAGCCAGTTCTTCGGTAGGCCGAAAGGCACATCTTCCATTCCTGGAAACTTCTTTGGTTTCCTTATATCCCCAATCTTCACTAGCCGCGCCTTTTCTTCAGCAATCCTCTTCAGCAACTCCGACGCCGGTTCATCGCTGGGGTCCTGCTCCACCAGCTTGCCACGCACCGCAAGATTGAGGATGAAGCGCCGCAGCCGTGGAATCGCATCAGGCGCTTCGCTGACCCGCTCGAAATGCTGTAGGAGCTGCTCGGCGTTCATCGCAGCAGCGCCTCGGCCAGGATCGCCTTGAGCTGATCGCGCAGGCTGGCGGTCTTCAGCTCGTCCTGTTCCAGCTTGGCCAGCAGCTCGACTGGGTCGCCGTGGTCATCAGCCACGGTGTGGGGGTTCTTGAAATCCAGGTTGAAGTTGCGGGCCTTGATCGCCTCAATGGGCACATTCCAGGCCTGCTCAGTTTCCTGGCGGTTCTGGCGCTCGACTCCACCCCACCAGTCCACGCAGTCCTGGAAATGCTCCACCCGGATCGGCTTTGTCATCGAATAGGCCTTCTGGCCCGGTGGCACCCGGTGCTCGTAGAACCAGATGCCTTTGGTTGGCTCCCCTTTTTCAAAGAACAGCAGGTTGGTGCCGATGCTGGCGTAGGGCTTAAAGACCGAGTTCGGCAGCCGCACGATCGTGTGCAGGTTGCACTCCTCCAGTAGGTGCTCCTTAAGGCGGGTCTTTACGCCTTCGCCGAAGAGGGAGCCATCCGGTAAGACGATCGCGGCCCGCCCGCCTGGCTTGAGCAAACGGATGAACAGAGCCAGGAACAAATCAGCGGTCTCCCTGGTGCGAAACTGAACCGGGAAGTTGTCCTGAATTCCATCCTCCTCCTGCCCCCCGAAGGGCGGATTGGTCAAGATGATATCCACCTGGTCGCTCCTGCCATAGCTGGCATAAGGGCGGGTGAGGCTGTTGTCATGCTCCACAAAGCTGGGATCTTCAATCCCATGCAGGAGCATGTTGGTGATGCACAGCATGTGGGGTAGCTGCTTTTTCTCCATCGCCCGCAGACCTGCCTGCATCGCCTGTTCATCGGCAACCGTTTTCACCGAGTGATCACGCATGTGCCGAATCGAACAGGTAAGGAAGCCACCTGTGCCTACTGAGGTATCCAGCAGCAGTTCTCCGGGTTTCGGGTCAATGCGATCCACCATGAAGCTGGTGACACCCCGAGGTGTGTAGTACTCCCCTGAATTGCCAGCACTTTGCAGGTCATTGAGTAGTTGCTCATAAATGTCACCGAAGTGCTTGCGCTCGCTCAGATTATTGAAATCAACTTCATTGATTTTGTTGATCACCTGCCGAAGCAGCTGCCCAGACTTCATGTAGTTGTAGGCGTCTCGGAACACCTCTCGCACCACCTTGCCTCGGTTTGGGTGCGATCCCTTCAGGGGCATCTCCTTGAGGTAGGTGAAGAGCTCCTGGTTAATGAACTCCAGCAGTTCATCCCCGGTAATGCCCTCGGGATCCTTGGCCCAGTGGCGCCATTGCAAGTGGGTGGGGATTGGCGAACTGAAGCTCTCCTCCATCACCTCAAGCTTGAGGTCCTGGTCGTCGATGATCTTCAGGAAGAACATCCAGCAGAGCTGGGATAGGCGTTGGGCGTCTCCATCGACACCCACGTCCTTGCGCATGATGTCCTGGATGGACTTGACCGTGGTTCGTGCCGACATCGCTCAGGCCGCCTCCGCATACAGGCAATCCTGCAGATCATGCACCGCCTTCTGGAAGCCGGCCCTTGAGCCGAACCCCTGGATCAACTCGAAGGCAGTCCCCATGGTGGTGAATGGGGGGATTTCGAGGATCTTGACATTGTCCAGATCGCCCACTACACCCTCGTCTTGGTACTTCTCGAGCAGGGCCTCCAAGACCGCCCTCGCTTGGGGCCCGTAAAGGCTGAACACATCCTTCCGCACTCGGGCGGCCCGCTCACGCCGGGTGAGGGGTGGCTGATCGAAGGCGATGTGGCAGATCAGATCGAAGGGATCCAGGTCTTTGCCGACCTCCTCCTGCAGTGGCTCCAGCAGCAGTCCCTCTGCCGCCAGTTCATCAATGATCGATTGCTTGCGTTCTTCTCCCCGCCAGCGGCGCAGGAAGGCATCCAGGCTGGCGTACTGCTCCCTCACCGTCTTGCGGCTGTAATCCCGCAGCGACTCGGTGACGAGCTTGCCGTTTTCATCCAGGTACTCCACCCGCTCGGTGAGCACGGACACTGCCTTCCCCTTGATGTAGTACTTCCGGTTTTTATCGCCCGGCGGATCCTGTGGAAACGGGTCATCATCTAGATCGCCAATAGTCGTGTCCTCACCCTCTTCATCGCTGGGGTCCTGGCTGTCTTCCCCATCAGGTGGATTTGGAACATCAGGTGGGAGCGGAGAGTCGTCTTCCCCAGGTTCATAGATCTGTACCGGCTCACCATCGAAGTCAGGATCAGCAAAGTGATTGGTAGCTTTACGGAAGTCCACCAGGGTGAAGTAGTACTTCTCGCTGTCGGCATGCACCCGTGTGCCTCGACCCACGATCTGCTTGAACTCCGTCATCGAGCCCACTTCCCGGTCCAACACAATTAGTCGGCATGTCTGGGCATCTACCCCTGTGGAAAGCAAGCGTGAGGTCGTTACGATTACCGGATAGGCCACCATCGGATCAATGAAATTATCAATGTCTTTCAACCCTTCTTCGTCATTTCCCGTGATCCGCATCACGTAGTGGGAATTCGCCTTTGCTAGATCCTGGTTCTCGTTGATCAGTGCCTGCCTCATCAGCTGGGCATGCTCGGTATCTACGCAGAAAACTATGGTTTTCTGGAAGCGATCGCCACTGGCCCTGAGGTAGTTGCTGATCCATTTCGCCACTCGGTTTGTGCGCTCGTCGATGACCAATGTGCGATCGAAATCCTTCTGGTTGTAGATGCGATCATCTATTTCATAGCCTCGGTCATCCACTTCCCCTAGCTTCGGGCGGTAGCCCTGCACATCTACATCCAGGTGGACGCGGATCACCTTGTAGGGAGCAAGGAAGCCATCTCGTATGCCCTGCTTGAGAGAATAGGTATAGAGAGGTTCGCCAAAATAATGAATGTTGGATACATATTTTGTTTCTTTCGGCGTTGCAGTCAGGCCGATCTGGGTGGCATCCGCGAAATACTCCAGGATCTCTCGCCAGGCGGAATCTTCTGCTGCGCTGCCGCGATGGCACTCATCCACCACAATCAGATCAAAGAAACCC
>NZ_JAGQBE010000084.1 GCF_024345475.1 Cyanobium sp. T1B-Tous
GATGCTCAGAACTAGAAGGGTGCCCATTGAATAGCCATTGCGTCGGGTCACTTGAAAATGGTTTTGGTAATCCATCTGGATATCTCTCCTCCGCTACCTTTTTCCACCGCGCCAGATCAAAGGGGACCTTGACCAAGGTCTTGCAAGTGATCTTTATAGACTGATCAATCTCCTTCAGCGCGGGACGAAACTCATCGGATGTGCAGAATGCCCATAGAGCAGGAAGGTCTGACGGATGGTGTGGAATCACGACTGAGGCATTTTCGTCGAATGACTGCCCCAAGTAGAGGGTGCAAGGTAATTCGCCCATCTGGCCTGCCAAGACCCCCAATTTCCCCCATTGCTGAACGCCCGCCTTCCATTTTCCACTTGAATAGCCGTCCTCCTTTTTCGCATTCATCATCTCTGCTAGCCCGCCCTCACCGTTCTCCCACCTAAAAAGGAAATAGCACCCACCGTAGTCTTGAATTAGCGCAGGGGTTGATTGTTGCGCTACCCAGCCATCTTGAATCCCATTGACCTCCCAAAAAGCAACCGAGAATCTTGGTGAATCAAAACTGCCCTGGCCATGAGATGCCTCGGCGACAGATTCCAAAAGAGAGGCTCTGTTGAGAGGAGAAAGGATTAACCGAGCGTCAGGATTCCCGAGCTGACTACTTTGGCCAACTCGAAGTGGAGGCTGAGTGCGAATAAATGCCGCCTTTTTCGCGGGAGTTTTTTCTTCACCTGCGTCGAGCCCGGTCAGTTCATGGCCGGCGCAAGGTGAACAGCCGGAGAGGCCAATCAAAACTACGTTCACAACTTCGCCGCCAATCGCCTCAAAAGCCCGGGGGCCAAGCTTAGCGGCCATGTCCCACTGATATCGCTTTAGAAATGCGTCCCGAAGCTTTGCGTATGATGTCAGAAATAACCAGTTTTGTGGGGATACAACTGCGGTGCTTCCAGTGCTACCACAAAACTTGAGGCATCGCTCGATGAAGCAAGTGGCGAGATCAGCTTTGGCTTCAGCATGTGCGTTCTCGCAGTAAGCAAGCATTGAATCGACCTGCTTACCGCGGCCGAGGTAAGGCACGTTGGTGGAGACCAGCGTGAATTGGCCAGCGAGGATTTGCGCAGCTTTGGCTAGACCATGAGCGGCCACTGCCATTTCATGCGCAATATCGTCTTGAGTCTCCTGAACCACCACCTGCTCCAGCAGTGGCTGAAGCTCTTGGAACCCTGCTACCAGTAAATCGCCCTCATCAGCGCGCGGGTTAATCAAGCTGCCCAGCACCGAAGCCTTTTGGAAAAGTCTATAAAGCCGCTCCATGCCATTCCTGAGCCGCTCGTTGTCGCCAGCAATCGCCAGCCAGTCGGCTTCTCGCGCGTTCGGGGCCAGGCCAGAGCAGGCGAGGTTCATCGCTGGCAACTTGCAATGGCCAACGCGGCGCCATGCAGCCAGCGCCAGGTTGAATGCAGCGATCTGCGTACAGCGCGGGTCGATCTCCAGACCGAACAGGTTGCCCTCGATCACAGCTGCCACTGCTGCGGCTTCCAGCTGCTCGCCCTCGGCCTGGCGCAAGGCGACCAGCCGCTCAAACATCGCCACCACGAAGTGTCCGCTGCCCATGCAGGGATCAAGGCAGGTCAGTTCAGCAGCAGTTCTGGGCCAGCCTTCAAAGGTTCCAGCCGCCGGTGCCCACGTGCCTTCGTCTGACTTGACGAACCGCAGGTAGCTCCAGGTGCAGCCGGGAAGGGCCACGACCTGGCGCAGATCGTCTTCGGTTTGGGCCGTGCTGGCGAGCTCAGGATTCGCGGCAAGCATCTTGCCGGCGTGCCAGGCGCCGAGGGTGTTGTCGAGCAGGAAGTCCACCATGTAGTCCTCGGTGAACAGCTGTGTGACCGGTGAGAGTTCATCGGCGCCAATCTTCACGCCGGAGTCGTTCACCTCCTTTTTGCGCTTCGTCTGCCAGAACTGATAGGTCCAGCCCAGGCTGTCGCTGGCGGTGAACACCTCGGCCTCCAACCCCGCCACCAGAGCCTGCAGTTGCTGGCGGATCTCCAGGGGCAACCTCAGCGCCAACACTGGATCGTCCGTGCGGAAGATCTCGGGCAGCATGTCCTGGGCAAATTGCGCGGCCAATCCCCAGAGATCGGTTCCTTCTTCTGCAGCCAGCTCTTCGCATTCATCGAGGCTGATCGACACCCCAGAAGAGGGTTCGATCAGCAGTTGGTTCTCCGCCAGGAAGCGGGCAAACAACATCCGGTGCCAGTGCTCATAGGCCATCTCCCGCACCAACCGCTCGATGCTTTGGGTACCTTTCTGGGGATCGCGCTGATCCCCCAGCTGGCGGCCGCGGGCGCGTAGTCGATTGCGCAGCTTGCGCTCCTCCTCACTCATCGAGGCAAAGGGCTCGCTGGCACCGACCGCCAAGGCTGTGAGGGCATCCCGCGCCCCGCGCTCGGCCAGGTCCCGGGCCTTCACCACGGTGTTTTCGAGGGTCCTGCGCAGATCGGAAGCGAGAGCGGGCATCGAAAATCAGTTGATCTGGATCGGACCGTTTTGCAGGGCTGTCAGCAGCTTCTGGCGCTCGGTTGCCCACCAGGCATCCAGTACTGCTGGATCTTTGAGCACCCCACTGCTGAGCTTCACGGACTGGGTGGAGGGCTCCAGGGCCTTGGCCGCCGCGGTGCGGGCCTTGGCAAACCGGGTGGGGATGCTCTCGGCCTGTTCTTTGTGGCCGGTGATGGAGCGTTGCTGGAGTGCTTCCAGGAGCTGGCTGCGCTCAACGGGCGACGCCGGTGGAACGGAGACGGGCAGCTGCAGCGCTTGGCTGATGCGGCTGCGCTCGGCCTCCGCCAGCCCCTGCCATTCGGCACTGGCCTGCAGTTGCTGCAGCTCCGCGACCACCACCTGGCTCACCTGTTGCTGGGCTTGCTCCAGTTCAGCAGTCAGCGCCTGCTCCAGTTGCTGGAGCAACGGGGTCACGAAGTCGGTGGTGGGATCAAGTAGTGAGCGCTGGCTCCGGATTGCCTCCACCTGGGGCTCCAGCTCCTTGTGCACTGGCAATCCCTGGGCCTGGTGCAGGAGAGCCTGCAGACGTTCCCATCCAGGCTGGCGTTTGTCCTTGAGGGCACCCAGGCTGCAGGCCTGATCCCACAGCTCCTGCAGCTGGTCTTTGGCATCGAGGATCGCTTTGAGTTGCTCGGGGCCACTCTTTTGCCGCAGCTCCTTCAGCAGGGTGGATCTCACTGGCGGGGGCAGCGGGGCCTCGCCACCGGATTGGAGCACCTTGTTCTCGATGGCATCGAGGAACTCGACGGCCTTGGCCTCCTCCTGCCCCGACTGTGCTGAGACGTCGGCGATGCCATAGACGCCTCGAACGGCCAGCTTTTCCTTGGTGGTGAGGCGCACCTCCTGCAGGTAAAACCGCGCTTTGCCCAGGCTCTGCTGATCAAGCTGACCAACCGCAATCGGGTTGTTCTGGCTGTCCTTGGCGCTGAGGGTGCCATCGCGATGCAGGGCCAACAGCACCGCATCCATCGCATCTTGCGGCCAGCCACAGGGAGACACGCGCAGCTCAGCCCGGATGGCGCTGCCCTCCTTGCCGCCACCGATGGTGCTGATCACCTGGCGAGCAACCGGATGGCTGTCGTTGGATCCCTGATGGCCCACAGCCGTGAGCGGAGCATCGCTGCCCTCTTTGGCGCGCTTCACGGCAGTGCCCCAGCTGCCATGGTCGGCCTTATGGAACTCAGGGAACAGCCGGGCCAGTGAGGCCTCTGAGGCTGCGGACTGCAGCTTCTCGCTCAGCTTTGTGCCGTACTCCTCGATGCCGCCGCCCTTGAGCACCAGCGCGTTGGCGATCACATCGGCGATCAGTTCGTTGCAGTCCTCTTCTGCGCGGCTCAGGCGGCTCTGCATTGCCTGCCGCGCTTCCTGTCCCTCGGCAGAAGAGGGGGTTCCGTAGTGATCAATCACACGACGAGCGGCCGTGGCGTCGATGATCCGGTTCTTGAGGTCTTCTGCGTTTCTGCGCGGTAGGAACACGTGCAGCACGGGGTCGTCGGCACCGGCCTCGCGGGCGGCATCGCGCACCTCCTTCTCGCTGCAGCCCCAGCCATCGCGGATCCACACCACCACCTGTTCATTTGATGGAACGGGGGGCTCGGGGTTGGGCCACGGATAGATCGAGCGCGGGATCTTGGCGTCGCCTTGCAGCAGGCGGATGGCTTTGAGTTCCTTCTGAAGCTCACCGCCGAGACGCTGCTCGCGCTGGGAGGTGACTTCGGTGTCGTCGTTGCGAACCGCCTGGCGCTTCTCTTCAAAAAGGCGCTGCCACTGGGCGCCTTCGGTGGTCTGGAGGCGGTATTCCTCCAGGCCGGGCTGATCGCCCACCTTCATCAAGGTGCCGTCGTCGGCCATCGCCTCCAGCAAGCCGGCGATCTGGTTGCGTAACGGACCGCTGTCTTTCCGCAAATCCGGCACCATCAGGTCCGCCAGGGTGCGGGCGGTGGCACGGATGCCCTTGTCTGCCCCCTGCTCTCTCGGCAGCCGGCTGATCAGGAAGGCCAGCCCACACAGGCTCTGCTTGAGCTTGCCCTTCTCGCTGCCGTCATCGAGGCCGGCGATGCGGTTGTTGAGCTCATTGAGCAGCACGCCTGAGTTGACCAGGTCGGGCCCCATCGCCTGGAACAACACATCGCCGGTGATCACCCGGCCCAGGTCTTCCTCGGCGATGTCTTTGACCGCGTCAAAGATGATCCGCAGCTGCGAGCGCAGTTGGCTGTTGGTGCCAGCCACATCGACGCTGCGGAAGCACTCCTCCCAGAAGCGCCGGCGCGTGGGCAGCAGCGGATAGTCGGCCACCGCCACCTGCCGGTCTTCCGTGCGCTCCTTGATCAGGCTGCCTTCCAGCTGCTTGGAGACCTCACCGGCATTGGTCTCCAGCACCTGCTGCACATCGGCCTGGGCATCGGCGCGCTTCTGCAGGATCACCTTGCGGATCACCGTTTCCACGTCGGTGTCCGACAGCTGCACCGTGACGCGGAAGCGGTCCTTGAGCTTCTGCAGCTGCGGCGTTTCCGACGACAGCGCCGACTGGCCGGAGGCCACCAACATCACCCGGCTGTCGAGCTCGGTCTGCAATGCCTCGGCCACTTCCACAAAGTCGGTGGCCCGGTCGTTGGAGTCGCCGATGTACTGCTGCACCTCATCGAGCACGAGCATCGTGTGTGGCAGCTCACCGCCATCGGGCGCCAGCGCCTTGCGGGCCAGCTGCACGAACTCGGCGGTGGTGATGTCGCTGTCGCTGTTGGGGAACTGCTGGCGGATCACATCCCGCGCCTCGCGGTTGCCGGCGGCAAAGTCGCGGTCTTGCTCCAATACGGCTCCGGCGATCACCGGGCTCACGTAGAGCTCATCGAGCTCCTCCAACCAGCGGCTGCCTTCCGCCTCAACAGCTGAGCGCACCGCGTCGAGGTAGCCCTTCTCCCGCAGCCAGAAGCAGAAGCGCGTCTGCGGCACCTTCTCGGGCATGCCCACCGACTTGAGCAGGATCGCCAGCACGGTCTTGCGCACGGCGTCCTTAGCGCCGGATGGCATGGCGCCGCTGGCGGCCATCAGCGGTTTGCCACTTCTGGCGGCGAGGGTGTCGAGCTCGCGGAACTGGGTCTTCACCCCTTCGGGCAGCTCCAGCACCAGATCGCGGGCTCGCTTGCCCGGGCTCACCTCAGTGTTGGCCCAGAGGTGGCCGAGCATCTTCTGCAGGTGCGACTTGCCGCTCCCGAAGAATCCCGCCACCCAGGCGGCGTTCTGTCTGGCCTGCCCCTGCTGGGCCAAATAGCTCTGCAGGATCCGCTCCATCGCCTGGCCGTACTGGCCATCGCACACGAAGGTGCTGAGCTCGCCTTCCAGCTCACGGCGAGCGTTCTCGTCGTCGAGCGTGGTGATCCGCGCCTGGCCGTTGTTGGCCAGCGGGCTGACGCGCGGGTCGCGCTGCAGGGTTTGGAAGATCTGTTGGCTCATGCCACCGCTCCTGTGGGATGGCGGGTGATGCCCACCGCCATGTAGTTCCAGCCGTCTCGGGCATCGAGCAGCCGGTAGTTGTTGCCGTCTTTCTGGCCGGGGAAGAACACAACCAGACGGCCCTGGATCTCGCGCTCCACCTCCTTGATCACATCGGAGAGCCGCAGGAACCCGAAGAGGCTCCCCGCCCCCAGCAGCGCCACGACGTCGTTGTCGGTGGCTTGGCTGAGCTGGGCCTTGATCAGGTCTGCCACGTGGCGCAAAAAGCTGGAATCCAGCTTGAGGCGGATGTCGTCAGGCCGCTCGAAGTACTCCTCCCGATACTTCATGCCACCCATCCAGTCGGCGAAGGCCGTGGTGAGATCAACCAGCTGCCAGCCATGGCCTGCTGTTTTGGTGGCCTGCTCGAACTCCAGCAACTTGGCCCGCAGGTGCCGCTCCAGCTCTTTTTCGTAGACGAGCATCACCACCCGATTGGCTGCGGGCAGGCCCTGCTGCCAGGGCACAGAGATGTGGTCTGAGTACTGCGCTGCCAGTTCATCAATCCGGCTCATGACTGCTGGCCTCCGTGCAGGGGATCCAGGCCGCCGGGATCGATCGAGACCACCCCGGCGCCGTGGGAAAGCTTGAGCAAGCCCAGGCGTTTGGCCTGCTGCGCCAGCTCAAGTAGCCCCGAGCTGGAACTGTCGAGCGCAGTCGCCCAGGGGGTGGTGAGCAGGGCCTTGCCGCGCTTGCCACTGGCGTAGCCAAGCCACACCGCCAGGGCCAGTGACACCGGGTTGGGATTGAGCGGCTGCCGCAGCTTTTTGACCCTGCCCTTGAGGTGACCGCTCTGGGTCCAGCTGCTGGCGGTGTTGCGCGCCACCGCATCGAGCACCTTTGGGCTGAGCCGGTCGTGGCTGAAACCTTGGACCGCCGCCACCATCTCGGAGCGCTGCAGCAGCTCGCCCTGGGTCATCCCCATTACCTGAGCTGTGGTGGCCATCAGCAGCGGATCACGGGCCAGGCCGTTAAGCAGGGCCAGCTGGGGGTGTGCGGCGGGATCCACGGCCCACAGCCGGCGCAGCACCCGGAACAGTGGCTTGCTCGGATCGAGACCATGCAGAGCGGTGAGCCGGGTGGCGGTTTCCTTGCGGGTGGAGAGGGTGCGCTTGCCCAGCACGTTCTCCTCCACGATCGCTGCTCGGTAAGCCTTGGCCGGAGCATCAGCCGGAACCGCTGCCAGCAGGGCTGCCAGCTCCTGCAGCATCAGGGTTTTGCTGGTGTGTGGGCCGCTCTCGGCCACCCGGAAGCCCAGCGCCGCCAGGTCGCCCTTGGCGTCAGCCGGCTTCGAAGGCTTGGGACCGGAGCGGCGGGCGGGCATGCAGGGGAGGGTCTGGGCTGCCCTGGGAGGCCCCTGGTGGAGGCCGCACCGCGATTTGGTGCGCATGCAGCTCAGCAGCGTTCTTGCAGCAGTCTGGCCCCTGGCATCGGCTGGCGCAGCCTGGCTTTTGGGGGCGTCACGCTTAGAGCCTGAACTATGCGCAGGCTGCATAAGTGCAGGGTTTCATTGCTCCTTGCTGCTGCCGGCTCAATCCAGCTCCTGACTAGCCACCATCCAGACTCGTTTGAGAGGCAACGCCAGACGCATCTCCTCCGGGAGCTTGTCGTAGTGAGCGAAGAGCTTTTCGAGAAGCTCCTTCCCGCTCCATAGCCGCACGCGAAAGAAGTCGCGTGCCAGCTCCTTCTGCACGTTGCTCTTGAACCCTGCCCAACTCACGAACAGGCAGGTTTCCGCATTGAACTTCTGGCCAGCGCCGATCAGCTTGTCGACCATCGGCCGATCAGCAGGAGTGTCGCCCGACTTCACCTCAACGCAGATCGACGGCGCCCCGAAGCCCAACTCGCCGCCTGCCGCCAGGATGTCGGCCCCGCCATCAGCTCCCTCAGGGCTGCGGTAGGTGGTGTAGCCCTCGGCCTGGAGGATCGCCTCCACCAGCTCGGCCAGGCCATGCCCTTTGAAGCGGGCCTCGATCAACCGCACGATGCGATCGGCCGCGAGCTCCTCCAGATCAACGTTGCTGGCTTCCCCTTCATCGCTCGGCGCAAGCGACTGGGCTACTGCCACTGACCTCGGTGCAAAGGCCGAGATGGTTTCCGGCTGCCACTGACGTGCTGCCATCGCCCGCACCCGGGCTTCGGCGTCATTGCGCTGAACCTTGCAGATCGTCAGGAACGCCCCGAAGGAATAGAGCAGGTCCTGAGGGAAGGCGCTGCGGGGCACCAGGCCACTGAACCAGTTGATCTCACGCCAATGGAAGTAGGGATCGGGCCCTGAGGCTTCGTAGTGGTAGTTCCCCTTGAGCTCGCCGAAATACAGACCGGACTGGATCTTGGAGGGCATCACGACCCAGTCACCCGCCGCCATCTCACAGCCAAAGGACCAGACCTGCGACGACCAGTTGATCAGGGCCTTGGGCTTTTCATCGGGGTAGCGCTGCTCCATGGCTTGGATCAACGCCTGCCGATCAGCCAGGGCCTTGAGGTCGACGTTCAGCCCATCCCAGGCGACATACACCTTCCCCTCATCGAGAAACTTCTGCTCGTGTTCCCCGCGGGAACCAGCCCGGATCAGCCAGAGGGTCATGGCCTTTCCTCGCTGCTGATTCCCTGGCGCTGTTGGTCGAACAACGGTCCTAGTGGCATTACCTCCAGTTGTCCCTGCTCAGCCACCTGCATGCCAGATGGCAAGGGCTGTTCCGGGCCAAAAAGCTCTGGCGCTGGTGCATCTGCTCCAAGTGGCAACGGGTCCTGGCGGTAACGGGAACGAGGCACGGAGTATCTGACCCAACATCCCCAGCTT
>NZ_JAGQBE010000085.1 GCF_024345475.1 Cyanobium sp. T1B-Tous
CTTCCGGATTGCGGGCGCTGCGGGTCACTCCGCCGGCGGTCACGTTGACGTGGGTGGGGGTGGGCCACACCACGCGCACCTTCTTGGCGGTTGCCCGGTCGGCTGCGTTGTCGCCGCTCAGCAGCCGGGCTAGGTAGTACTGGTTCGCGATGGTGGCGCCGCATTGCCCCTGGCCCACGGCCCGCACCATGGTGGTGTCCGAGGTGAAGAAGGGTGCCTTGCTGTTGGCCACCACGCCTCGGAGCCATTGCCGTGTCGCCGTGGCCCCGCGCCGCACCAGTTCATCGGCCACCAGCGACTGGTTGTAGACGCTGGCCCGGTTGCGCAGACAGAGCTTGCCCTTGAACTCGGGCTTGGTGAGATCGGCGTAGGTGCGAATCCCTTTGGGGTTCACCTGGGCGGGGTTGACCATCACCGGTCGGGCGCGGCGGGTGAGGGCATACCAGCGCCCTCCCGGGTCCCGCAGGTTGGCGGGCACGTCCTTGTTGAGCTCGGGGGAGGAGATCGGCTGGAACAGGTTGTCCTGCTGGGCTCGATAGATCCGCGCCGCATCCACCAACACCAGCAGGTCGGCCTTGCTCTTGGGCCCTTCGCTCTTGAGACGCTGAATCAGTTCGTCATCCTTGCCTTCGAGCAAGTTCACCTTGATGCCCGTGCGGCGGGTGAATTCGCGGTAGAGCAGTTTGTCGGTGTTGTAGTGGCGGCCGGAGTAGACATTCACCTCCTGGACGCGGCTCTGGGCGAGTGAGGCCGCCCCAATGGCGCCGGCCAGGCTGGTGGCGGCCAGAGCTGTGGTGGCGATGGCCGTGAGCTTGCAACGCATAGCAACCAATCTCAGGAGCGAGGAACGGGGACGTCCCTGAATCCTGTCGGATGCCGGCGGCCCCTTCCGTCATCAATGCAAGGAAGCCGCGTAGCAATTGCTACGCGGCTGGGGGTTGGGATGGGGTCCGGCGCCTGGACCTTGTCCGGCAACTCAAGCGACCGACCCGGATGGTTCCTTCTCGATGGATCCTTGGAGTGCCCTGGCTCTTAGGAGTGGCGCCGCACCCGGACAGGCACCAGCACCGGTTGCATCATTCCGCCGCCGCCGTTGTCGTCATCGGAATCGGTGGTGAGCCAGAAGGCGAGGCCGAAGAGGGCGAGAACGCCGGAGAAGAGAATCAGTTCGGCCATGGCGTTCAAGTTGGCTCGGCTCACGGTAGCCAGACTGGCAAGGCGTGGTGTAGCGAAAACGGCCGTTTCTGGGCGGTTCTCACACCAAGGGGGCCAGGGCGAGCAGCCCGCCGGCCACGCCGAGGCCGGCGGCCAGCCGCAGCGTCCAGCTGGTACCCAGTTGACGCAGGCTCAGGAAGCTCGCCATCACCACGGCAGTGGAGGCCAGTCCGGCACCACACCACCAGCCCAACAGGTTGGCGGCCGTGCCCGTGGCTTCCTGGCCGTGCAACATGGCGTGGATCGCCACCGCCGCGGCCAGGACCACCGCCAGCAGGGAGCTCTGGCGTTGCCGCATCAGCAGGGTGACGCCCAGGGCTGAGACGGCCAGGGCCGCCAGCACTTCCGCGGCAGGAAGGCTGCCACCGAAGGCTCCAAACAGGCTGCCCCCAAGGGCGCCAGCGAGAGCTACCAGCAGCACGGAGGGGCCCTCTAGGGCTGCGGCTCCGCCCACGCCCAGCAGCAGGAGCAGATGGTCGAGGCCCAGCAGGGGGTGGCTGGCACCGGCCACGAGCCCACCCGTGGCTACCCCGTGGGCGCCGGCCGGCAGGGCTGAGAGCAGGCTGAGGCCCAGGCCGGCTGCGGCGGCCAGGGCCAGTTGACGGGGGGCTTGGGCAGTCATGGCGATCGTCGGGGCCTTGTAACCAGTATCCCGCTCAGGCAAAGCCCTTGCCGGAATCCTTGGCCACGCACGCCTGAAGCTGGCGCCGCAGTTGGTCGTGGTTGAGGTTCTTGCCGATCAGCACCACCTGGTTCTTGCGGGTCGCGTTGGGCCAGTCGGAGTCGTCGATCGAGAAGCGCTTGCCGGCGAGGTGAAACACATGCCGCCGCTCGCTCTCGTTGAACCACAGGATCCCCTTGGCCCGGAACACCTCTGCGGGCAACTGGTTGTCGAGGAAGTTCTGGAATTTGCGCAGGGCAAAGGGGCCCTCGGCCGCGAATGACAGGGACGTGAAGCCCTCGATCGCGGCGTGGTCGGGATGGGCGGCGTGATCGTGATGCTCCCCGTGGTGAGGCTCGTGGTGATGGTCGTGGGTGTGGTCATGGTCGTGCTCGCAGTGGCCGTGCGCGTGGTCGCAATCGCTGTGGTCCTGCTGAGCCACGATCTTGTCGCTCTCAAACAGGCCCACGCTGAGCAGCAGGGGCAGGGGCACATCCCCCTTCACCGACCGGAGGATGCGCGCGTCGGTCTTGATCTGGCGCAGCTGCGCTTCCAGGGCGCTGAGCCGCTCGTCGGCCACTAGGTCGCACTTGTTGAGCAGCAGCATGTCGCTGTACACGATCTGGGCCCGGGCCACCTCGCCCTCCAGCAGCTCATCGCTGAAGTTCTCCGCATCCACCAGGGTGATGATCGAGTCGAGGCGGGTGGCGTCGCGCAGGTCGCTGCCCAGGAAGGTCATGGCCACCGGCAGCGGGTCGGCCAGGCCTGTGGTCTCCACCACCAGGTAGTCAACCGGCTCGGGGCGGTCGAGGATCCGATACACCGCTTCCAGCAGCTCGCCGTTGATCGAGCAGCAGATGCAGCCGTTGCTCAGCTCCACCATGTCTTCGCCGGTGGCGACGATCAGGTCGTTGTCGATGCCGATTTCGCCGAATTCATTCACCAGCACGGCCGTTTTCAGGCCCTGCTGGTTGTTGAGGATGTGGTTGAGCAAGGTGGTTTTCCCCGCCCCTAGAAAGCCGGTGAGGATCGTCACCGGCAGGCCCGTGGGGGCCGCTGCCATCACGCTGGATTCGCTGGGGCTGGCGCTGGCGGTCATCGATGAGCGGGTGGCCGAATGACATCGACCTTAGGAAGGGCGTGATGGTGAGTTGGCTGGGAGCGTTAGCGGCCGATCGCCTGCCACCGTTGCACCAGGGCCTGCTGACTAGCCCGGTCGCAACGGCCCTTGAGACCGTTGACGATCAGGCAGGTGTTGTCTGTGAGGGTGGCCACCAGGCTGCCGGCCCCATCGCTGGAGGGGGCCAGCCCATCGGCCACCAGGGGGGCGGGGGCTAGGGGCACCCCGCTGAGGACGCTGATGCGTTGCAGGGCCTTGCTGGGCGGCAGTTGTTCGCTGAACAGCATCGGAACCTGCTCCTGCTTGAGCTGCTGCACCACGGCCTGAAAGGCCTGGGGCCGCAGGGTGTCACTGCTGCTCATGGAGTCGAGAAGGGGCAGCTCCTGGAGCCCATAGGCCCGCGCCAGGCTGGCGAAGGCGCGGTGCCCGCTGGCCAGGGGCCGGGCCGCGGGGATGGTGGCCAGCTGCTGGCGGTTCCAGCGGTCGAGCTGGCCGAGCACGGTCGTCATCGCCCTGGCCCGGGCGGCGATGCGGGGGCGGGCCGCGGGCTGGAGCGCTTCGAGTTGGCGGGCCACCAGCCGCACCATGGCGCTGGCCTGGCCGGGGTCGTGCCACACGTGGGGATCCCGATCGCCGTGGTCGTGGAGATCGGCGTGGGCGTGGCCAGCGGCGTGCCCTTCCTCCTGGTGGTCGCCTTGGCTGTCCTGCAGCACTTTGAGTTCGGGGCTCCCCGGCACGGCCCGCTCGGCCACCGCCACCGCCTTGCTCTGCTCGGCCAAGGAGGGGGTGAGGCCATACCCATTGATCAGCACCAGCGGGGCCTGGCTGAGGTCGCGGCTCTGCTGCGGTGTCAGCTGGAACTGGTGCGGGTCATCTCCCGGTTGCAGAAGGCAGCGCACCCGCAGGTCGTCTGCGGCCAGACGCTGGGTGATGTCGCACAGCACGCCATCGGCGGCGATCACATCTGGGGAGCGGGACGTCCCGCAGCCGGCCAGGGCCAGAGCCCCGGCCAGAGGCAGCGCCAGAGCAACGGTGAGGCGGAGTGGCGTGTGCGATCGGTGCGTCACAGAGGCAGGGAAGCCAAGCCCGGGGCTGGGCGAATGATAACGGTTCTCATCGATGCTGGCTGGGGGTGGTCGCTGTTGGTGTGGCTGCTGGGGTTGCAGGGGGCAGTCCCCGCAGAATGAAGGCCTTGCATCCCTCGTGCCGTGATCAGGCCCCACGCCTTGCTGATGGCCGGAGTGCTGCTCCTCTTTTATTTAGATGGGTTCGTCCTGGGCGCGCCGGCGGCCTTGGTCCTGGTGTGGGCCTTGCTGGGCCTCGTGGTGCTGGTTGGTTTTCTGCGCCATGCCGGCCATGGCCCCGCCGGCAGGATCCAGGGGGCAGCCGTGGCCCTCGCTGCCCTGGCTGCCCTGGGGGTGCTGGCCCTGAGTCGGGAAGCGTCCATCTCCGTGGTGGTGGCCACCGCCCTGGTTGGGGCGGTGGGGGGCGGACTGGAGGCCGCGGGGCGATCCACCCAGCGCTGGCAGGGGGTGGCCGCCCCGGTGTATTGCGGAGCCTTTGCCGGCATGACCTCCGAGCTGGTGCTGGGCCATCCGGCCTGGGTGCTCCTGGCAGGAGGTCTGGCCGGGTTGGTGTTGTCGGTTCTCAGTGAGAGTTGGAACGGCATTGGCGGCAAGCTCGGCACCACCGCATTCCTGGGGGGGCTGGGTGCCGTGGGCCTGGCCATGGCGGCCGGCGCGATGGGCTCGGGCGCCACCCTCCATGCCTTCACCGCCAGTGAGCGGGGTTGGATGGTGATCCTGTCGTTGCTGGCTCCGCTGGTCACCCACGCGTTCAGCTACCGCTGGGGCCTGGGTGTGGTGCTGGGTTCGGCCCTGCCGAGCCTCCTGGTGGCCCTCCTGCTGGGGTCTCTGCCTCCGGCACTCAAGCTGGCGTCGGTGCCCCTGAGTGCGGCCTGGCTGGGTGCCAGTTTCGTCGGCATGACGGCCCCCGAGCGGATTGCCCCCCGTCCGGTGCCCCTGCTGCTCGCCATGGGACTGGTGTTTGCTCTTTTGGATGCAGCCTTTGAGCCGCGCCTGGCGGGAATCGGTGGCGACCTCGGGGCCACGGCGGCGGTTTCGGTGTTTGCCGTGCTGGGGGCACGGGCCCTGCTGCCGGAGCCTCGTTAGGTTTGGGACCGACCTGAAGGCGTTGCGTGTCGCTTGAGGTGAGCCAGCTGCGGGTCCGCCGCGGCGACCAGCTGGCCCTGGAGGGCGTGAGCTTTGCGCTGGAGCCCGGCACCCTCACCGCCCTGGTGGGCCCCAACGGCGCCGGCAAGAGCACCCTGCTGCAGGCCATCGAGGGCCAGTTATCGCTCGAGAGCGGTGCGATTCGCCTGGATGGGGCCCCCCTCACCCCGGCCCTGGTGCGGCAGCAGCTGGCCCTGATGCCCCAGCGGGGGGAGATTGCCTGGCACTTCCCCATCAGCGTGCGGGAGCTGGTGGCCCTCGGGCGGATGGCGGCCCAGCGGCCCGGGTGCTGCGACGTGGAGGCCGCCCTGCAGCGGGTGGGCCTCGCTGGCTTGGCGGGTCGTCGCCTGGATCAGTTGTCGGGCGGGCAGCAGCAGCGGGCCCTGCTGGCGCGCACCCTGGTGCAGCCGGCCCGGGTGCTGCTGCTCGATGAGCCCTGCGCCGCCATCGATCCTCCGTCGCGCACGGAGTTGCTCAAGGTGATGGGGCAGCTGCGCGATGCCGGCCTCACCCTGCTGGTGAGCAGCCACGACTGGGGGCGCGATCTCGACGCCTACGACCGGGTGCTGGTGCTCGATCGCTGCCTCCTGGCCGACGGCAGCCCCCAGCAGGTGCGCCATGCCCTCGGCGACCTGCGCGTGGGCAACCACTGCTGCGGTTAGCCGGCCTGGGTTGGGCTGGCCTGGCGCTGCTGGCAGCTGTGGCACAGCCCGAAGAACTCCAGGGTGTGGAACAGCAGCCGGAAGCCGGAGGTCTGCACGTCATGCAGGTGCACGTCGTGCATGGGGCAGTGTTCGAGCACGGTGGTGCAGCCGCAGTCGACGCAGGTGAGGTGGTGCTCGTCGCGCTCGGTGGGGGCGAACAGGCCCTCGCCACTGGGCAGGTGGCGGCAGCGAATCAGGCCCCGTTGCTGCAGCTGACGCAGGTGGCGATACACCGTGGCCAGGCCCATGGGCTGGGGGCTCTGGCGCAGCAGGGCGTGGAGGTCTTGGCCGGAGAGTTCCCGGTCGGCCCGGTGCAAGGCGGCCAGCAGCAGCTGCTGGCGATCGCTCGGGGCGGCAACCTGGGTGGACATGGCCGGGCCGGCAAGGGCGGAGTGCGTTGATCCTATGGAGAGTCTCTGGTGGCTGCTGCCGCTGCTGCTGGCCCTGGTGATCGGGGGGCTGTGTCCCCTGGCGGGCACCCTGCTGCTGGTCCAGCGGCGGCTGTTTCTGGCCAACCTGGTGTCCCATGCCGTGTTGCCGGGGCTGGCCCTGGCGGTGGCGCTGCGTCTGGATCCGGGCCTGGGGGGTGTGATCAGTGGGGTGGCGGGTGCCCTGCTGGCGGAGCGGCTCAGCCGCGGCGATCGTGCCGGTGAAGGGGGCGATGAGGCGGTGCTCAACACCGTGCTGGCCGGCTTCCTGGGGCTGGGTGTGCTGCTGATTCCCCTGCTGCAGATCCGCGTGGATCTGGAGGCGGTGTTGTTTGGCGATCTGTTGGCCGCTGGGCCGGTGGATCTGCTGCGCAGCCTGCTGGCCCTGGCGGCCGTGCTGCTGCTGCTGGCCTTGCGCTACCGCCATTACGTGTATCTGGGCGTGGATCCCCTCGGCGCTGCCGGGGCCGGCCTGCCCGTGCAGCGGCTGCGGCTGCTGCTCACCCTGGTGACCGCCTTCACCGTGGTGAGTGCCATGACCGCCGTCGGCGTGGTGTTGGTGATCGCCCTGATGGGCGCGCCGGCCCTGGTGGCCCTGGCCGGCGCCGCCAGCCTGCGCCAGGCCCTCTGGCGCTCGGTCCTGGTGGGGATCGCCATCAGCGGGGGGGGCTTCCTGCTGGCGATCCAGCCCCTGGTGAACCTGCCGCCCGGCCCCCTGATCGGCGCGCTCTGCATGGGGTTGCTGCCCCTGGCGGTGTGGCGCGAACGCCGTCTGTCAGCTGGCCGGTAGCCAGAGGGCCAAGCGCACCGGCTTGTCCACCGGCTGGAGCTGGAGGGTTTGGCCATCCACCAGCACGGCCCGGGCCCCCTCCGTAGCTGGGGCCGTGCGGCGCAGGGTGAGCAGCAGCTGCTGGCGGGTGGGATCGAAGGCCATGGCGCTGCCTGGCTCCACTTGCCAACCGGGGAGCGGGCGCTGTTTCAGCCGCTGACCGCGGCGATCTAGGGCCAGCAGCTGGGGCTGGGCCCCCTTCTTCCAATCGCTGATCACTAGCCAGACGCGCTCGCCGCCCCGGTCGCAGGCGCTGGCCAGCACCGCTTCGCCGCCGATCCAGAGCTGCCGCGGGGGCTGGCCTGGCTCCACCAGCTCCAGGGAGCGGCGGTAGTCGGGCCAGTGGCGCACCAGCAGGGCGCGGCCGCTCACCGGGCAGAAACTGCTGAGCTCCCGGCTGCCCGGCAGCACCTGGCGGCGCGGGGGCTGCCCCGGCAGGGAGTGGAGGGTGAGGCCTTCCAATTCCGGCACCACCACCCCGCCGCCCTCCGGCAGCAGTTGCATCGGTCCGGAAGCGTTCTGAACCAGGGGCTGGCGTTCGTCACGGCGGCTGAGCAGCACGGTGGTTCCCGGCTCCAGGGCCGTGGTCGACGCCTGCACCAGCAGGTCGCCACGCCGGTTGCTGCTGAGGTGGGCAAACAGCAGGGGCTCCTCGCTGAGGGGCTCGAGCCGGCCGGGTTTGGGTTCGCCCAGGCCGCCGGGTTCGCGCACCAGATTGCGCTGGTGCAGCGGCAGGCGCCAGAGCTGATGGGAGCCCTGGCCATCGCCGCTGAGCAGGGCCACGCCGGAGCCGTCGCCCACGGGCATCACATGGGCCAGCTGGGGCCACACCGGGCTCAGGGGCAGCCAGCTGCCATCCCGGCGCTGCAGCTGCAGCTGCTCTCCGCCGGGAACGGGCACCACCGCCAGCAGCCGGGGGCGGGGGTCCCAGCGCCAGCGCTGGGGTTGGAGCGGCAGGCCGCGGCGGTCGGCCCCCGCCAGCAGGAGCTGCAGGGGGCCCGCAATGGTCTGTTGGGGCAGGAGCAGCAGGCGCAGGGGATTGCCTTCCCCCAGCCAGCGCCAGGCCAGGCGGGGTTCCAGGGCGCTGAAGCGCGCCAGGCTGGAGCGCTGCATCGGCCGGCTGAAGCGCAGATCCAGGGCGGCGGGCCCCGAGCTGGCCGTGGTGGAGCTGAGCTCCACCAGCCTGGGTGGGCGGCGCAGCAGCAGCTGTTGCTGCAGCGCTGCGAGCGCCACGCCTCCCCCCAGCACCAGCAGCACCCGCTTCATGGCTCCAGGGGGCGACTGGGCCGGGCGATCGGCGTGATTCGCTGCGCCACCACCACGCTGCGGCTCTCGCCGTTGTGCTCCTCCACCGCCATGGTGCCCTGCACCGCCAGCCACTGATCGGCCTGGGGCACTGGGCCCGCCGGCCAGCGCACCGGCAGGCCCACCGGCGTGGCATCGGCGAGACAGCAGCGCACCAGCAGCCGGGCCAAC
>NZ_JAGQBE010000086.1 GCF_024345475.1 Cyanobium sp. T1B-Tous
AAAGGAGGTGGCGGGGTGCTGCACCAGCTGCCTGGGGCTGGCGCATTGGTGCAGCACCCCATCGCGCAACACCGCCACCCGATCACAGATGGCGAGTGCTTCTTCGGGATCGTGGGTCACGATCAGGCCGCTGGCACCACAGCGCGAAAGCACGGCGGGCAGCTCGCTGCGCACCCGCAGGCGCACCTCCACATCGAGGTTCGAGAAGGGTTCATCGAGGAGCACCACGGAAGGGCCCGGCGCCAGGGCCCGGGCCAATGCGAGCCGCTGGCGCTGGCCGCCCGAAAGCTCGTGGGGATAACGGCCCTCCAAGCCATTGAGCCCGAGCAGCTCCAGCAACCAGCTAGCCCGGCTGCTGTCCTGACCGCGCCGCAGGCCAAAACAGGCATTGCGCCAGGCGTCGAGGTGGGGGAACAGGGCGTAGTCCTGGAAAACCATGCCAACGCCGCGGCGCTCCGGTGGCAGCCAGCGGCCGGGACCGGCCACGGCCCGGCCGTCGATCAATACCGAACCGCGCTCTGGCCGCTCAAAACCAGCGATCAAGCGCAGCAGGGTGGTTTTGCCGCAACCGGAGGGGCCAAGCAAGCCCACCAATTCGCCCTGATGAAGGGCTAGATCAATGCCCTGCAACGTCCAGTCGCCTGCTGTGGCATTGGCGTAGCGGTGCCACAGGCCTTGCAGCTGCACGTGTTCGCGCAACGGCAAATCGGCAGGCATCAGCTCGGCAAGGGGGCTGGCGATCGGCGCAGGACCGGCAAGGGCCATAGGCTCAGCCACCATCCTGACCTGGCATGAGTCACCCGATGCAGCCCGAAGCCGTAATCACCGCCAGCGCCCCTGCGCCAGTAGGCCCTTACAACCAGGCGGTGAAGGCGGGGGGAGTGCTGTATTGCTCCGGTCAGATCGCCCTGGATCCCAGCACTGGCTTGATGGTGGGGGCTGGTGATGTGGAGGCCGAGACCCGCCAGGTGCTCAGCAACTTGCAGGCCGTGCTGGAAGCTGGCGGCAGCAGCCCAGGACAGGTGCTGCGCACCACGGTCTTTCTGGCAGACCTGGGCGATTTCGCTCGGGTTAATGCCATCTATGCGGAGCTGTTTAGCGATGGGGTATCGCCGGCTCGGGCCTGCGTCGAAGTGGCGGCTCTGCCCAAGGGGGCTCGGGTTGAAATCGACTGCATTGCCCTAGCCGCCTAGCAACTGAGTGCCAAGCAATTAGCTGGGCGGATTCAAGGGGCAATCCATTAGCCCGGCAGCTTGCTCGTCTACGGCGCTGAGTCGCTCCAGGATTGAACGCAGGTCGAGGACGGACAACTCGCCATCTCGCCCCCACTTCATCACCGAGCGACCGATATCAGTTGAGTCGCTATTGCCGGAGCTCATCACCATGACCAGGACCCCGCGTGTTGATTTCAACACTAGCTAGGCGCGGGGAGCATGAATTCAAATAGTTCGCCCTGCACCAGGGCCGAGCCCTGGCAAGGACCAGGCGACCGGGGATGGCCCCGGACCGGAGCAGCACAAAAGGTCTGCAAATGTGACGTCCACTCTTCGGCGCGGAAGACGGCGTACGGGGAGGAGACCGGGGCGGATGCCGGGGCGGAAATCATGACCCTGGACAATTAATACACCCGTACTATAGGCGAGAGTTTGCATTGTCAACGGTCCATGCCAGCCCTGGTATGGACCGCTTTGGCCAGGATGATGGATTCGCCTGTCTGCGATTGAGATGAAACTGCCAGAGGGTTGGCGGGTCTGGCTGCTGGTTATTGGGCTGAATGTCCTAGCCGGCTATCTCTGGTTTATCGATCGAGGCGTCGAGCCGCCAGCCGCTGGCGGCAACCTCCTCGACCTGATCCGATCCCTGGGCCGCTGAGCCTTGCCTGATGGCGCCGGCGCACCCTTAAGCTCATCAGCGACGGGGCGTGGCGCAGCTTGGTAGCGCGGGTGCTTTGGGAGCACTAGGTCGCAGGTTCGAATCCTGTCGCCCCGACTAGTCACTGCAAGGGTTCTCGGCAATACCGGGAACCCTTTTTTCTTGTCTGCAAGAGAAAGTGCAAGAGGACAAGGGGTCTCAGGCCTTGCGTTGCTCACGTGCGGACATCGGTCGGTGGTGGCTGGAGTCAGGACCATCCGGCATGAGATGGGCCAGAGCCCGAGTTTCTCTTGCATCTCTTGCAAGCCATCGCCAATGTGCAGCCCTGCGGCAGAACAGCAGGCTCCGCTGGGCTACGGCCGGCAGCGGCCGTCCTTCACCGTGCCACGGCTCTGCCGTGGCGTGCATCGGCCAGCCGCCGCCGCCCTCCGCTCCGGGGCCGCCGATGTGGGGGTGGTGGGCATGGCCGCTCTCCCGCGGCTGCGGTGGCTGGGCGGCCCGCTGCCGGTGGCTGGCTGGGGTGAGGCCCCAGGTTTCCTCGCACGGCTGCGCGGGCACTGGTCATTTTTGATCGGATCTGATGGCCTTAATTCTTAGGAAGCCGAGGCGGCTGGGCATGGGCTTGCTCTATGCAGATCAGTTGCCCTGCAGCGGTTCTACCGGTCCATAAGTGCAGTTGTACTGCTAGAATAAGGGCTGCGCCAAAGGCCCCTAGTCCATCGCCTGCGGTAATCCAATTTCCTGATCTCGCCAGCACTGCCGCTCTTTTATTTGCGGTGTGTTGCCCCGATCAGTTGTCACCTCTGGCAGCTGATTCATGGATCTTTATCTCTCATCTAGCCCTGAAATAGCACCATCCCGTTCTTTGGTGATCGCGGCCGGAGGCGGCCGGGATCTGGCCTGGCCCCAGCAGCGGGTTGCCGCTGAGCTGCTTGCTCGCAGCAGTGGCCGCCTTGTTCACTTATTGCTCCACGGCGGTGCCCGCGGAGCTGATGCCGCCATTGGTCGCGCTGCCCAGCAGCTGGGTTGGTCAGCTCTGGTTATGCCAGCTCAATGGCAGTTCCATGGGCGGGCCGCTGGGCCAATTCGCAATCGCGAGTTGCTCGAGCAGGCCGTTGCCAGCGCTGTTGCTCGCAGCTCTCCTGGCTGCCTCACCTCAGTGCTGGTCGTGGCCTTCCCCGGTGGTGCTGGCACGGCCTCACTGGTGAGAGAAGCCCGCCGCATGGCCTCCCGCTCGCCGGTGCCGATCTCGGTGGTCGAGGTCAGCCCAGCTGCCGGGCTCTGCGCTGTTCCTGTTGCTGCCATCGCTCTCGGCTGATTTCGCAGCAGAAACTTTCTGGCCTCTGTGGCGCCTGCCTGCAAGTCCCGTTTCCTATTCGTCCGCTTTCACCGTCATGCCTGTTCTCACCCCTATTCCCACCGCCATTCCTGTAATCGATTCGGCTCCTCCAGTGGCAGGCCCCGCCTGCTCGCTGCAGCGCTCTGGTTCCCTCTGGCAGCTGGGCAGCGAGGCCCAGGAGCTCACCACCGCTATCTCTCAGCTGGCCGAGCAGCTGGAAAGTGATGATCCCGAGCAGCGCGCTCTGGCCTTGGCTGAGCTGGAGGCCGCACTTCTGGCAGAGGAGGGCAACAAAGCCGCCTTGGCGGCCAAAGCAGATGCCACCTGCTGGGTGATCGAGCACCTGCGCGGGCAGGCCACCTACCGGAACCAGCAGGCCAAGCGCCTCGCCGACTTGGCCCGTAGTGATGCCGGCCGGGCTGATGCCTTGGAGGAATCGCTGATCTTTGTCCTCACCCAGCTGCAGCCCGCAGCTACACGCTTCTCCTTCCCCGATCACGAGCTCTCAAGCCGCAAGTCCCAGGCGGTGGTGATCGACGACGAGCAGGCCCTCGATGCCGAGTGGCTCACCTTCTCCACCACAAGCAAGCCGGACAAGAACGCCATCAAAGAAGCCCTCAAAGCCGGCCGCCAGATCACTGGCGCCCAGCTGCTCAACCGCCGCTCCTGGCGCATCCACTGAGGGGACAGAGCCCCCCTTGATATGGGTCTGTTGCATGAGCGGGCCCATACCCCTTCCACCCAAATCACCTCTCACATCGCAGTATTCCCATGACCACCGCTGTCTTCTCCACCGAGCAGATCGCTGCCCTTTCCGCTCCACTCGATCGCGCCAAGGTCCAAACCCGCAGCCAGGCCGGCCGCTCCCTGGCCTACCTAGAGGGTTGGCAAGCGATCGCAGAAGCCAACCGCATCTTTGGCTTTGACGGCTGGCAGCGCGAAACCATTTCCGTGCAGTGCGTCTCTGAGCGGGAGCGCACCCTGGGCAGCAGCAACCGTGCCGGCTGGGGCGTCACCTACACCGCCCGTGTTCGCATCAGCGTCGGCGAGGTGATTCGAGAAGGCAGCGGTGCCGGCCATGGCATCGACGTCGACCTGGGCCAGGCCCATGAGTCCGCCCTCAAGGAGGCCGAGACCGATGCGATGAAACGGGCCCTGATGACCTTTGGCAATCCCTTCGGCCTGGCGCTTTACGACAAGCAGCAAAGGGAGGTCACCAGTTCAGCCACTGCGGCCCCCAACGCCAACATCAGAAGCAGGGCAGCAGAAGCGGTCCCCCGGGAGCAGCTCCAATCACCTGACCAGCAGGAGCCTGATCCAGGGCTTGCACCGCTCGATCCAGGCACCATCCAGCAGATCCACGCCACCGTTCGGGGTCTGCCCCGGCCGTTACTGGAGGGCTTCACCAAGGCGTTCCGCAAGCGGTTTCAGGTGCCGGCCGAGGCTGCTTCTATCGCTGATCGGATTTGTCAGCGGCGGCATCACGACTGGATCGAGACGTTTCTGGTGTCACACCGCGAGGTGCGCTCAGCAGATCAGCACCAGCAGCTGGCCACCTGAATAGGAAGCAACCGAAGCGACGCACGTCCTTTGCGCCAAAAAGGTATAGATTTTGAACTCTATGGACTTTGAGTTCGACCCGCTCAAGAGCAAGGCCAACCAGGCGAAGCACGGCATCGACTTTGTCGATGCCCAGGCTCTGTGGAACGATCCCGACCTGCTGGAAATCCCAGCCCGCACCACAGATGAGCCGCGGTTTCTCGTCATTGCTCAGATCCATGGCAAGCACTGGTCAGCCGTGATCACCCATCGCAGCCAGGCCATCCGTCTCATTTCTGACCGTCGCTCCCGCCTGGAAGAGGTCCAGCTCTATGAACAGTTCTGAATTCGATCGTCGCTTTGATGCTGGTGACGTCGTGCTCGGCGCACTTGATCTCGACGCCGCTACTCGGCCCCGCCTGCAGCAGAAGCGCATCAATGTGGATTTTCCCCTCTGGATGGTCGAGCAGCTCGATCGTGAGGCCACCCGTCTTGGCGTGACACGGCAATCGATCATCAAAGTGTGGCTCGCTGAGCGACTGGAGCACCGCACTGAATCAAGCCTGGGCACAGTCGCCCTCCACTGAAGGACAGCATCACCAAAGGTCGATTGGATCTGCCAGCGGCGCTAACAAGAGTGGATCGAGACCTTCTCGTCAGCACCAGTCGCAGCCAGAGGCAGCCGCTATCCACCAGAGCTGAACCGATCAGGCAGGACGCGATAGGGGTAACCGTGCTAGTACACGCGTACGTATTGGCCGTGATTCATGGGTGCCCCTCTCCCCCGGCCCGCAGCACTGAATGCCCGGCTTGATACCCCTATCGAGGAGTGGCCCTACCTCGATGAGACAGTGCTGCTCAAGGCCCGCAGCCGCAAGGTCTGCATGACCTGCCATTGGTTTCGGCATCACGCCGGGGTGAATTGCATCCCGGTGCTCACCTGTCAGCTGCACCAGGGGCTGATCGCCCATGGCGAGCACCTCACCAGCCGCTGCCAGGGCTGGACGGAGGATATGACCCGTCAGCGGGGCTGGGCGCCGGAAGTGGCATGACAGCTGCTGCCAGCCGGCGGCCACCGCTCACCCCCAAGGAGGGTTGGCTGATCCAGGGCGGCCAGGTGCTGTACTTTCGCCCGACTCGCTGGGAGCGCACCAATCAACGGCTGGAGCTGATCAGCCCAGATCTGGCCATTGATCAGGATCTGAGGCGTAGGCAGAGCGGACGGCTCAGTGCTGATGGCGGTGGTGCACGTCGCTGACGTGGGGGTGCTCGTGGACCAGCGGGTCATGGCGGTGCCGATGGCTGTGCCAGAAGGGTTGGCCTGGCTCGAGGTCCGCGAGATCCTCCGGTCGGTGGGGATGAAGGTGGTGCGCATCGCCTTCTACAGGGGCATGGAAGTGGCGGTGCTGGTGATCGAGTTCGGCATGGCGGTGCCAGTGGCCGTGGCTGGATCGCAGCAACAAGCCTGTGCTGAGCGCCATGGCGGCCGCCGCCAGCAGCAGCGATGGACTGAGAGGTGAACCCAGCAGAGCCACCGCCACCAGAGTGCCAAGGAAGGGAGCGGTAGAGAAGACCACGGCTTCCCTGGCGGCCCCCAGAGCGGCCAGGGCCACCATGTCGAGCCAGATCGAGACGCCATAGCCCAGGCTGCCGATGCCAAGCAGGGCGGCACTCATCCAGGCGAACGGAATGGCATGCCCTTGCAGATTGGCCACGGCCAGCATCGGCACGGCAGCCCCGAGGGCCTTGGCGGCGGAGATCTGCAGGGGGTTGCGCAGGCTGAGGCGCTGGGAGAGGTTGTTGTCGATGCCCCAGCACAGGCAGGCCAAGGCAATCCACAGCACGCCCTGCCACTGGCTGCCGCCCAGGGGACCCGCCGAGAGCACCAAGGCGCCGCTGAGCGTGAGCGCGGCCGCCGCCCAGCCTTCCCGGCCGAGATGCTCCTTCCCCACCCCCACAGCGATTAGCACCGTGAATACCGCCTCAAGGTTGAGCAGCAACGCCGAGGCCCCCGGGGTGAGCAGCGCCAAGCCCTTGACCAGGGCGATCGGACCGGCGATGCCGCCCAGCAGGGTGATCAGCCCCAGCAGGGGGAGATCACCCTGCTGGATCGGAGCGTGGCGGCTGGTCGGGGCCTCGGCCAAGGCCAGGGGCAACAGCACCAACGCCGCACCGGCATAGAGCAGACCCGCCACGAGCACGGGAGAAGCCCCGTGGCTGAAGCTGCCGATCAGCGGAGCGCTGGAGCCGAACAGGGCGGCAGCAAGCAGGCCCGACAGCCAGCCGCGGCGCTGTTCTCGCGTCTGGGAGGTCATCAGGAGTACCACAGCAACCGGACGGGCTCCATTACAAAACTATGGGGAAGTCCGCTGGAATCGACAGGACAGAAAGTGTTGCTCCGCGCCGCCTGGTGTGCGATGGCTGAACTGCTCATGGCCGAGCAAAAAAAATGCAGTTCCCAAGGTTTCCTGGAGCCTCTCAGGGCTGTACCGCACCACAGGCAAGCCACTGCAAGTGGTGGGGCCATCTTCTGCAAAGGTTGCCAGGAGCAGAGTGCCCCCAGGCTTGAGCGCCTGCAGTACGGCCCGGACATAGGCCTGCTGATCGGCCGGGCTGGTGAGGAAATGAAACACCGCCCTGTCATGCCAGACGTCATAGGCATGGGCGGGCAGGGTGGCCGTGAGGATGTCGGCCTCCAGCCACTGCCCCGCAGCGGCGCGTGCGCCAAGCCGCTCTCTGGACACGGCCAGTGCCGCGCCGGAAAGGTCCAGAACCGTGATCCGTTGATAGCCAAGGTTCAGGAGGTCATCCACAAGCGTGGAGGCCCCGCCGCCCACATCAATGATCGCCGCATCCAGTGGTAGGCCGGCTGCCTGAAGCAGTCGGAGTGAGTCATCGGCATGGGCTTGATACCAGCTCAACGACTCAGGGGCCTTGGTTGCATATATCGTCTCCCAGTGGTTTTTGCTCGTCATGGGTCCACCCAGAGGCTGCTGTCAACAGTTCAGCCGCCCCGCAGCACCGCGCTGAGCAAGGAGAGGTTGATCATCACAATCACACTGGCGCACAGCCAGCCCGCGACCTGCAGCGCCAGCGGCGCTCTGAGCTCGCCCATCAGGCCGCGCCGCCCGCAGAACCACACCAGCGGGATCACTGCGAAGGGCAACTGCAGCGACAGCACCACCTGGCTCAGCACCAGCAGATTGGTGGTGGCCCGCTCTCCGAACAGGATCACCGTGGCCATCGCAGGAATCAGGGCCAGGCCGCGGGTGAGCAATCGCCGCTTCCAGTCCGGCAGACGGATCTGCAGGAACCCCTCCATCACGATCTGGCCGGCCATGGTGGCGGTGAGCGTCGAGCTCTGGCCAGCCGCCAGCAGGGCCACCCCGAACAGCACGCTGGCGAGCGAGGTGCCCAGCATCGGCGTCAGCAGCCGGTAGGCCTCGCTCAGGTCCGTGACCGGCTGCGGTAGCCG
>NZ_JAGQBE010000087.1 GCF_024345475.1 Cyanobium sp. T1B-Tous
GATGCCGCTGCGCCGATCGCCTCCCTCAGCCTGGGAGCCCCCCGCGACTTCCGCCTGCGGCCCCAGCCCAGCCCCCGCCGAGCCGCGGGCGCCGCGTCACCGCTGGGTTTTGGCGGCGACGCCTGCACCCCGTTCAACCTCCCCTTGCACAACGGCGATCTGCTGCTGATGGAGCCCCCCACCCAGCTGTGGTGGCAGCACGCCCTGCCGCGGCGGCTGCGGCTTCAGCAGGAGCGGCTGAACCTCACTTTTCGGGTGGTGGGTTGATTGGGTGGTGGGTTGAAGGCCCTGTTCCAGGCTCAGGTCCCCTGGCGCTCAAAGGCGATCAACCGGGAGAAGTAGAAGGGGGCCTTGTTGAGGCTGCGGCGCATCGGCTTAAAGCCCGCCTCCTCGGCCGCTTTGACAATGCCGGCCTCGCGCAGGGTGTAGGCGCGGGTGGTTTTGCTGGGGCCGGGGAACAGTTGGCCGATGCCCTTGAGCAGGGCCAGCAGCGGCGTGTAGGGGGCAAAGCTCACGATCAGGTGCCGCTCGGCCATCGAGGCCAGGTGGCGCACCATCGCCTCGGCGGGCTGCTGGGGGTAGTGGATGAACACATCCAGGCAGATCACCGTGTCGTAGCGGCCGCTGAGGCTTTCCAGATCGGAGGCCAGGAAGCTGATCCGGCCCGGGGCGATGCCGGCGTCGACGCTCCGGCGCTCCGCCTCCTGCACCATGGCGGCGGAGAGGTCGGAGGCGGCAATCGAGCCGGCCCCCAACTGGGCCAGGGGCAGGGTGAGGCTGCCCACGCCGCAGCCGGCGTCACAGAAGCTGCGCTGCTCAAGGTTGCCCTGCTCCTGCAGCCAGGCCAGCACGTTGTCGACAGTCTTCTGGTGGCCGATGCGGATGTTGCGCTGCACCCGGTTGACGTCGTCGCTGTCGCTGTAAATGCGATTCCAGCGGTCGAAGCCGGTGGTTTCGAAGTAGCCCTTCACCTCGAGTTTTTCGGCCTGGTTGGCTTCCAGCAGTTGCTCGGGGGACATGGAACTTCCGGTCGTGGCGCGGATCCTAGGCAGTGACGTCCAGGCTGGGTCGCTGCCAGATCAGGCCCTCGGATCCGTCGTGCCAGCGCAGGGTTTCGATCAGCGGTGTGCCCAGCAGCAGCTCGGGCAGGGTGCGGTCATCCCCCAGCACCCGCCGGGGCACCACGGTGGCGGCGGCGATGGCCCGGGCAGGCTCGCCCGTCCACTGGGCCAGGCGCCGCGCCCCCTCCAGCAGGGGCAGGGTGACGCCCGCCAGGGTGCCATCTTCCAACCGGCAGCTGCCGTCTTGCACGATCAGCAGCCGTTCATCCCAGCGGTGCTGGCCCTCCCCCAGGCCGTAGGGGGCCAGGGCATCGCTCACCAGCACCACCTGGTCTGGGGCCAGTCGCTGCAGCAGCACCGCCATGGTGGGCGCCACGTGCACGCCATCGGCGATCAGGCCGATCGCCACGTCCCCCCGCAGGGCGGCCGCCGCCACCGGACCCGGTGCCCGCCGGTGCATGTCGGGCATGGCATTGAAGGCGTGGGTGAGCATCGTCACCCCGGCCGCGAAGGCGGCGTGGGCCTGGGCTTCGCTGGCGGCGCTGTGGCCCAGGCTCACCACGATGCCCCGTTCGGCCAGGGCGGCGATCACGGTGTCGGCGCCCTCGAGCTCGGGGGCGAGGGTCACCAGATCGATGTCGTCTTCGAAGCCGGTGATGCGCTCCAGCAGGGCCGCCAGGCTCGGGGTGGCCAGGTGCTGGGCGGGGTGGGCGCCGCGCCGGGTGGGCTCCAGAAACGGGCCCTCCAGATGGGCTCCCAGCAGTTGGCAGCGGCCCGGGCGGTGGGCCTGCCGGGCCGCTGCCAGCACGGCCAGGGCCTGGCGCAGCGGTTCCACAGCGCAGGTCACCAGGGTGGGGCAGATCGCCTCCACGCCATCGCGCCACAGCCGCTCCAGCAGCTCCCCCAGCCGCGGCAGGTCGGCCTCGGTGAGTTCGGGGAAGGCCAGCCCGAGGCCCCCGTTGATCTGCAGGTCCACCCCGGCTGGGCTGAGCCAGTCGCCGTCCCAGTCGTCACCGGCGGCCCGGCTGCCGTCCGGCAGGGGCTCCACCACCGCGATCAAGTCGTCGTCGTCGAGGCCGATGCGCCAGCGCTGCTGGGCGCCGTGGCTGCAGCGCCGGGCCGGGGCCAGGCGAACGTTGCTGAGCCAGCGCATGGGCAGAAGGGCCACCAGACGGGACAATGCCATTCTCTGCCTGCGCCGGCGTGGTTGCCCTCTCCTCCCCCGATTCGCCCCAGGACCCTGGGGTCCCCAGGGTCGCGGTGGTGATGGGCAGCGACTCCGACCTGCCCACCATGCAGCCGGCGGTGGCGATCCTGCAGCACTTCGGAGTGGCAACGGACGTGCGCGTGCTCTCAGCCCACCGCACGCCGCTGGAGATGGTGGCCTTCGCCCAGCAGGCTGCCGCCAGCGGGCTGAAGGTGATCATTGCCGGCGCCGGCGGGGCCGCCCACCTGCCCGGGATGGTGGCCGCGCTCACCACCCTGCCGGTGATTGGCGTGCCGGTGCAGAGCCGGGCCCTCTCCGGCGTGGATTCACTCCACTCGATCGTGCAGATGCCCGCCGGCATCCCCGTGGCCACCGTGGCCATCGGCAACGGCACCAACGCCGGGCTGCTGGCGGTGCAGATCCTGGCCACGGCCGATGCCCGTCTGGCCGAGGCCCTGACGGCCTACCGGGCCGGGCTCCATGCCCAGGTGACGGCCAAGGACGCCCGCCTGCAGGAGCTGGGCAGCCAGGCTTACCTCGAGCAGATGGGCTGATGCTGGAGCGCCTGGTACTGCCCCCCTGGTTGAAGGCTGGCCTGGCCCTGCCGTTGCTGGTGCTCAATCTTTGGGTGCTGCGCCAGCTGCTGCTGCCCTTGGCCCCCTTCCCGGCCCTGTTTGTGGCCGCGGCCCTGATCGCTTTTCTGCTCGATCTGCCCAGCCGCTGGCTGATGGGCCGGGGACTGCCGCGGGGGTTGGCCTACGCCCTGGTGGTGGGGGTGAGTGTGGGCCTGATTGGCCTGGCCGCCGTCTGGTTGGTGCCCCGTCTGATCGAGCAGCTGGGCGAGCTGATCACGGCCTTGCCAGGTTGGTTGGCCCAGGGGGAAACCCTGTTGCAGCAGCTGCAGGACTGGGCGGTGACGCGCGGGCTGCCCACCGATTTCGGCGACCTCAGCAGCGAACTGCTCACCCGCACCAGCCAGCTCGCCCGCCAGTTCAGCCAGCAGCTGCTCAGTCTGTTGGGCACCACCGTGGGCCTCACGGTGAACACCGTGATCGTGCTGGTGCTGGCGGTGTTTCTGCTGCTGGGCGGTGAGGGGATCAGTGCCGGCCTGGCCCAGTGGCTGCCGCCGCGGGTGCGGGAGCTGGTGGTAGCCACCTTGAACCGCACCTTCCGGGGTTATTTCGCCGGCCAGGTGGTGCTGGCGTTGATCCTCAGCCTGGCCCAGATCGTGGTGTTCACCTTGCTGGGCATTCCCTATGGGGTGTTGTTTGCGGTGGCGATCGGCTTCACCACCCTGGTGCCCTATGCCAGTGCCCTCACGATCGTGGCGGTGAGCGTGCTGCTCGCCCTGGACGATCCCCGTACGGGTCTGGAAGTGCTGGCCGCGGCCATCAGCGTGGGCCAGGTGGTGGACCAGGTGATCCAGCCCCGGCTGATGGGGCGGATTGTGGGGCTCCAGCCGGCCTGGCTGTTGATCAGCCTGCCGTTGGGTGCGCGCCTGGGCAGCCTGCTGGGCCTGGGGGATCTGCTCGGCCTGGTGCTGGCGGTGCCGGTGGCCAGCTGCGCCAAGACCTTTCTCGATGCCTGGGGCGACCAGCTCCGCTCCGGGGAGGTGCCGGTGGTCAGCTCCCCGGCGGGATCACGCCCTGAGCCGCCAGATAGCTGAGCACCACGGCCACCGAATCCTCCAGGCTCTGGGCGCCGGTGTCCACCCGCAGCTCGGGCTGCTCGGGCGCCTCATAGGGGCTAGAGATGCCGGTGAACTCCTTGATCTCGCCGGCCCGGGCCTTGGCATAGAGCCCCTTGGTGTCGCGCTGCTCGCACACGTCCAGGTTGGCGGCGCAGTGGATCTCGATGAAGTCGCCGGCGTCCACCAGGGCGCGGGCTTTGTCGCGGTCGGCCTTGAAGGGTGACACGAAGGCCGTGAGCACCACCACCCCCGCATCCAGAAAAAGCTTGCTCACTTCGCCAATGCGGCGGATGTTTTCCTCGCGGGCGGCATCGGAGAAGCCCAGGTCCTTGCAGAGGCCGTGGCGGATGTTGTCTCCATCCAGCACGTAGCAGCTGAGTCCCCGTTCAAACAGGGCCGAGTTCACGGCGTTGGCCAGGGTGCTCTTGCCCGAGCCGCTGAGGCCGGTGAACCAAAGGATGGCGCTGCGGTGGCCTTGTTGTTCGGCCCGGGCTGCCCGGTCCACCGTGGTGTGGTGCCAGGCGATGTTGGTGGAAGCCCCCTGGTTGGTGAGTGCGCCGTAGGTGGGGGTGGAGGGAGCGGCGGACATCGGTGCTGGGCGTTGGGACGGATCGGGCCATTCTCCCCTGTGCCTCGCGTCAGGCCCTTGAGACGGCCCAACCTTTCGATCCCGATTCGCTTTACGACGAGCAGGACTTGCCGGCGTGATTCTGGATACTTCTGTGCTGCTCGCAATTCTTCAGCGAGAACCTGGGTGGGAGCGACACCAGCAGGCGCTCGAGCAAGCTGAAGTTCTACGCATGTCCGCAGGCACCCTGCAGGAGCTGCTGCTGCTTGCACACTGCCGTCGTGTGCTCGAACCGATGCGGACGTTGCTGGATCTCATTGATCCTGATGTGGTGCCGTTGGATGCGGATCTGGCAGAGCGCGCCCAGCTCAACTTCGGGGATTGTTTTGCGGCGGCACTTGCTGAGCGTGACCAATTGCCCCTTGGCTACATCGGCGACGATTTCACCAAGGCGGGCTTCTGAGCTTGCGCGTCAGCCTCCCGCCTGCTTGGGCCGGTAGCCGGCCTTCTCCAGCGCCCCCAGGGCCACGGCCACCTGGTCTCCCTGCAGCTCGATCACGCCGTCTTTGACGGTGCCGCCTGTTCCGGCAATGGCCTTGAGCTGTTTGAGCAGGGTCTTTAGCTCGGCTTCCGGCGCCTCAAGGCCCGTGATCGCTGTCACTAGTTTTCCGCCTTTGCCGGCCTTGGTGCGCTGCACCCGCACCTGCTGCTGGGCCTTTGGGCTGGGTGCGCCCGCTGGGCCGGATCCAGCCGGGGTGGGCCTGGCCGTGCTTGCGGAGTTGCTGCTGAATTCCTGCCAGCCGCCTTTTCTTGCCATGCCGAACCCTGCGCTTCTGCTCCGGAGTTTGATCGTTTGCTGTCGCACTTCAGCAGCAGCCTTCAGCCGCTTGTATGCCTGATCCCCGATCAACGGTGCTAGGTCAACCAAAGCAAATCGCTTAAAATTAACTTTGATGAGGTCGAGAAAAGTATATGCAACTTAATCCAGGCAAAGTTGGCTAGGGGAGGGGATTTATCAAAAGAAAATGGGTGTAGAATTGATCGAGAAACTCATGCTCAGCGAGATTTGCCCCGTAGTTTACGGCTTGTCGGGTGATATTCACCAGGCTGCAATCAGGTTCGGGATCTGGTCGTTAATGTTAGAATTTGAAAATTCATATCAAAAGCGAATGTAGGCCAGAAAGAAATGAAAATCACAGAGGGAAGCAGATTGCCTTAGCATTAAGCAATTAAATATTCATCTCGCCCTTCCCCTTGATGGGAATTAAGCCTCTATTTACAAATAAATAGCGACTGCCCCCTCTGCCAGGAAAGTTGACGCCTCTCCATTCCGACCTCGTTTCAACCAGGGGGCTTGATGGAGCAGAGCAATGCGTCGCTACAGCGAGGCGGTCAAAGCTGATGTGAGGAGGCGGATGGGCCCGCCGCACCGGCAGAGCGTGGCCCAGATCTCAGCCGAGCTGGGCATTCACGTCGTCACCCTCTACAACTGGAGGAAGACCTGGCGGTTGCAGGGGGAGGTGGTGCCGGCATCGGAGAAGGATCCTGAGGGCTGGGGTGCCACCGACAAGTTCACGGTGGTTCTGGAGACCGCTGGGCTAAACGCCACCGAGCTGAGTGCCTACTGCCGGGAGCGGGGCCTGTACCCGGAGCAGGTGGAACGGTGGCGCCAAGCATCCCAGGATGCCAACCAAAAGCCAGTGCTCACCTTGAAAGAGCAGAAGGAGCTTGAACGGCTCCGCGCCCAGGATCAGAAGGAGATCAAACGGCTCAAGCAGGAGCTGAGGCGGAAGGAGAAGGCGCTGGCGGAGGCGGCAGCGCTGCTGATCGCCTCAAAAAAGATTCAGGCCTTCTGGGGAGAGGACGGGGACGACTGACCTCGCCGATCGACCGCCAGAAGGCTTTGCAGATCCTCGATGAGGGAATGACAGACGGTGCCAGGGCCAGCGAACTGGCCCGGCTGCTGGGCGTGGGGCTCACCACACTGCAGCGCTGGCGACGGCAGTTCGCAGGCGATGGGGACGGCTTGGACGGCCGCAAAGGCAGCCATCGCCATGTGGCCCACCGCCTCAGCGAAGAAGAGCGCCAGCGGATCCTGCTCACCTGCAACGAGCCTGAATTCGCCGCCCTGCCGCCCGGTCAGATCGTGCCGATCCTGGCCGACCGTGGCCGGTATATCGGTTCAGAGCGCAGCTTCTACGGAGTGCTCCACGCCCATGGCCAGGCCCATCGCCGTGGCCGGGCCCGGCCACCCCACGAGCCCAGACAGGTTCCACGCCTGCGGGCCGCAGGTCCGAATCAGGTGTGGAGCTGGGACATCACCTATCTCCCCACCACCGTCCGGGGGATCTGGCTGTACCTCTACCTGGTGATCGACGTCTGGAGCCGGAAGGTGGTGGCCTGGGATGTCGCCGAGCGCGAGGATCCAGCCATCGCAGCGGATCTGGTGAGCAGGGCCTGCCTACGCGAGCGGATCAGTAAAGGCCGCCGTCAGCCGCTGATCCTCCATGCCGACAACGGCAACGCCATGCGTGCTGCAACGCTGGAGAACCGGCTGGAAGAGCTGGGCGTGCTCAGATCCTTCTCGAGGCCAAGGGTGTCGAACGACAACCCCTACTCCGAATCGCTGTTCCGAACGGCGAAATATCGGCCTGACTACCCCAGCCGGCCGTTCACCAGTCAAGAGGCAGCCTGTCAGTGGGTGGCATCATTTACGGACTGGTACAACCACCGGCACCGCCATAGCGGCATCAAATTCGTGACTCCCCAGCAACGCCACAACGGTGATGCTGTGGAGATCTGCCGTCACCGGGCTGTCGTCTACGAACAGGCACGCCAAAGGCATCCACGCCGGTGGTCACGATCGACGCGTTGCTGGCGTCAACCGGAAGTGGTGTGGATCAACCCGCCCCCACCAGAAACCGAACTCAATTCAGCTACGTTGACGATGGCTGCCTGAATGGCAGCAGGAGCGTCATCTTTCCTGGCAGTCACCGGAAGAGGTGGCTGTCCATCCCACCAGTCACACGGGTCGGTATCTCAAGCAGGTGCTGGAGCAGCATCCTCCTGAGGTGGTGGTGGGTTGAGAAGAGAGGATCCGAGGATTGCGTCATCCTCTTGCGACAACAATGTTGATGACGACGTCATGATTGTTTTGCTAAAGCTGCCACTGTGAGTGGGCCTTGTTTATCTTTGGCTGATGGCTTACATCCTTACCCATTACTGGCCAGGTGCGACGGAAGAGCAGTATCGGGATGAAGTTGCAGCTGTTCATCCAAAAGGTGGTTTGCCAAAGGGGCAGCTCCATCACGCAGCAGGAGCCGTTGATGGTGGCGTGTTGATTGTGGCAATCTGGGACTCCAAGGAGTCATCAGATCGCTTCGTTGCCGATGTGCTGATGGCTCATGTGCCTGAACCCCCCTCTGCCAGGAAAGTTGACGCCTCTCCATTCCGACCTCGTTTCA
>NZ_JAGQBE010000088.1 GCF_024345475.1 Cyanobium sp. T1B-Tous
GATGATCTGCTCCGCTGTGTGCCTGGTGCGTTTCATGGTCGAATCCCCGGCCCAGTCTGGCCGGATGAGGACTCTCATTCACCCTGGACCGATTGCCGGGGTCCACGTCAGTTGAAGTATCAGGCAAAGCAGACCTTGGAGTTGAGCGATGAGGAGCTGGAGGGAGTAGCTGGTGGGGGGGAAAATGAGGATATATATGCTTTATTTGCCCTATGGCAGGCAGTTTCGCAATCTATCAGGTCTGTTTAATACCAGCTTTTCCGACGACACTTCGGTTGATGTGCGCTTTTCACGCCGCAAGTAATCTCAGCAATATCAACCCACAGCAAAGCCAGATATCTGCATTGTTAAGCCCTGTTGATACATTTATTTGCCCATCACATCTACCAAATACTTCGCTCTCTATCGCCGTCACGGATGCCATTGGTTCTTCTAAATCTCACGGCAATCTGTTGCCACTCTTCTGGGATTTGATTGAGGCGACAATCAAAAGCAAAAGGCAGTAGCTGTTGCCCTGGCGATACCCGTTTGCTCTTACTCTTACCAGCCTTCCCTACCAATCGTTCCAGCATCCTTAAGCCCCAGTCGGGCTTAGGTGCTCCTTTGGCGTGATGGCGATACTGCTGGCAGAAACTCTCATAACGCGTGGAGCATCCCTTCTGCGTTGGTGCCAGGGTAAGGAAACTTGGGTGCCACTCACTGATGTCATTAACCTCCAATCTGCCGTAGTGACCGTATGTGGAGTAGGGGTCATAAAATCCCTTTCGTATCCCTGCCGCCTTTGGATTGGCGTTTCACGAACAGGCAGCCAATGAGGTTGGGTGCGACGGCTTCGGCGGGGCGGGCGAAGAAGGATTGGGGGAGGTGCTGGGAGATCTTGGTGGCTATGGGAGTGGCTGTGTGAGGTTGTGCTGAGGAGCGCTGACGTGTCGTGGGCGATTAAGTGATAATGAACCCATTCACCCCTTATCACCGCCAAGCGATGTCAGAAGAGCAACTTTCAGCCCTACTTGCCAAGCTCAAGGATGATGAGGGGCTTCAGGAGAAGCTCAAGGGTGCAGCCGACCTTGATGCTGCGGTTGCCTTGGCGAAGGAGGCAGGGTTTGATGTCAGCAAGGCTGATTGGCTCAAGTATCAGGCAAAGCAGACGATGGAGCTCAGCGATGAGGAGCTGGAGGGTGTGGCTGGGGGCACTGAAGTTCTGATACCAATACTGATACCAAAACTGGGAAAGGAAGAGGGCGACGATCAATATACTCCTCCTAGCCTATCCCCTATTTTCATTCCATCCTAGCCTATCCCCTAAAGCCCCTGCCACCACAGGGGCTTTTTATTTCTTCAGCCACCACCAAACAGCCCCAAAAGCCATCCGATACCTGGCACCATCACCCATCGCAACCGCCAAACTTGAGCCGCTTTTTACGCTTCTGCCAATCTCGAATTAGAAAGCCGACGCAAAGCCAGACATCTCTATTCTCTACCTCTACGGATACATATATTTCTCCGCCGCAGCTACCAAATACTTCGCTTATTATCGCTATCGCGGATACCATTCGCTCGCCTAAATCTCACCGCAATCTGATTCCAGTCATCAGGGATTTGACTGAGGCGTAAATCAAAAGCAAACGGAAGTTGTTGCTGTCCTGGTGATATCCGTTTGCCCTTGCTGCTGCCACTGGTTTCCACCAATCGTTTCAGCATCCTTGAGCCCCAGTGGCACTTGGGGGCTGCTTTGGCGTGATGGCGATACTTCTTGCAAAACCGCTCATAACGCTTGGAGCAGTCTTTGAGTGTTGATGCCAGTTGCAGAAATGATGGGTGCCACTCACTGATGCCATCAACCTCCAATCTGGCGTAGTGCCCGTAGTTGCTATGGGGGTCATCAAATTGTTTATGCACCCCTGCCGCCTTGGGGTTGCCGTTTCACCAACAGGCAGCCGATGAGCTCGGGGGCGACGCCTTCGGCGGGGCTGGCGAAGAAGGATTGGGAGAGGGCTGGGGAGGGGTTGGTGGTCGTGGTGGCTATGCGAGTGGATTTTAAAACTATGTGCGAATTATTACGGTAGCTGGAAGTCCAGCCAGATCTATGCCAGATTGTTGTTGACTCTATTATTAGAAAATGTCAGAGCAAATTACAGCCCTGCTTGTCAAAATCGAGGAGGATGCGGAGCTACAGGAGAAATTCAAGGGTGCTCCAGACCTTGATACGGCTGTTGCCTTGGCGAAGGAGGCAGGGTTTGAGGTCACAGAGGCTGATTTCAGGATGTTGATAGAGGCTGCCAGGAAGATGCGGTCACAAGAAACTGGTGATCTTGAACTCAGCGATGAGGAGCTTGCAGGTGTTGCTGGTGGGGTCTTCCCGTGGTTGGCGGCGATCGGAATGATTGCGATCGGCGGGACGGCGATTGGATATTTGTCGTCTTTGGGTGGGGACGGGATAATGGAGTTGATTGACCCTGGTAGGGACGGGGTGGGTTGATTGCGGGACCGGGGAATCCGAATTGATGCGACAGTAAACTCAATTCCTCTTTAGTATAACTCTACCCCACAAGCCCCTGCCGCCACAGGGGTTTTTATTTCTTCAGCCACCCTCAAACAGCCCCAAACGGCATCCGATGTCTGGCACTATCACCCATCACCACCGCCAAGCTTGAGCCGTTTTTTACGCCCCAATTAATCTCACCAATATCAACCCATAGCAAAGCCATCCACCTCCATATTCCACCTCTACTGATACATATATTTCTCCACCGCAGCTACCAAATACTTCGCTCCTTATCGCCATCACGGATGCCATTAGCTCGTCTAAATCTCACTGCTATCTGCTGCCACTCTTCGGGGATTTGATTGAGGCGTAAATCAAATGCAAAGGGTAGTTGCATTTGCCCTGGAGATACGTGCTTGCTCTTGCTCCTTTTGCGGCAACTGGTTTCCACCAATCGTTTCAGCATCCTTGAGCCCCAGTGGCACTTGGGGGCTGCTTTGGCGTGATGGCGATACTTCTTGCAAAACTGCTCATAACGCTTGGCGCACCTTGTAAGGGTTGATGTCAGCTTTGGGAAACTAGGGTGCCACTCAGTGATGCAATCACCCTCCAGTCTGCAGTAGCGTCCGTAGCTGCTATGGGAGTCTTAAACTCTTTAGGACTCCTGCTGCTTTGGGGTTCGGCGTGGATGTATCTCAATGTATTTAGTACCCTTCTGTGGTCTTTGGGGGCAATTGCTTTTGCCTAATACCTGGCCTCAGAGGTGCCCGCAACGCCCAGATAGGCGTTAGCGCCATCAATGAAGTCCAGCCAATCAAGTGCATCAACTTGGCTGGCATCATCGAGTTGCGACAGCAGCTGTAGGTGATTAGCCATCAAGTGCATCCCATACAGCCTGTGAGGCAACTTCTCCTGGGCACGCTTGAGCGCGGCCAGCAACACATCTCGTCTCAAGGTGGCCATCACAATCTGACGGCTGTTGCTGCGCAGGGTGATATGAAATGAATAACCCTGGGGTATGTGAATTCTTGGACGGGGCATCAGGGCAGGGCGGGGATGGTCAGGCCCTGTCGGCCCAGCAGTCGCTCGATGCTTATTGCCAGGGCTTCCACCGGGCCAGCGAGCCATGGCCCATGCTTCCTCTGGTCGATGACACCACGATCAGCTGGTGCCGCCAGCTGATCGTGGATGCCCCTTCCGGTGTGCTGCACTGCGAACCGCTTGTGGAGGCCCTGCAGGCAGCTTTGCCCCAGTTGCGGCTGCCCCAGGTCGCCGGCATCCGCCGCAGCGATCTTTATCGGCAGCTGGTCCTGCGCGGTGAAGAGGGCACCTCGGCTGCATTGCAGGCGGTTGGTCCGGAACCGGTGTGGCAACAGATCGGGTCCTTGAGGCTCTCTCTGGCGCCCCATCTCTGCGGTGCCATTCCGGTGCTTCTCACCCCGAATGGGTCCGACTTTTGCCTACTGGTGAGAGCCCTGGCCCATCGCTGCGAGCCCGTTGTCTTGGCCCATGGCGTCCACGCTCAGGCCGTGAGTGGGCTGATCCACTGGGGGCTGATCCGCCGCTTCGGGGCCAAAAGCCGCGCCCAGCTGATCCTGTTGCACGAGGCACCCTATGGATCTGTGGCCGCACAACATGTGCCCGGACTGCCCGGCAATGAGTCCTGGTTAGAGGCGTCCACGGTCCTGCGACTGGAGCATGAACTCACCCATCTAGCCACCAAGCGCCTACTGGGCGAGATGCGGCTAAACCTGCTCGATGAGCTGGTGGCCGACTGCATGGGGATGGTGGCGGCCCTGGGCCTGTTCGATGCTCAGCTGTTTGGTCGTTGCCTTGGCCTTGATCCCAACGGCGCCCCCCTGCCTGACGGGCGTTGGCGCACCTACGTGGCTGAGCTGGATGCCGGTGATGCCCACCAGGCCCTACGGCTGGTGATGGAGCGAGCCCGGGAACTGCAGGCCTTGCTCCAGGCGGATCCTGATCTGCTCAGGCCCGAATCCGCCATGACACGGCTGCAATGGCTTTGCCAGCAGCGGCTGGATCAGGTGATCAGCGCTAGCCCGTGACTGTCTTCAGCACCACATGCAATTGGCTGAATCCGAACGTTTGCGTGCATCTGTGAATTGAATTGAGGGCGCCCATTTCCTCTCGCCCATCAGGCCCACCTGCCTGAGCTGCTCCTCTTCATTCACGCCGTCTTTGACGGTGCCGCCGGCGCCGGCAACCGCCTTGAGCTGTTTGAGCAGTGTTTTCAGCTCGGCTTCCGGCGCCTCAAGGCCCGTGATCGCCGTTACCAGTTTTCCGCCCTTGCCGGCCTTGGTGCGCTGCACCCGCACCCGCTGCTGGGCCTTTGAGCTGGGTGCGCCCGCCGGGCCAGACCCAGTGGCGGTGGGTCTGGCCGTGCTTGCGGAGTTACTGCTGAATTCCTGCCAGCCGCCCTTCTTGGCCATGCCCAATCCTGCAACGCTGGTTCGGATTCTGGTCGGTGCAGCCTTCCCCGTGATCGCAATGCCCCCGGTAGGTTTCTTACTGATCCTTAGCGCCCGGCTTGAGCTGCCACCATGCGCATCACCAGTAAGGGCCAGGTCACGATCCCCCAGGCGATCCGCGAGCAGTGCGGGCTGTTGCCTCACACCGAGGTGCGCTTTGAGCTCGAGGAGGGGCGGCTGCTGCTGGTGAAACAGGACCCACCCGGTGACCGAGGTGAGGAGGGATTGCGCCTGTTGCGGCAGGCCCGCCTGCGCACCCGCCTCAGCACCGATGAGCTCCTGGCCCTTTGCCGGGGTGAGGAGCTGTAGTGCTGTTTGTGGATTCGAACGTGATCCTCGACGTGATCACGGCAGATCCCCACTGGGCCGCCTGGAGTGCCACCCAGCTCGCCCAGGCCCCCGCTCCAGCCCTTAAACCAGGGGTCTCGCCACATCCGGGAATGCAACAAGAACTGCGCGGTCTTCCGTGACCAGCGGCACCCCCAGTTGCTGTGCAGCAGCCACAAACTCGCAGTCGTAGGCACTGCAGCGGCTGCTGTGAGCCAGCTGCAAAACCTGATCGGAAGCCACCGGTTCGTCCTGGCCAGCCAGCAGCACCTCTGCCCGTTGCATCAGCGCCACGGCCTGCGGGAGCAGGAGCAGGTCACGCCGCAGGTAAGTGGTGAGCACATTCCGCCACTCACTGCGCCAGAGCGGCGGTGCTGCCCAGCGGGGTTGATCGAGCAACAGAGCTTCTGCCAACTTTGTTTTGGGCCCTGGCAGCAGCAGATAGGCCAGCACGTTGGTGTCGACAACAATCAAGGCCGACCTTCACGCTTGAAGGCATCGATCTCAGCCGGATCGAAGCTGTGCTGAGCCAGGCTGTCGCGCAGGGCCCGGATCTCTACTAGCTGCTGCTCTGTGGCCAAGTGGTCATGGCCTAGTCCGGCCTCCAGGCAAACGATTGCTTCATTGTTGAGGCTGCGCCGATGCCGCTTGGCCGCCGCCGCGAGCCGGGCATGAAGCACGTCGGGCAGGTTTTTGAGCGTGATGGTTTTGGCCACGGCAGCCAGCGATCTCACAGCGACCCAACCATTATGGATCCGTTCTGGATTCTGGCAGGACGTGGTTCTGGATCGCTGTGCGTCGCCCAACGATGCTGGTGTGCTGGAAGCGCTGCTGCCGGCCGCTGGCTTCTTAGGCTTACAAGATCTGATAGCGCCACCGGTGACAAGCACCGTCTCTCCCATCTCCGCAGCCAGCGGCGTCGATCCAGCGGCCCTGGAGCGCGCAGCCCGCCCCAACAGCCTGGGCCGCTACGGCCAGTTCGGCGGCCAGTACGTGCCCGAAACCCTGATCCCCGCTTTGGCGGAGCTCGAGCAGGCCGCCGCCGAGGCCTGGAAGGATCCTGCTTTTACCGATCGGCTCAACCATCTGCTGCGCACCTATGTGGGGCGGCCCAATCCCCTCTATGAGGCCGAGCGGCTAACGGAGCACTACCGCCGCGCCGAGGGCGGCCCGCGCATCTGGCTGAAGCGCGAAGACCTCAACCACACCGGCGCCCACAAGATCAACAACGCCCTCGGCCAGGCGCTGCTGGCCCTGCGCATGGGCAAAAAGCGGATCATTGCCGAAACCGGCGCCGGCCAGCATGGGGTGGCCACCGCCACCGTGTGCGCCCGCTTCGGTCTGGAGTGTGTGGTGTACATGGGCGCGGAGGACATGCGCCGCCAGGCCCTCAACGTGTTCCGCATGCGGCTGCTGGGGGCCACGGTGCAGCCCGTCACTGCCGGCACCGCCACCCTCAAGGACGCCACCAGCGAAGCGATCCGCGACTGGGTGACCAACGTGGAGAGCACCCACTACATCCTCGGCTCGGTGGCGGGTCCGCACCCGTTCCCGATGCTGGTGCGCGATTTCCATGCCGTGATCGGCGAGGAAACCAAGCGCCAGTGCCACGAGGCCTTCGGCCGCAACCCCGACGTGCTGGTGGCCTGCGTGGGCGGCGGCTCCAATGCCATGGGCCTGTTCCACCCCTTCGTGCAGGACACGGCCGTGCGGCTGGTGGGGGTGGAGGCCGCCGGCGATGGCGTGGCCACCGGCCGCCATGCCGCCACGATCACCGAGGGCCGCGTGGGGGTGCTGCACGGCGCCATGAGCCTGCTGCTGCAGGACGACGAAGGCCAGGTGCAGGAGGCCCACTCGATCAGCGCCGGCCTGGATTACCCCGGCGTGGGCCCCGAGCACAGCTACCTGAAAACCATCGGCCGGGCCGAGTACGGCGCCGTGACCGATGCCGAGGCCTTGGACGCTCTGCAGCTGCTCTGCCGGCTGGAGGGCATCATCCCGGCCCTGGAAACGGCCCACGCCTTCGCCTGGCTGGAAAAGCTCTGCCCCACCCTGGCTCCGGGCACCGAGGTGGTGCTCAACCTCTCGGGCCGCGGCGACAAGGACGTGAACACCGTGGCCGAGAAGCTCGGCGACAAGATGGGCGGCTGAGCCCCGAACGGCTTCAGGCAGAAGGCTTCAGGACGAAGACTGCAGGAGCGCCAGGAAGGCGTCCACGCTCATGAGCGAGGCGTAGCCCTGGAAGCACCCCAGCGCCGCGGCGTGACGCTCGGGAGTCTCGGCCTGGCAGGCGTCGGTGAGGCACACCACCCGGTAGCCGCGGTCGGCGGCATCCTTCACCGTGTGGTCAATGCACTGGTCGGTGAGCAGGCCGATCACCACCAGGGTGCGGATGCCGATGTTGCGCAGCAGGTAGTCGAGCGTGGTGGAGCTGAACGGCGACGACGAGCTTTTCGGCAGCACCAGCTCATCGGGCCATGGCGCCGGGAGGCCGCTAACCTGGGCGGCGCG
>NZ_JAGQBE010000089.1 GCF_024345475.1 Cyanobium sp. T1B-Tous
GAAGGCGGCCTCCTCGTCATCATCCACAACCCAGCCGACTCCAGCGGTGTAACCCTCCTGTTCCTCGAAGCCATCGGTGGGATCGACCTGCTCGTAGGGAACGAACTCGACGACCTGGACGGCACGGGGCTGGAAGGTCATGCCACAGCCGTTTTCGCCATCCCAGTCGTAGATGTCGAAGGCCACGACGACCTTGGAGCCGTTGCCGATGGCGGCCCCATCCCAGGGCTGCTTTTTGGCATCGACGATGCGTGGACCTTCGGACAGGGAGCCATCACGCCGCTGAAACTGCGGCACCTTGAAGCGCACCGCGGTGAGCTCGCTGGGCTTTTCCTTGTCCGGCTTCCAGGGGAAACCCTTCTCGGCGCGGCGCTTGCGGCTTCCATGCAGAGCGATGAACTGGTCCTCCATTGCCAGCAGGAACGACTGCGCCTTTTGGTCACTGTTGGGAAGCAGCAGATCGCAAGTCCAGGCCTTGGGTTTGCTCTTGTCGAGCTGGTGCCGAGGGGTGATCAGGTGGGCCCAGCGCACTTCGGCGAGGGGCGTGCGGAAGATCGTCTTAGCCATGGGTTGACTCGGGGTGAACGGTGGACGAGAGGGGTTGATCGAATGGGGCAAGCGGCGGCAGGCCAAGGCGCTCGCGCAGCAGGTGATGCACGGCGCCGCTGGCCGAGAGGTTGCGGGCTTGCATCAGCTCGCGGACCTGCAGGTAGACGTCTGTGCGGACCTGGGTCTGGATGACATGGCGACCGGCCCGTGAGCGGGGCTGCTCGCCATAGCGACGGGGCCTGCTCATGGCTCTGCGGGCGCTTGAGCGCCTTCGAACTCCTCGAGGAAGCGGTCGATGAAGGCGCTGTGCTGGTGCTGGGTGATGCGATCACCGATCGAGCGGGCATTGCGCGGCACCTGGAAGTGCTCACGGAACGCCGTGGTCAGCTCACGCCGCGCGGCTTGGGGAAGGGCAAGGATGCGCTGGTGCGTGGCCTCGATCTCTTGAGCCGTGAGCGGCTCCAGAGCGACATCACCGCCACCGGTGCCTTCACAGGGCTCGGATGCCTCAGGAGAGGACGCCTTCGCCGGCGAAGCGGGACGTTGCGCACCAGCAGAAGCAAGCTCAGCGCCAGTACTTGCCTCAGGCTCTACAGGCAGAGCCTTTGTGGCCAAAGGAATGCCCAGCAGCATGGCCAGCATCCAGCCGGAGGCCTGAAGTGGGTCGTCGACCTCGTCGGCCCACTCTTCACTGCTGACCTCGGCGCCACCGGCGTGCATCACCGTGACCCGCAGCTTGTGCCGGCCACGGATGTCGACCAGCTGGCTGCTGAAGGCAATGCCCTGGGCAAACGCCGGCCTGGCCGCTTCGACCACGGCGGCCAGGTCAAGGGACGGAACAGCCTGCACCTGTTCCTGGAAGGAGGCCAGGGCGGCCGTGAGGGCGCGCTCGGCGCCGCCTTTTTCGCCGAGCAGCTCAAGGGCGCCGGCTGGCACGTCTGCGCGTGCGGGGATCTGCGTCATGGCATCAGGGTGTCGGGCTCGTGCCCGCTGGCCTGAGCTTAGCGGCTTTCTAACGCGAGCTGCAATCGGTTGGCGTCCTCGGACTTATCCGGGCTCCTTCCTGCGTCGCCGGGCGGCCGGCTTGGGCGGTCCTGCCGGGTCGTCGGCTTCCCAGGCTCGGATCCACTCGTCAGGAAGGAACTGCTCGTCTTGCGTCCATAGTTGCGCCAGTTCGGAAGTGGAGTAGTCGTCGAGGGCCAGGACCTCGCGAAAACGCTTGCGGTACATCTCCGGGACCGACGCGGCGAGCTGCTCCAGCGCATCGGTGACGTCGGCGTCGCGCGTTCTGATCACACGACGCACATGGCGCCTCCAGTTCTGACAGAGATCCTCGGCTTCTTTCGACGAGAACGTGGGAGAGAGAACTGCCTGATATCTATCGGGGACTTCCAGATATCCGATGTAGCAGCTCCAGAATTCAACGGCACCCCAGGGCTTTGAATCGTTGCCCAGCAATGGCTCGGCGTATTCGAGCTGTTCTCGAATACGCAGGGATTTGACCCCTTCCAGTCGTCGATTGCTATCCAGCAACCTTCGGTTCAGTTCTTCGAGCTGGAAAAAAGCTTTCTGACGCAGCTCGCCGGCCTTGCCCTGCTCGATCACCGAGAGGTTGCCGTAGGAGATCACCTCAAACTTCGCTTCGGCACCCCACTCGCAGGCGGTGTACTGGGTCCAGCCGTTGCGGCGGCGCCAGTTCAACAGCATCTTCCCGAAGGCCCGACGTGACTCCTGTTGCCAGTCGAGGACGGCCTGGTAGGAGCGCCCCGTCAGGTCCATGTCGTATGTCATAGCCCGATTCTACGACCTGCTTGCCATTGCAAGCCAGAGCCTGTCAAGACTTGGCGGCATGGATTGAGTGGTTCGCCGGCTCGGCCAGCAGCTGTTTGACCTGCTGGCCGCTCAAGATCCGGCCCGTTTGAGCCTGAAAGCGCAGGGCAAGCGTGTACGGGTGTGCACCGGGATGGCAGCGAGCGAGCGCCTGCAGCTGCCGGCGAAGCTCGGGCCGAGTCATGCCGTTTGCTCTCCGACGGCGCTCAACGTCAGGACTGCCTGGGCCTGTTGAACCGAGCGGCAGACGGCAGCAAGGCCGCCAAGATCTTGCACCGCCTGCAGGAAGGCGCGCTGCTCCGGACTGACGACCCCGCAGTTCGTCTTGATCTCCAGGGCAACGAACTGAGCAATCCGCTGGCCAACCAGTTCAGGCGTGATCTCCAGCGAGCGCAGACCAATCAGGTCACTGCTGCCCTTGCACAACCCAAAGCGCACGAAGCGCCCCTGCTGGTCGACCAAAGCGCCGGTGTTGTTGCGCCAGAGCCGTACCGGTCCGCGGCCGCAGGCCAGGCGGATGCGCTGCTGGATCTCGTGTTCGCTGGTGGAGGAGGCCATACCTCCTGTTGCCGGGCAGGCCAGCGGCCTGCGGCAAGTATTGGCGGTTGCGTCTCAGCAGCCAATACCTTTTGACCAGAAAGTGCTGGCCACCTTGGTCACCAGCGAAGCTCGCTGCTCAGCTCTGGCAGCAGGGTGCCCATGCCATCAAGGATTGACTCACGCATCCCGGGAATCGAGACCAGATCGAGGGTGTCCTGGATGCCACGCCAGACCTCTTCTGAGATCAGCACGGCGTTTCGCTCCATCCCTGTGATCAGCAGCGGCTCGTGGGACGCGACTACCTGATCGATCAGGGCGTCCAATCCCTCGCCAGCGTCCTGCGCCGAGATGGTGTTCATGGCTTCTCAGCCAGAACCGATCTGGTCATGGGGATCCGATGCTTTGTGGCCATGTTCAACGTGACGGCGGCAGAAGCCAAGTCCAGGGCAGTTCAGGGCAAGTCCCAGGGATTGATCAACTCCAGCCCGATCTCGGCAAAGTCGGCCACGTTTCTTGTGGCCAGGGGAGCGCCATGGGCCAGCGCCGTGGCTGCGATCACCGCATCCGCTGTCGCCATGGGTCGGGCCAGCAATTCCCTCCGCAACAGCAGTTCGCCGTACCAGTGAGCCGCCTCGCTGGAGAAAGGCCAAATTCGGCCAGCGAACAGCTCGGTCGCCAGCGCATCCCAGCTCTGCTGCAGTTGCTGCTTACGGCGGCCATCCGGCAGCCGGGCCAGGCCGTGCAGGATTTCGGCTTCGTTCATGGCCGTGATCGCCACCGCCTCTGGATCAAGGCCATTGGCCCAGGCCAGCACCCGCGGCTCCGGCTGCGGCCGCATCAGCTCCGAGATCACATTGGTATCAAGCACGATCACAGCGGACTCTTCTCCTGTGACGTTCAATCTCCCGAGGTTTCCACTTCCTATTCGCCCGCGAACTGAGCGGGGATAGGCAGGGAAGAGCGTGCAGGCAGCTCCAGCTCCACGCCACCGAGCTGGGCGAAGTGCTCATGGATGCGACTCCCCAAACCCTTTCCCCCAGCGACAGGCTGCCGGGCTTCGATGGCGCTGCGGAGGATCGTGCGTGCTTCCTCCTCCATCGAGCGTCCATGGCGCGCGGCCTGAATGCGCAGCTGCGCTTTGGTGCTCTCGTCGAGGTTGCGGATGGTGAGGGTGGCCATGGACGACTCCCGCTTGCACTGACAGCATTGCAGTCAACGCTAAGGCCTCTGGCGGCTGCTCGCTTGCCCAGCGATTAAGTGCTGCGCTGCCGTGCAGCCCAGACGTGGTGGGCCCAGCCGGGCTTGTAGCCGCGTTCCTGCTCCCGCTGCAGCAAGTCCTCGAAGGTGCGGCAGCCGGCTGCCGGGTGCGTACGGCGTGGCCGGGCCTGCTGGAGCTGGGGGCGGTGCCGATCCGACCCGCTGATCTCGACCAGTTCACCCTCAAGCAGTTGGAGCCCACGGCGCTGCTCATCGCGTTCCTCGGCAAGAAACAGGTGGCCGCAGTCGGGGCAGACCTGTGCGGCACTGGGGCAACTGCAGAAGCAGACCGGGCAGTCCTTGATCGGAATCGAGACGCCCTCCCGGCGGCGGCGGCCAGCCAGGTTCCACGCGCGCTCATCGGTGGGCAGGCCATGGCGATGGGCATTGCCGACGTGATCGAGGATCACCGCCTCTTGCTTGCCCGGTGCGGGACGCAGGGCCCGGCCGACCATCTGCAGATAGAGCGACAAGGACGCAGTTGGGCGCATCAGGATCGCGCCGCCCACTGAGGGGATGTCGGTGCCCTCGGAAATGATCATGCAGCTGGTGAGCACCTCCACCTCCCCGGTGCCGAGCCCGGCGATCAAGCGTTTGCGCTCCTCTGCTGACGTGCCGCCGCTCACTGACGCGGCCCTGATCCCCGCAGCGCGGAAGGCGCCAGCCATCTGTTCGGCGTGCTCGATCGTGCAGCAAAAGCAGATGGCCGTGCCGGGGTGCAGCCGGCGCAGGTAGTGCGACACCGCATCACCGATCGCGGCCCGATCCCCGAAGGCGCGCGCCGCCTGCTCCAGGTCGTACTCGCCCATCCGCTGGTGGAGTTCGGGACCCTGCCCCTTGCTGTTCCTGGCACCTGGCCAGGAGAAGACCTTGGGCCGGGCCAGCCAGCCCTGGTCCACCAGCCAGGCCGCAGAGGGCCCCAGCACCAGGGCCTCGAAAAAGCCGCCGGCCTCTACGCCCAACCCTTTGCCATCGAGGCGTTCGGGCGTGGCGGTCTTGCCGATCAGATGCGCCTCTGGCCAGGTGTTGATGATCCGGCCCCAGACGTTGCCGGCCACCAGGTGATGGGCCTCGTCCTGAATGATCAGATCCGGCGCTGACAGCTGCCCCAGCCGCCGGGCCACGGTCTGCACCGAGCCAACCGCCACCTGCCGGCCCTGCAGCCGGTGGCCGGGGGCGATCACATCGGGCTCGAGCCCCCAGGCCCGAACGGTGCCCGTGAGCTGCTCGATCAGCTCGGCCCGGTGGGCCAGCACCAGCACCTTCCTGCCCTTGCGGGCAGCGCCGCGGGCGATGGCGCCGATGGTCTGGCCTTTGCCCGCGCCGGTGGGCATGACGGCACAGACCCGCCGGTGGGCCTTGAGGGCCGCGCGGAGATCGGCCAGCAACTGCAGCTGGTAGTCACGCAGAACGATTGACGGCATTGGCACCAGATCGAGCGGGACGACTGCTAGCCGCTCGCCTTCTTTGGCTCAGGCTAGCGAGGCATGGCCAAAGCTATTAGGCTGCAGATCACGAGCAATGGCCTGATGTCCGACTACGCCCTGCCGGTGAGTGTCTCGATCACCCAGCAGCAACTCGCCTGGCTGGATGCCCGCAGGCGTCACGGCTCCCTCAGCCGCTCGGCGGCACTGCGGCAGGTGCTGGATGCCGCCATGGACCGCGAACTCCTGCTGGACAGACCGGATCGGGCATCACCGAATCCCGCCGCGACCTCAACAGCGAGCAGGTGAGCCGGAACCCATGGCCTCTGATGCCATTACTGCGGCCCGTGGCCGCTGGCCGGAGATCCTGGCTGCCCTGGCGGGACTGAGCGGCGAGCAGCTCAGCAATCGCCATCAGCCCTGCCCACTCTGCGGCGGGACGGATCGCTACCGCTTTGACGACAAGGACGGCAGTGGCTCCTGGTTCTGCAACCAGTGCGGCGGCAAGGACCAGCGCGGCGGCGCTGGCTCCGGCATCGACCTGCTGCTGCGCCGGCAGGGCTGGAGCTTTGTGGAGGCCGCCCGGCAGGTGGAGGCCTTCCTTGGCCTGGTGCCTGATCACCAGGACACCCGTGCCGATAGGGGCACCAGTCGAAACGGCAAGCCCTGGCGGATGCCTGACAAACCTCCCGCCGATGCCCAGCCACCGCCGTTGAACCGCGGGGCCACCGCCCAGTGGGCCTACCGCAATGGCGCAGGGGAAGTGCTGTTCTGGATCCAACGGATCCGGCTGCGTAACGGCGGCAAAGCCTTCCTGCATCGCGTCTGGCTGGACGGGGACTGGCATCGCCCCAGCCGCCGCGACGCCTTCAGCTGCGACTGGCCCACCCCCAGGCCGCTCTACGGACTGCCGAATCTGCTGGAGCGCCCCAACGCTCCGGTGCTGGTGGTGGAAGGGGAGAGCACCGCCGATGCGGCTGCACGCCTGTTCCCGCAGCACGTGGTGCTCACTTGGGCCAATGGCTCCAAGGCGATCGCCAAGGCGGACTGGACGCCGCTAGCCGGCCGCTCGGTGACGCTCTGGCCCGATGCCGATGCCGCGGGCCTGGAAGCCATGCAGAGCCTGACCGCCCTGCTGCACCCGCTCGACTGCCAGCTGCAACTGGTGGCTCTGCCGGCGGACTTGCCCCAGGGCTGGGACCTAGCCGATGCCGACTGGACACCCCAGCAGGCCGCCCGACAGCTGGCGAAAGCAGCCCAGCCATGGAGCCCCGCCGACGCGGGTGCTGCTGGCGATGACGCTGGTGCTCCGCCAGTGACAGCGCCTGCTGCACCCCCAAACCCGGGCACGCCTTTTCAGTGCCTTGGCTACGACGCGGACGCGAACTTCTATCAACCCGGCAGCACCGGTCAGGTGATCCGCCTGCCCCGGGGTTGCCACACCGCCACCCACCTGGTGGCCTTGGCACCACTGGAGTACTGGGAGAGCCTCTACCCCAGCCGGACCGGTGTGAACTGGCCGGCGGCAGCCAGTGATCTGCACAAGAGCTCGGCCGCGATGGGGATCTTTGCGGTGGAGCGCATCCGCGGCCGCGGGGCCTGGTGGGATGAGGGCCGCACCGTGCTGCACCTCGGTGATCGCTTGATCACTCCCGATGGGGAGCACCCGATCACCAAACCCTTCCGCTCGCGGCACATCTACCAACGCCTCAAGCGCCTGGAGGGGCCCTGCGGCGTTGAGCCCCTGACCGTGCAAGAAGCAGGTGTGATCGTGGGCATCGCCAACCGCTTTCGCTGGGAGGTGCCGGCCTCCGGCACCCTGCTGCTGGGCTGGGTGGTGCTGGCTCCGATCTGCGGTGCCCTGCGCTGGCGGCCCCATCTCTGGCTGACAGCGGGTGCCGGCTCAGGCAAGAGCCAGATCCTCGATCGCTTCGTGGCGCCGCTACTCGGCGATTTGAGCCTGGTGGTGGTGGGCGCGACCACAGAAGCCGGCCTGCGCCAGACCATCTGCTGCGACGCCGTGCCGGTGGTCTTCGATGAGGCGGAGAGCAACGAGAAGGGCGACCAGCAGCGCATGCAGGCGATCCTGTCGCTGGCGCGGGTGGCCAGCAGCGAGAG
>NZ_JAGQBE010000009.1 GCF_024345475.1 Cyanobium sp. T1B-Tous
ACGCTGGGGGCATTGCGCTGGCGTTGCCAGCCGCAGAAGGCGCTGCCGTCGTACTGGAGGCAGAGGGCGATCCGGCGCAGGGAACGGTTGGGGGGGAGGGCAGAGTCCATTAAAAAACCGCGGTGGATGGTCTCCACCGCGGCGCTGTCAACGAGCCCTGGAGGGACTCAGACCAGCTCGATGATGGCCATCTCGGCATTGTCGCCACGGCGGGGCACGGTGCGGATGATCCGGGTGTAACCGCCCTGGCGCTCGCCATAGCGTTCCTGGGCCTTGTCAAACAGGGCGTGGACCAGCTGCTTGTCATAGATGTAGCCAATGGCGCGGCGTCGGGCCGCCAGGCTGCCGTCCTTGGCGAGGCTGATCATGCGCTCGGCCTCATCGCGGAGGGCCTTCGCCCGAGCCTTGGTGGTGGTGACCCGGCCTTCGCGAATCAACTGGGTGGTGAGACCACGCAGCATGGCTTTGCGTTGGTCGGCGGGGCGTCCCAACATGGGGACTCGGCACTGGTGTCGCATGGGACTGGGGCTGGTGAGATGGCGTGTCGGGAAACGGGGCCGCCGGTCAGGCGCTGGTGCGGCTCTGGGGCAGGGTGATGCCGATGCGCTCCAGCGCTTCGATCACCTCATCGGCTGACTTGGAGCCGAAGTTCTTGATCTCCAGGAGATCTTCGTAGCTGAAGCCCATCAGGTCGGACACGGAGTTGACCTGGGCGCGCTTCAGGCAGTTGTAGGCCCGCACGGAGAGGTTGAGCTCTTCGAGGGGAATCTGCGCCTCGGCGGAGGGCTCCGGCTCGAGGCCAGGCTCCTCAACCATGGTGAGGCTTGCCAGGGGCTGGAACAGGGCGATCAGTTGGTTCGCGGCTTGGGCCATGGCGTCGTCGGGGGTGACGCTGCCATTGGTCTCAATTTCCAGGCGGAGCCGTTCGCGGGCGGAGCCGCCCTCACCCACGGCGGTTTCATCCACCGTGTAGTTGACCCGGCGCACGGGCTTGAACACCGCATCGATCTGGAGCAGGTCGATGGCACTGGTGTCTTCGCTGTGGCGATCGACGGGCCGATAGCCCACGCCGCGCTCCACATGCACTTCCATCTCCAGGCTGTGGCCGTCGGCCACGGTGGCGATCAGCCGGTCGCCGTCGATCACCTGCACCTGGGACGAGAACTGCAGATCGGCAGCGGTCACGGTGGCGGGACCGTTGACCACCAGGCGGCCGATCTCCAGCTCGCGGTTGCGGCTGTTGACGGAGATCTGCTTGCAGTTCAGCAGGATGTCGAGCACGTCTTCACGCACACCGGGCACGGTGGCGTATTCGTGGTTGACACCGGAAATGCGCACGGCGGTGATGGCGCTGCCTTCCAGGCTGCCGATCAGGACGCGCCGCAGGGCGTTACCGAGCGTGGTGGCCTGGCCGCGATCGAGCGGGCCGATCAGGAAGGTGCCGGTCTGGGACCGGTCTTCGGCGACCTGGTGCTCAATCCGATCAATTTGGTAGTGCAGCACGGTCTGAAGGGTCGAAAGGGTGAAGGAAGCCCCGGGGGCAAGCACGAGACGACGGGTCAGACGCGACGGCGCTTGGAGCGACGGCAGCCGTTGTGGGGCAGCGGCGTCACGTCGCGGATCAGGGTGATTTCCAGGCCGGCGACCTGCAGGGCGCGGATGGCGGTTTCGCGGCCGGAGCCGGGGCCACGCACCAGCACTTCGATCTGGCGCATGCCCTGCTCAAGGGCACGGCGGGCGGCGGCCTCGGCGGCGGTCTGGGCGGCGAAGGGGGTTCCCTTGCGGGCTCCCTTGAAGCCGCTGGCGCCAGCGGAGCTCCAGGAAATCACCTCACCGGCCGTATCGGTGATCGACACGATGGTGTTGTTGAAGGTGCTCTGGATGTGCGCCACGCCGTTGGGCACGTTGCGCTTCGTCTTCTTGGCGCCGGATTTCTTGGCTGGCTTTGCCATGGCGGAAAGGCCTGCTGGTGCAGGAGGTGATCAGAGAACGTGAAGGGGGGTCGCTCTGGTGACGCCGGTGGCTCGAACGGGTGGACTGACCGGAAGGGCAGAACCTGAACAGCGGTTGGCGGCAGGGCGAGGGGCAGTGAGAAGGGGGCGAAATGCCTTACTTCTTCTTGCCGGCCACGGTTTTACGGGCACCACGGCGGGTGCGGGCGTTGGTGCGGGTGCGCTGGCCACGCACGGGCAGGCCCATGCGGTGACGCCGGCCGCGGAGGCAGCCGATGTCCTGGAGGCGCTTGAGGGCCATGCCCTCCTGGCGGCGCAGGTCGCCTTCGAGCGTGAAGCTCTCGGCGGCGCCCCGCAGCTTCTGGACGTCGGCGTCGCTGAGGTCCTTCACCCGGATGTCCGGGTTGACCCCGGACTTGGCCAGGATCTTCTGGGCACGGGTGAGACCGATGCCATACACATAGGTGAGGGCGATCTCAACGCGCTTTTCGCGAGGGATATCAACGCCGGCAATCCGAGCCACGTGGGAAATCGATAAGGGGCAGGAGGCTCCGCCGAGGCGGAGCGGGAATGAAGTGTTGGGCAGCTGGCCCCCAGGCGGGGCTGGCCGGGGCTGGTCAGCCCTGGCGCTGCTTGTGCTTGGGGTTGGTGCAGATCACCATCACCCGGCCGTGGCGACGGATCACCCGGCACTTGTCGCACATCTTCTTGACTGAGGCACGCACCTTCATGGGCGTTGTGCTCTCCGAATTTGCAAACCGACAACCTACCACACGGGTCAACGCCCCAGGAGGCTCAGCCGAGCAGGCCGGTGATGCGCGCGGCGATCTCATCCACCAGGCCATTGGCCTCGACGGCCTGGAGCAGGCCCTGTTCCTCGTAGTAGCGGATCAGGGGGGCCGTCTGCTCGCGGTAGACCTCCAGGCGGTGGCGGATCACGGTTTCGTTGTCGTCGGCGCGGCCCCGGGCCAGCAGGCGCTGGATCAGCACAGCGTCATCGAGCTCCATCAGCACCACCAGTTCGATCGGTTGCTGCAGTTCGTCGAGCAGCGCGCCCAGGGCTTCGGCCTGGGCCCGGTTGCGCGGGAAGCCGTCGAGCAGCCAGCCGCCGCCGCCACTGGCCGCTTGCGCCTCCAGGCGGCTCCGCACGATCGCCAGCACCAGGGCATCGCTCACCAGTTCCCCGCGGGCCATCACCGCCTCGGCTTCCTGGCCGAGGGCGCTGCCGGCGGCCACTTCAGCCCGCAGCAGATCGCCGGTGGAGAGGTGCAGCAGGTTGTGGCCTGCGGCCAGTTGCTGGGCCTGGGTGCCCTTGCCGGCTCCGGGGGGGCCGAGGAACAGGAGACGTTGCTTCATGGCTGGAGAGGAAGCGGGGATGGAGACGGAGGAACGAGGACCGGTGCGCGGCGCATCACTGCCGCACCATGCCTTCGTAGCGCTGGGAGATGACGTAGGTCTGCACCTGCTTGGCGGTGTCGATCGCCACGCCCACCAGGATCAGCAGGGAGGTGGCGCCCAGGCCCTGGAAGGTGCGCACCTGGGTGGCTCCCTCCACGGCGGAGGGAATGATCGCCACGGCACCGAGAAACACGCCGCCTAGCAAGGTGAGCCTGTTCTGCACGCCGCTGAGATAGTTCGCCGTAGCCGAGCCCGGGCGCACTCCGGGGATCGCCACGCCACTCCGCTTGAGGTTGGTGGCGATGTCCACCGGATTGACGGTGAGCGAGGCGTAGAAGAAGCCGAAGCCGCAGATCAGGGCAAAGAACACCAGGGCGTAGAGCCAGGGGGTGCTGCTGTTGGGGTTGAGGTAGCCCGCCAGCTGGATCAGCCAGGGGCTGCGGGTGAGGTTGGCGATGGTGAGGGGCAGGAACACCACGGCCGAGGCGAAGATGATCGGCATGACGCCGCCGGCATTGAGCTTGAGCGGCAGGTAGCTCTGGCGTGCGGAGAGCATGCCCGCCCCGCCCACCTGGCGCTTGGCACTCACGATCGGGATGCGGCGGTTGCCCTCCTGAACGAAGATGATCCCCACGATCGTCAGCAGGAACACCAGCACCAGCACCACGATGCCGCCGACGGTGCTGCGGTCTCCGCTCTGGGCCAGCTCGATGGTGGAGCCCAGCGCTTTGGGCAGGGTGGCCACGATGTTCACGAAGATCACCAGGGAGGCCCCTTGGCCGATGCCCCGCTCGGTGATCACCTCGCTGATCCACATCACCACCATGGAGCCTGTGACCAGGGCCAGGGCCGTCTGGATCACGAACACCGGTTCGGAGAGGCCTTCGGTGGCGTACTGCCGCAGGATCAGGGCAAACACCAGGCTCTGCAGAATGCCCCAGCCCAGGGCGACATAGCGGGTGATCTGGGCGATCTTGCGGCGGCCGGCCTCGCCCTCGTTCTTCTGGAGGTCTTCCAGCTGGGGCAGGGCTGCGGTGAGCAGCTGGATGATGATCGAGGCGTTGATGAAGGGCAGGATCCCCAGGGCGAAGATGCCCAGGGTGGAGAGGCCGCCCCCGGTGAAGATGTCGAGGAAGCCGATCAGCTGGCCGCCGCGGGAGAGGAACTCCTGGAAGGCCACCCGGTCGATGCCCGGCATCGGGATGTAGATGCCAAGCCGCACCAGCAGCAGCAGGCCGAGGGTGGTGAGCACCCGGTCGCGCAGGCCCTTCGACTGGATCAGTTGGCTGAGAATTTCCCCAGCACTGGGGTTGCGACCCCGGCTAACAAGCATGGCGGCGTGTGGTGGGCATGAAAAAACCGCCCGCAAGACTCTGGGAACGATCCCCGAATCCGCTGGACGGCTCAGACCTTAGGGCGGAGGGCCCCAAGGGGATCAGATGACTTCGCAGCTGCCACCGGCAGCTTCGATCTTGGTGCGGGCGCTGGCGGTGAAGGCGGCAGCCTGCACGGTCAGCTTGACCTTGAGGTCGCCATTGCCCAGCACCTTCAGGGGGTGCTTGGGGCTCGTGACCAGGCCGTCCTTGACCAGGGAATCGAGGCTCACGGTGCTGCCGGCTTTGCAGTCGGCCAGCTTGGCCACGTTGATGATCGTGAATTCCTTCTGGTTGACCAGCTCAAAGTGCTTGAGCTTGGGGATGCGCCGGTAGAGGGGCATCTGGCCGCCCTCGAAGCCCGGCCTGGTGGGGCGACCGGAACGGGACTTCTGGCCGCGCATGCCGAAACCGCAGCTGGCGCCCTGGCCGGCGGCGATGCCGCGGCCCTTGCGGAGCTTGCGACGACGGGCGCCGGCGTTGGGTTTCAGCGACTGGAGATTGATGCTCATGGCGAGGCCTCAGGAGTAGATCTGCTCAAGGGAGATGCCCCGCTCCTTGGCGGTCTCCTTGTGGGTGCGCAGGGCGGCCAGGGCCTCCATCGCAGCGCGGGCGTTGTTCAGGGGGGTCTTGGAGCCGAGGCGCTTGGCCAGGACGTTCTTGATGCCGGCCAGTTCGAGCACCGTGCGGATCGAGCCCCCCGCGATCACACCGGTACCAGGGGCGGCCGGGCGGATCAGCACGCTGGCGGCGCCATCGCGGCCGTTGCTGAGGGTCGGGATGGAGCTGTGGCGGGTGAGGGGCACCTTCACCAGATGCTTCTTGCCATCGGCCACGCCCTTGCGGACGGCTCCGATCACATCGCCGGCCTTGCCGACGCCCACGCCCACCTGGCCTTTCTCGTTGCCGACGACAACGATGGCCCGGAAGCTCATCTTCTTGCCGCCCTTCACGGTCTTGGACACGCGGCGGATTTGGACCACCCGCTCCTGCCATTCGGAGTCGCGCTCCTGACCGCCGCGACGGTTGTCGCGTCCGCGGCCACCACCGCGGCGGCTGTCGCCACCTCGGCCCTCACCGCGGCCACCCCGGCGCTCCTGCTGGCCTTCGGCCGCTGCAGGCACATCCGATGCGGCCGGAATGTCGTTGGACTGAACTTGATCGTTGGTTTCGGTCATGGTGAGAGCAGGGATCAGAACTGAAGGCCCGCTTCCCGGGCGGCGTCAGCCAGGGCCTTGACCCGGCCGTGGTACAGGTTGCCGCCGCGATCGAAGACCACCTGCTGGATGCCCTTGGCGAGGGCCCGTTTGGCAACCAGCTCACCCACGGCCACGGAGGCATCGCAGGTGGCGCTGGTGGTGAGGCTGGTGCGCAGGTCCTTGTCGAGGGTCGAAGCCGCACAGAGGGTGTTCTGGGCGTCGTCGTCGATGACCTGGGCGTAGATGTGGTTGTTGGAGCGGAACACGGCCAGCCGGGGACGGGCAGCCGTGCCAGTGAGCTGGCGACGCAGGCGGCGGTGACGCTTCTGGGTCTGCTGTTTGCGGGAGATGGAAGACATGGCGATACAGGGTAACGACGCTCAGGCAGACCTCATTTCTTACCGGTCTTACCGGCCTTGCGCAGGATGCGCTCACCCTCGTACTTGATGCCCTTGCCCTTGTAGGGCTCGGGAGGACGAATGGCGCGCACCTTGGCAGCTTCGTTGCCCACCAGTTCCTTGTTGGCCCCGGAGACCAGCACGGTGGTGTTGCCCTCGACGGCGAAGGTGACGCCCTCGGGGGGCACCATCTCCACCTGGTGGCTGTAGCCGGCAGAAACCACCAGCTTTGTGCCCTGCAAGGCGGCGCGGTAGCCCACGCCGACGATTTCCAGCTTGCGGGTGTAGCCCTGGCTGACGCCTTCCACCATGTTGGCGACGAGCGTTCGGCAGAGACCATGGCGCTCACGGGAGCGTCGGGTTTCGCTGCTGGGGCTCACCACCAGGGTGTTGCCGTCCTGGGAGATCTGCACCCCATCGGGCAGGGTGCGGCTGAGTTCGCCCTTCGGACCCTTCACGGTGACGGCCAGGCCATTGAGGCTGACGCTCACCTTGTCGGGGAGGGGAATCGGCGCTTTACCAATACGAGACATGGATCAACCTCCCAGGATCAGTAGACGTAGCAGAGCACTTCGCCACCGACGCCCTGCTTGCGGGCGTCGCGGTCGCTCATCACTCCCTTGGAGGTGGAGATGATGGCCACTCCCAGGCCGCCCAAGACTTTGGGCAGCTGGCGATTGTTCTTGTAGATGCGCAGGCCTGGCTTGCTGACCCGCTGCACGGAGCGGATCGTTGGCTGGCGGTGCTTGCCGCTGTACTTGAGCTCGACAACCAAGTGCTTCTGCACGCCTTCACCTTCTTCGGTGATGGCGGCAATGAAGCCCTCCTGCTGCAACACGTTGGCGATGTTGCGCACCAGACGGGAAGCAGGGATTTTGGTGGTCTCGTGACGCTTCTCACTCGCATTGCGGATGCGGGTGAGCATGTCGGAAATCGGGTCGTGATTGGCCATGGTCGGGTCCGAAGAGGGCTCAGTTGCTGCGGAACGGCATTCCCATCTCGCGGAGGAGGGCCCGGCCCTCTTCGTCGTTACGGGCGTTGGTCACGATCGTGACGTCCATACCCCGGATCGCATCGATTTTGTCGAAGGAGATCTCGGGGAAGATGATCTGCTCGCGGATTCCCAGGGTGTAGTTGCCCCGACCGTCAAAGCTCTTGGGGCTCACGCCGCGGAAGTCGCGGATGCGCGGTAGAGCCAGATTGATCAAGCGCTCCAGGAAGGCGTACATCCGCTCGCCCCGGAGGGTGACGGCCACGCCGATCGGCATGCCCTGGCGGATCTTGAAGCCGGCGATGGCCTTTTTGGCCCGGGTCACCACCACCTTCTGGCCGGTGATCGTGGCCAGCTCGGTGATCGAGGCCTCAAGGGCCTTGGCGTTCTGGGCGGCCTCGCCGAGGCCCCGGTTGACGGTGACTTTCATCACCTTCGGGACTTCGTGGATGTTGGAGAGATTCAGCTCCTTGAGGAGTTTCGGTTGAATCGTCTCCCGGTAGCGCTGTTTCAGTGACATGACGGGGGAGGGGTTGCGCTTCTGGTCGGGGTCAGAAGGCGGACAGGGAACGGGAGAAAGGGGAAGGCAGGAGGATGGAGGGGATCAATCCAGAACTTCGCCGGTTTTTTTGAGCCGACGCTTCTTGGTGCCATCCTTTTCCACCACGATCTCCACCCGGCTGGCCACCTGTTTGGTGGTGGAGTAGAGCATCACGTTGGAGGCATGCACGGAGGCCTCCTCCGTGACGATCCGGCCGGTTTCGCCTTCCTGGGTGGGTTTGACGTGGCGGGTGCGGAGGTTGATGCCCTGCACCACTACCCGGTTGTCGTAGGGCAGGGTGCGGAGCACTTCGCCGGTCTTGCCCTTGTCCTTGCCAGCGATCACCTGAACGGTGTCGCCTTTCTTGAGACGCATTTTGATGCGCTCAGGGGACTTGGCTTTGGGGGTTGCGGTGGCCATCTCAGATCACCTCCGGGGCGAGGGACACAATCTTGGTGAAGTTGCGCTCGCGCAGCTCCCGGGCGACGGGTCCGAAGACGCGGGTGCCCTTGGGGTTGTTGTCGTTGCCCAGGATCACGGCGGCGTTGTCGTCGAACCGGATCGAGTTGCCCGTGTCGCGGCGCAGGGTGGCCTTGGTGCGGACCACCACGGCCTTGACCACGTCGGACTTCTTGACGCCCATGTTGGGCATGGCGTCTTTCACGGCAGCCACGATCACATCGCCCACGTGGGCGTAGCGACGGTTGGTGCCGAGCACCCGGATGCACTGGATGCGCTTGGCGCCGCTGTTGTCAGCGACGTTCAGAAAGGTTTCCTGTTGGATCATTGGGGGTTCTCCTCAACCGACGGTGCTGTTGGTGAGAACTTCAGCCACGGTCCAGCGCTTGGTGCGGCTGAGCGGGCGGGTCTCGGTGATGCGAACCCGGTCGCCCACTTTGCAGCTGTTCGCTTCGTCGTGGGCTTTGTAACGGGTGGTACGGCTGACCGTCTTTTGATAGATGGGGTGGGGGAAGCGGTTTTCCACCGCCACCACCACCGTTTTGTCCATCTTGTCGCTGACGACGGTGCCGACCCTTTCCTTGAGTGCCATGGGATCGAGGGGGGTATCAGGAGGCTGAATCAGCCGTGGCGGCGGAGCGCAGTTGCTCCTTCTGCACCGTCAGCAGGTGGGCCAGCTTGATGCGGGCTTCCTTGAAACGGTGCGGATTTTCCAGGCGGCGGGTGGCCTGCTGGAAGCGCAGCTCGAACAGCTCACGCCGGGTGGCGTTGACCTGTTCGTTGATTTGGTCACCGCTGAGCTTGCGCACGTCGGCGATGTTGGGTCGTGCCATTGGATCAGGCCTCCACAGGGGCTGCAGTGTCCTGATCCGCCAGGCTCAGGAATTTGGTCTTCAGAGGGAGCTTGTATTGCGCCAGGCGCATGGCTTCCTTGGCGATCTCGGGGGTGATTTCGGCACCCCCCATCTCGAACAGAATCCGACCCGGCTTGATCACAGCCACCCAGAATTCCGGGTTGCCCTTACCGGAACCCATACGGGTTTCGGCGGGGCGCATGGTGACGGGCTTGTCGGGGAAGATCCGGATCCAGATCTTGCCGCCCCGCTTGACGTGGCGGGTCATGGCTCGGCGGCTGGCCTCAATCTGGCGGGAGGTGATCCAGCCACATTCCTGGGCCTGCAGGGCAAACTCACCGAAGGCAATGGTGTTGCCCCGGGTGGCGACGCCGCGCATGCGGCCTCGCTGTTGCTTGCGGAATTTGACGCGTCGTGGACTCAGCATGGTTCAGGGCTCCTGATCACTCTTTGTTAGAGCGGTCTTCAAACTGTTGCGGCTGCCGGCTGGTCCGGCGGCGGGGTGCAGCACCCACGGGCAGCTGCTCTTTCTGGCCAGGCAGCACCTCGCCCTTGAACACCCACACCTTGATGCCGAGCACCCCATAGGTGGTGCTGGCCAGCTTGGTGGCGTAGTCGATGTCAGCGCGCAGGGTGTGCAGGGGCACACGACCTTCGCGGGTCCATTCGGTACGGGCGATTTCGGCGCCGTTGAGGCGGCCGGCCACCATGATCTTCAGACCGAGCACGCCAGCCCGCTGGGCCCGTTGCACGGCCATGCGCATCACCCGGCGAAAGGCCACGCGCTTTTCCAGCTGCTGGGCGATGTATTCGGCCAGCAGGAAGGCGTCGGCGTCGACCCGCTCGACTTCCACCACGTTGATGCGCACCTGACGGTTGGCATCGCCGAGGGTTTTTTGGATGCCGGCACGCAGCTCTTCAATGCCGCTGCCCTGGCGGCCGACGAGAACGCCCGGACGGGCGGTCTTGAGTTCGACTTCCAGTTGGTCGGCCTTGCGGGCGATCAGCACATCGCTGATGCCGGCAGCGCCGTACTTCTTGTGCACGAACTTGCGGATCCGATCGTCCTCCTGGAGGAGGGTTGGATAGGTCTTGCTGGGGGCGTACCAACGCGAGCGGTGATCCTGGGTAATCCCCAGGCGCAGGCCGGTTGGATGGATCTTGTGTCCCATCGGTCGGTGTCCTCGGGGTCAGGCGGAAGGAGCCACAGCAATGCTGATGTGGCAGGTCTGTTTTTTGATCGCGTAGGCACGACCCTGGGCGCGGGGGCGGAACCGCTTCAGGGAGGGGCCCATGTCGGCGTTCGCCGCAGCGATCACCAGGGTGGAGGGGTCCAGGCCGAGGTTGTGCTCGGCGTTGGCCACCGCCGACCGCAGCACCTTGGTGATGGGGCCGGTGGAGCGGTAGGGCATGAACTCGAGCATGATCAGGGCCTCGCGATAGCTGCGGCCACGGATCTGATCGAGAACCCGCCGCACCTTGGACACGGAGCCGCGGATGTAGCGACCGTGGGCGAGGGCCTGGTTGGAAGGGGTGTTTGCCATGGTTTTAGCGGCCTCCTTTCTTGTCCTTGATGTGGCCCCGGAAGGTGCGGGTGGGGGCGAATTCCCCGAGTTTGTGGCCCACCATCTGTTCCGTCACGTAGACGGGAACATGGGATTTGCCGTTGTGAACGGCAATGGTGTGGCCAATCATCATCGGCAGGATGGTGGAAGCCCGTGACCAGGTCTTGATCACAGACTTGTCATCGGCGACGTTTTGCTTTTCAACCTTCCGCAGAAGGCTGTCGGCAACAAACGGTCCTTTTTTGAGTGAACGTCCCATGGCGGATTAAGCGAACAGCAAAGCGGTGTGGATCATCAGGAATCGCGTCCGCCACGGCTCCGTTTGGAGGTCCGGCGACGTTTCCGGAGCACAAACCGATTGCTGGGTTTGTTCCGCTTACGGGTTTTGAGGCCCAGGGCCGGTTTACCCCAGGGGGTGACCGGGCCGGAGCGACCGATCGGGGCACGGCCCTCGCCACCACCGTGGGGGTGGTCGCAGGGGTTCATCACCGAACCGCGCACTTCGGGTCGGCGACCCAGCCAGCGCTTGCGTCCAGCCTTGCCAAGGCTGGTGTTACGCACCTCGGAGTTGCCCACTTCGCCGAGGGTGGCGTAGCACTCGCGGCGGACCAGGCGCACCTCGGTGGAGGGCAGCTTGAGGGCGACGTAGTCGCCTTCTTTGGCGACGACCTGGGCACTGGCGCCAGCGGTGCGCACCATCTGGCCGCCTCGTCCGGCGTAGAGCTCCACGTTGTGGACGCTGGAGCCGAGGGGAACGGCCGAGAGGGGCAGGGCGTTGCCGGTTTCGATCGGGGATTCGGGGCCGGAGACCACCTGTTGACCGATCTCAATGCCAGCCGGAGCCAGGATGTAGCGCTTCTCGCCATCGGCGTAGAAGAGCAGGGCCAGGCGGGCGTTGCGATGGGGGTCGTAGTGAATGGCCGCCACCTTGGCGACGATGCCGTGCTTGTCGCGGCGGAAGTCGACGATGCGGTAGAGGCGCTTGTGGCCGCCGCCGCGGTGGCGACAGGTGATCACACCGCGGTTGTTGCGGCCCTTGCGGCGGTGTTTGGCGACCACCAGGCCCCGTTCCCGTCCGCGGCCGGTGACTTCAGAGAAGTCGCTGGCGACGCGGGTGCGGGTGCCGGGGGTGATGGGTCGGTAGTTGCGAATAGCCATGACGTTTCAGACCCCTCAGGACTCAGGGAACAGCTGGATGGCGTTGCCCTCGGCCAGGCGCACCACGGCTTTCTTCACTTGGGCACGTTTGCCGGCGAAGCGGCCCACACGCCGGGAACGGCGCGGGGGATTCATGGTGCTGATGCCGATGACCTTCACGTCGAACAGCTGTTCAACGGCAGCCTTGATGTCGGGCTTGGCGGCCCGGTGATCCACCTCGAAGGTGTACTGGTTCTGCTCGAGGGCCCGGGTGGCCTTCTCGGTGATCAGGGGCCGACGGATCACATCCGCAAGCCGACTTGAAAAACGCTCAGCCATCGCCGTAGACCTCCTGAATCTTCGCGAGTGCTTCCTCGCTCACCACCAACTTGTTGGCGTGGAGCAGATCGAACACGTTGAGCTGATCGGCGGCGATCAGCTTGACCTTCTCGAGGTTGCGGACGGAGCGCCGCACCGCCTCGGAGGCATCGTCGAGCACCACCAGAACCTTGGCGCCGGCCTCGATGCCGAAGCGGGCCAGGGCGGCGGTGATCTCCTTGGTTTTGGGGGTGTCCAGCCCTGTTCCGAAACCCTTCACGACCGTGATGTCGTCGATGCGGCTCATCAGGGCGGTGCGCAGAGCCAGGCGACGTTCCTTGCGGTTCATCGCCACCGCGTAGCTGCGGGGTTTCGGACCGAACACCACGCCACCACCGGGGCGGAGCGGGGTGCGGATCGAACCCTGGCGAGCCCGACCGGTGCCCTTCTGCTTGTAGGGCTTGCGACCACCACCGGCCACTTCGGCCCGGGTGAGCGTGCTGGCTGTGCCCTGACGGGCGTTGGCCAGTTGACGCACCACGGCGCGATGCACCAGGTCGGAGGCGGACGATTCTTTGGCGACCTTGAGGTCGAGGGCAGCCTTGCCGGCTTCTTTGCCCTGCCAGTCGCGGATTACACAGTTAGCCATCGGTGTTCTCCTCAGTTCCCGGCTTTGGCGCCCACCCGGTTCGCCGGGCGGATGTTCAGCAGGGCGCCGGGCTTGCCGGGCACTGAACCTTTCACCACCAGCAGGTTGCGCTCGACATCCACTTTCAGGATCACGAGGCCACGGGTGGTGGTCTGCTTGCCGCCGTAGCGACCGGCCATGCGCTTGCCGGGGTAGACGCGGCCCGGGGTGGTGCCGGCGCCGATCGATCCGGGCTCGCGGTGGTTCTTGGAACCGTGGGTCATGGGGCCGCGGCTGAAGCCGTGGCGCTTTTGGAAGCCGGAGAAGCCCCGGCCCATGGTGTCGCCACTCACATCGACCTTCTGGCCTGCTTCGAAGGCCGTGACGGTGATGGAGCCACCCAGCTCAAGGCCGTCCACGCTGTCGACCCGATATTCCTTCAGGTGACGCAGGACGTCTTCACCGGACTTGGCCAGGTGCCCCTTGGCCGGCTTGTTCACGAGTTTTTCGCGAATGTCGCCAAAGCCAAGCTGCACGGCGTTGTAGCCGTCCGTGCTGGTGCTTTTGAGTTGGGTGATGCGGCAGGGACCAGCTTCGATCACGGTGACCGGAATGGACCTGCCCTCTTCATCGAAGAACTGGGACATGCCCAGTTTCTTCCCAAGAATGCCGATAGACATAGGAGGGGAAACAACGCCAGCTGGACCACCGGGGCCAGGGGCACGGGGCCCATGGACAACGGTGAAGCTGAACGATCGAAGAGCTGCCTGGCTCGGCCATGGGGGCCGCTTGGCGCCGTCCGAGTAGGCACTCGGTTCGGGGCTGTTGCGAAGTCCAAGGGCTAGCGAGGCTGATCAGGATCGGATCAGCGCGGCTGGGACTTATCAGAACCGGACCGGGATGTCTCCGAAGAGAGCCGGCGCGTTCAGGCAGTTTCCCGACGGATCGCCCAACCTGTGAGGGATGGTTGGTCCGTACTGGCCGAGGACGGTCACCACCACTGGAGACCGTGTGCCGCGAACTGGAGGCCCGGCTAGCGGACGGGCACAGTTCAATGGCACAGTCATCCACCCTACCCCACAGCTCGACCCCCCTTCTCACGGTCCGAGCTGGCAGACTGGGGTTCAGCCCCGCGATCCTCTGCGATGCCCCTGCTGCTCTCTGGTCGCGGTTTCCGGCAGGACCTCGAGCGCGCCGGGGCCTTGGCCCTCTTTGCTCCCCTCGAGGGCGGGGCCGAAACCCGGTTGATGCGCCGCCTGCGGGCTGCGGGTTACCGCGCCCAGCTCACGTCGGCCCGGGGACTGGGGGATCCGGAGGCGTTTTTGCTGCAGCTTCACGGTGTGCGTCCGCCCCATTTGGGGCATCAGAGCGTCGGCCGGGGGGCCGCCGTCGGTGAGGTCCAGCGGGTCATGCCCCAGTTGGGGGCGCTGCTGGAGGGCACCCAGCCGATCCTGCTCTGGTTACTCGAGGGGCAGGTGCTCTCCCAGGCCGAACTGGGATCCCTGGTGGCGCTCTGTCGCCGGGAGCCCCGGCTGAAGCTGGTGGTGGAGATGGGTGGTGCCCGGTCCCTGCGCTGGCAGCCCCTTGAACAGCTGCTTGCGGCCTGACCTTGCCCTGGCCCGGGGACACTGGGTCAAGCTCATCTGCGGCGCCAGCAACCAGGATCTGGCCGCCATCGAAGATCTCTGCGGCATCTTCAGCCTGGCGGGGGTGCATTGCATTGATGCCGCTGCCGATCCCGCCGTGGTCGCGGCCATTCGTCGTGGCATGGCCTGGGCCGTGGCCCGGGGGGCGGATCAGCCCTGGCTGATGCTCAGCCTCAGTGACGGCGTCGATCCCCATTTCCGCAAGGCCTGGTTTGACCCCGCCCGCTGCCCGGCCGGCTGTGCCCGCCCCTGCGAACGGGTTTGCCCGGCCCTCGCCATCGGCGTGGCCGCCACCGGGGCTGCCGGGGTGCTGTCCGAGCGCTGCTATGGCTGTGGCCGTTGCCTGCCCGTTTGTCCCCATGGTTTGATCGAGGAGCGGGGCCAGGTGCTGGAGGGGGAGGCTGTGGCGCCCCTGCTGGCCCAGCTCCGTCCCGATGCGGTGGAGCTCCATACCCAGCCCGGTCGGGGGCAGGCCTTTGCGGAGCGAATCGCCCAGTTGGTCGCCAGTGGCGTTCCCCTGCAACGGGTGTCGGTGAGCGCGGGCCTGGAGGGCACGGTCCAGTCGCCCGCGGCCCTGGCGGCGGAACTCTGGCAGCGTTCGGCCCTGCTTCGTGGCGCTGGTTTCCGTCCGCTCTGGCAGCTCGATGGCCGCCCGATGAGTGGTGATGTGGGGGCCGGAACAGCCCATGCCGCTGTGGGCTTGGCCATGGCTGTGGGCCCAGCCTGCCCGCCCGGCCCCCTGCAGCTGGCGGGGGGGACGAATGCCCACACCCTGTCCCTGCTGCAGGCCGGGGGGCCCCTGCAGCCCCCGATTGGCGGGGTGGGCTTTGGTGGGGTGGCCCGCCGCCTGTTGCAGCCCCTCTGGCTTGAAGCCCAGGCCCGGGGGCGGGCGCTCCTGGCCGATGGGGAGCTGTGGCCCCAGGCCCTGGCGCTGGCGCAGGACCTGGTGATTCCCTGGCTAGAACGGGCCTAGTGCTCCGCGAGCCGGTGTCCAGCCCTGAGCCCCAGCGCATCACCGACGATCTCGATCGCCTGCTGGAGGTGTTGCCCGACGTGGTGCAGGCGTCGTTGGCGTCGGAGGCGTCGCGGGAGCAGCTGCTCGAGGTGGTGCTGGATCTGGGGAGGGTGCCGGAGGCGCGTTATCCCGGCCGCGTGCGGGCCCTGGGCGAAGAGCCGCTGCAGCGGGGCGATCTGGCTGCCGTGGTGGAACGCCTCGGCCGCTTCGGGGGGGACAACCGCGCCGGGATTGAGCGCACCCTGCACCGCATCAGTGCTATTCGCAATCGCACCGGTGAGGTGGTGGGGCTCACCTGCCGGGTGGGCCGGGCGGTGTTCGGCACCGTGGCCATGGTGCGCGACCTGCTCGACTCCGGCGAGTCCCTGCTGCTGATGGGCCGCCCTGGCGTGGGCAAGACGACGGCCCTGCGGGAGATCGCTCGGGTGCTGGCCGACGATCTGGGCAAGCGGGTGGTGGTGATCGACACCAGCAATGAGATTGCCGGCGATGGCGATATCCCCCACCCCGCCATCGGCCGTGCCCGCCGCATGCAGGTGGCCCGGCCTGAGCTGCAGCACCAGGTGATGATCGAAGCGGTGGAAAACCACATGCCCGAGGTCATCGTCATCGATGAGATCGGCACTGAGCTCGAGGCCCAGGCGGCCCGCACCATCGCCGAACGGGGCGTGATGCTGGTGGCCACGGCCCACGGCAACGAGCTGGCCAACCTGATCAAGAACCCCACCCTCTCCGACCTGGTGGGTGGTATCCAATCCGTGACCCTGGGCGATGAGGAAGCTCGGCGGCGACGCACCCAGAAGACGGTGCTCGAGCGGGCCGCCGATCCCACGTTCCCCCTGGCGGTGGAGATGCATAGCCGTCACCGCTGGCTCGTGCACCGCGATGTGGCCCGCACCGTCGACCTCCTGCTGCGCGGGCAGAGTGCCCGGCCCCAGATTCGTGAGCTCGGGGTCGATGGCCGTCTGCAGATCCAGGACCTGGTCCCGATCGCTCCAGCCCAGATCGGGGGATCCCCGGCCGCGCCCCCACCGCTGTCCTCCCTCTCGGTCCGCCCGCGGATCGCGCCCAGGCCCCTACCGGCTCCCGACGCGCCCGCTGGCCGTGCCGTCGACATGGAGCAGGGGCCTGCTGCTGCTCCCTTGCCCGTGTTGCGGGTGTATGGGGCCGGCATCAGTCGGGCCCAGCTCGAGCAGGTGGTGCGGGCCCGCCAGTTGGCGCTGGAGGTGGTGGGCAGCGTGGAGTTGGCCGATGCGGTGCTCAGCCTGCGTCACCAGCTTGGCCGGGATCCCCATGTGCGTCGCCAGGCCCAGGACCTGGGGCTGCCGATCCTGGTGCTGAAATCGGCGGCCCAGCCCCAGCTCCAACGGGCCCTGGAGCGGCTGCTCGAGCGCCATCGCCAGACCCAGGTCGACCGCGATCCGGCCGCGGCGGCTTCGGCTTCGGTTCAGGGCGACGATGCCCTGGCCGGCTTGGAGGAATGCAGGCTGGCTGTGGAACAGGTGGTGCTTCCCCATGGCCAGCCCGTGGAGCTGTTGCCCCGCAGTGATCGGGTGCGCCTGATGCAGGCGGAACTGGCCAGCCGCTACCGCTTGCGCACCGCGGTGTTTGGCCGTGGAGCGGACCAACGGTTGCGGGTCTTCCCGGCCTAAAGCAGCGGCCCCGACAGGACGCGGTTGACGAAGGACGGGGCGCTATGGGTAACTATCTAGGCACCGGTGAAACCCGGCTGCTTTGGGTCGTCGCCAAGTGGTAAGGCAGCGGGTTTTGGTCCCGCCATTCCTAGGTTCGAATCCTAGCGACCCAGTTTCTAGCCCCCTCGGCGTTTGCTCGGCGCCCCCGTTCCCCTCGCCATGTCTGCCGGCCCGGCCCCCCTGCTGGTTTTCGACTTCGATGGTGTGCTGGTGGATGGAATGCCGGAGTACTGGTGGTCGGCCCGGGAGGCCGCCCTGCAGCTCGCCCCCGCGTTGCAGCTCCCGGAGGAGGCCCCTGCCGGCTTTGCCCAGCTGCGGCCCCTGATTCACAAGGGTTGGGAGATGGTGTTGATGGCGGCGGAGCTGGGGCGAGCCGACCTCGATTTGGAGGCCCTGCTGGCTGATTACGACGGGGCCCTGCCCAGGGCGCTGGCGCGCTGGGGTTGGGCGGCCGATTCGCTGCAGCGGCAGTTGGAGCAGGTGCGCTCCACGGCCCTTGCCACCGATCCGGCGGCCTGGTTGGCCCGGCACCGGCTGTATCCGGGGGTGAAGGAACGCTTGGACCGGTTGGCCCGTGAAGGGGCTGACTGGGCCGTGCTCACCACCAAGGGCGCCGCGTTCGCCTCCCGGCTCCTGGCGGCGGCGGGGCTGGAGCCGAGGGCCCTGTTCGGCCACGAGCAGGGCAGCAAGCCCGAGGTGTTGCGAACGTTGTTGGCGGAGGATCGGCCGCTCTGGTTCATCGAAGATCGTCGTCCCACGCTGGAGACGGTGCGGGCGGATCCTCGCCTGGCGGCGGTGCGCTGCTTCCTGGTGAGCTGGGGATATCTGGGGCCCCGTGATGGCGAAGGCCTGCCGCCCACCATCGCCTGGCTCACCCCGGAGCGCTTTGCAGCCCCCCTGGCGCAATGGCCTTAGTCGGGTAGAGTACGCCCGTACTACGCGCAATTGGTACGCCGGCCCCGTTTGGTGGCACTTGCTGCTCAGAGGTCGCAGGATGGCTCCCCAGCGGGGCCCGCACCACGGCCTGTCCCATTGCTTCTGATCGCTGCCATGCCTGCCGATCCCGCTACCCCGTCAACGAAACCGCCAGCGAAACCGTCCGCGACCTCGTCCGCAGCCGCAACCGCTTCCACGTCCACCGCGTCCACCACTTCCACCGCCCGTTCTTCCGTGTCTCCTTCTCCTTCCGCTCCCCGCACCCCCGCCGCCGGTTCGTCTGCGGCGGCGGATGCTCGGGCCTCCGCCGAGCGTGACAAGGCGCTGGGGCTGGTGCTCAACCAGATCGAGCGCAACTTCGGCAAGGGATCGATCATGCGCCTGGGGGATGCCTCCCGCATGCGGGTGGAAACCGTGTCCACCGGTGCCCTCACCCTCGACCTGGCGCTCGGTGGCGGCTACCCCAAGGGGCGCGTGGTGGAGGTCTACGGCCCGGAGAGCTCTGGTAAGACCACCCTCACCCTGCACGCCATTGCCGAGGTGCAAAAGCGCGGTGGCGTGGCGGCTTTTGTCGATGCCGAGCATGCCCTGGATCCCGTCTATGCGGCCTCCCTCGGCGTCGACATCGAAAATCTGCTGGTGTCCCAGCCCGACACCGGGGAGATGGCCCTGGAGATCGTGGACCAGTTGGTGCGTTCCGCCGCTGTCGACATCGTCGTGGTCGACTCGGTGGCAGCCCTGACGCCCCGGGCCGAGATCGAGGGTGAGATGGGCGACCTGGCGGTGGGGAGCCAGGCCCGGCTGATGAGCCAGGCGATGCGGAAGATCACCGGCAACATCGGCAAGTCCGGCTGCACTGTGATCTTCCTGAACCAGCTGCGGCAGAAGATCGGCGTCGTCTACGGCAACCCGGAAACCACCACCGGTGGCAACGCCCTCAAGTTCTATGCCTCGGTGCGTCTCGACATTCGCCGGATCCAGACCCTCAAGCGCGGTACGGAGGAATACGGCATCCGGGCCAAGGTGAAAGTGGCCAAGAACAAGGTGGCCCCACCCTTCCGCATCGCGGAGTTCGACATCCTGTTCGGCCGTGGCATCAGCACCCTGGGCTGTCTGCTCGACCTGGCCGAGGAAACCGGCGTGGTGGTCCGCAAGGGCGCCTGGTACAGCTACGAGGGCGACAACATCGGTCAGGGCCGGGACAACACGATCGTCTGGTTGGAGCAGAACCCGGAGCAGGCGGAGGTGATTGAGCAACTCACGCGCCAGAAGCTCAAGGAGGGCTCCGAGGTGACGGCCAACTCGATGAAGCCGCTGGCCGCGGCGGCCAAGGCCGCTGTCAGTACGGCTGCGCTGGCTGACTCGGCCGCTGATGCGGTGGAGGATCTGCCGGTGGCGAGCTGAATCGGCAGCCGCCAGCGAGGCCCGGGCTCAGGGCCGGGTGAAGGCTCCCTTGGGCCGGGCCGTCGGGGAGAGGGATGCCTCGCCCCGGGGCTTGGGGGAGGCGGCTGGGCTCTGGAGCACCTGGGCCACCCGCTGCAGTTCCTGGATGGCTTCGGCTCCCTCCAGTTTCACCAGTTCATGGCCGTCCCGGGACTCCACCCAGCTGATGCCGAAATCAGACACCAGAAACCGAACCATGTGGTTGGCATCCAGGTTGGCCACGAAGGAGGCGCCGTGACCGTCGCGGCCGTCGCCGCAGATGTAGCAGGTGGCGGCGATGTTCCGGTCTTGCAGGCTTTTGGCCAGGGCCTGGAGGCTCATCACCAGGTCGTGAACCACCGATCGGTATTGCTCGGCAAGACGCGGAAACACGGCGGCACCCCGGAATCCCGCCGATCATAATATTTTCTTCAGGTTTCGGCGACTCAACCGTCGGACAGGGTCCACCAGCCGGCGGCGGGTCCGATAAAGCGCACCGTGAGCCAGAAGAGCACCAGGGCGCCAATGCCCACCCAGGCCCCTTTGGTGGTGAGGGCGACAAAGCGATCCGCCTGGTTGCGGGTCAGAGGCAGCCAGGGGGCGATGCGCGGAGAGGTGTCGGCCTTGTCGCGGCGCTCTGGCTTGATCGCTTTGGGCGGCAGTCCCTGAATGCTGCGTCGCTTGGCTTCCCCCATCTCCTCGGTGGCTCGTGTGGTGCGTGAGAACCCCACGCTAATGAGGCAGCAAGCGGCTGAGGCTCACCCAGGGTTCGAGGGCATGGAGCACCTGCTGACCCCAGCTCCGGCCCCGCAGACGACCGTCCAGGACCGCGAGCCGTCCCCCCTGGCGCCTCAGGCCAGCCACCCCCAGTTGTAGGCGAGTCAGCCCATCGGGAAGGAGGCACTCCCGAAACCAGTCACGCCCCCCTTGGCGGAGGGCCAGAACCCTGGCCGCCGTGAGGGGATCCTCCAGGCTGGCGATCGGCAGCAGGCCCACCACGATCTGGCTGGGCAAGGGGAGCCGCTGCTGCTGGGTGAGCCACCAATCCCAGCGTGCGCAAATGACGCCATTGCCCTCCGGCGCGGTGCTCTCGTGCACCACCCGGCTGCCAAATTCCGCTGCCAGCGCGCTGGTGAGTCCCAGGCGCAATCCATCGTCATCGAGCAGCACCACCGTGAGCCCGGTCTGGCCCAGCACCAGTCGCCTGCCCTGCTCCAGGAGGTGTTGGCCGTAGTGGGGGCTGTTCGGCAGCGGTTGGCGCAGCGGGGCATAGAGCGGCAGGGGATCGGCCAGGGGGGGATCCCCCAGGGCCACGCTCACATCCGGCTCGAAGCCCAGCTCCAGGGCGGGTTGGGGCTGGCCGGCGGCGGCCCGGGCACTGGCCAGCTGGCCCAGGACCACGGCCCCCCGCTGCTCCAGCAGGCCGCGCAACACCCCCAGCGGCTCCAGGGGTTGGCGGTGCAGTTGCCACTGCAGCATCTCGGCATTCACCCGGGCCCAGCTGGTCCAGCCGTCTCCCTGGGCGGCCAGCCAGGCCGGCCAGGGGGCGGGCAGGGGGCTCAGCAGCTGGAGCAGGTGCCGCAGGGGCGCCTCGTCTTCCGGGGCGAGGCCGACCAGGTGGTTGGGGTTGCGGGGATGGCTCAGCACCTGGCGGCTGAGCCGCTCGTGCAACGCCAGCAGGCTGGCCTCCGCCGCGGGCTGGGCCCGGCGCAACTGGTCCCAGTGCTGGGGCGTGACCACCACCTCCAGCGCCTGGCGCAGCAGGGCATCGAGGTGTTCCGCTTCCGGGATCACCAGCTGCCGCTCCCCCAGGGTTCTCTGCTGCCAGGCCCCCACCAGCTGGCGATGGTTGAGCAGCCAGACGCGGGCATTGCTCGGCGGATGGTCACCTTCGAAGCAGGGCAAGGCCAGGCTCGGGTCGGCCCGTCCCAGCCGGGGGAGTTCCACCTGCAGCAGCCGTTGCCGCTGGGCTTCGCTCACCACCAAAGCCAGCGGGCATTCGCTCAGGGCCAGGGGCACCAGCAGGCTGATCCACCAGCTCGGTTCACAGCCCGGTGCCAGCCGTACCAGGGTGTGGTCGCTGCGGCGCAGGCTGCGGGCCACCAGCCGGCTGAGGCTCAGGTGGTGGGGCCAGGGTTCGCCGCCTTCGCGCTCCAGCAGGGCCTTGAGTTGCTGGTGGGCGCGGGCTTCGAGCATTCCCAGGCCTCCAACGGACCCAAATCGTAGGAAGCTGGCTGCATGGCTCCTTTGCCCCGATGACGTCCGTGCCCGTGCCCTCGCCCCCGGCGTCTGATGGTCCTGTGCCTGGCTTCGACCCGACGGCCCCGTGGTGCCAGCGGCCCGTGGGGATCGTGGGTCTTGGCCTGATCGGGGGCTCCCTGGGCCTGGATCTGCAGCACCTCGGCGTGGAGGTGCGCGCCCTGGTGCACCGCGAGGCCACCGCCGAGCGGGCCCGCCAGCGGGGACTGGCCAGTGCAGTCAGCACCGACCCCGGTGTGCTGGCCCCCTGTGGATTGGTGGTGTTGGCCCTGCCCCTCGATCGTTTGCTGGCCCCAGCTGCCGAGTTGGTGGCGGCCCTGCCGCCGCAGGCGGTGGTGACGGACGTGGGTTCGGTGAAGGCCCCGGTGCTGGCCTGCTGGTCGGGCCTGGTGCCGCGCTTTGTGGCCAGCCATCCGATGGCTGGCACCGCCCAGGCCGGGGTGGATGCCGGCCAGCGGGGGCTGTTTCTAGGCAGGCCCTGGGTGGCGACTCCCGACTCCGGGACCGATCCTGGGGCCCTGCAGGCGGTGCGGGGTCTGGCCGAGGCCGTGGGCGCCGCCTGGCTCTGCTGCGAGCCGCAGGCCCATGACCAGGCCGTGGCGCTGATCTCCCATTTGCCGGTGCTGGTGGGTGCGGCCCTGGTGCAGGCTGCCGCCGGGGCCGAAGGCGATCCCGCCCTGAGGCGTCGGCTGGCCTCGAGTGGCTTTGCCGACACCACCCGGGTCGGTGGGGGCAATCCGGAGCTCGGCACCCTGATGGCCCGCTGCAACCGTTCCGCCGTGCTGGCGGCAGTGGCCGAGTACCGCCGGGCCCTCGACCAGCTCGAGGTCCAGATTCAGCACTCGGACTGGGCTGCTCTCCAGCAGACCCTCCAGGCTTGCCAGGAGCTGAGGCCCGAGTTCCTCTAGGCCAGCTCCAGGGCCCGTCCGCGGGCAGCCAGCACCTGACGGCTGGCCATCAGGGCCGAGAGGCTGACCCCGGCGGTGCCCTCCCCGGGGTAGATCCCATCACCGCAGATCCACAGCCCAGGGATGGGAGTGCGGCTGGCCAGGCCGAAGGGGCCGAACCGGCTCGGGTGTTGTCCCTGGCCGCCCACGTAGCCGAAGGGCCGGCCGGTCCAGCGTTCAAACCCCCGGGGGGTGGCGGTTTCGCAATGGAGCCAGGGGTGCTCTGGCAGCTGCAGCATGGTGCGCAGCCCCCGTTCCATGCCGGCCTGCACGCTGGCCTTGCGGGAGGCATAGGCCTCCGGGCTGAGACCGAACCAGGGCTTGGCCTCGGTGAACACACTGGCGATCACGGTGGCTTCGCCGTGGGGTGCCCGGCCATCCCCGTCCCGGCTCACGGACACGAACAGGGAACCCGGTTCGTCCCAGGCCCGTTGCAGGTGGGCGGGGCATTGGGGCGGCAGGTCGCGGCGGGCCACGGCCCCGTACAGCACCAGGGCGCCGGAGGGTTCGTTCAAGGCGTTCAGCCGCCGCCGGTAGCGCTTGGGCATGGCGGGCCCCAGCAGGCTGGGCAGGCTCTGGGGGGGCAGGGCCAGCACCACGTCGCGGCCGTGCACGGCAAAGGCCCGATCACCGGGGCCGATGCCCTCCACCCGCCAGCCAGGAGCTCCCGCTCCAGCGGGTCCAGGCTCCCGATGCAGGGCGGTGACCCGGTGGCGGGTTAGCAACTGGCCGCCGGCCTGGTGCAGCCCTCGCTCGAGCGCACTGGCCAGGCTCTGCATCGAGCCCTGCAGATGAAACAGCCCCAGGGGCTCCTGGGCCATGGCCAGCACGGTGGCGCCGTAGAGGGCGGCGGTGCGGTCGGCGGGTTCCTGGGAGTACAGCTTCAGCTGAAGGTCGAGGAAGCGCCGCAGTCGGGGATCGCCCGCGGCGCCGCAGAGTTGCAACAGATCGGCGATGGTGGAGCCCACCAACACCCCGCTGACCAGGTTGGCCGGGCCCAGGGCCCCGATCAGCTGGGCCAGATCCCAGGGATGGCGGGGGGGCAGCACCGGATCCCTGGCGGCGAAGGCCCAGTTGGCCCGGTGCAGGGCTGCACACAGCTGCCAGAAGCGTTCACTGCCGGGGAACTGGGCGCGCCGTTCCGCCTGCCAGCGCTGGGGGTCGCGCCAGAGTTGCACCGGAGGGCTGCCATCGCCCAGATCCACCACGCAGCCTGGATCGAGCGGGCTGGCCAGGGGTGCCTCCACCCCCAGATGGTGGAAGATCCGGGCATGGATGCCGCCGGGCTCCAGCCCCGCCACCTGGGTGGCTCCCACATCAAAGGTGTAAGGCCCGCGGCGGAAGGTGCCGGCGCAGCCGCCGCTCTGGTGGTGGGCTTCCAGCAGCTGCACCTGCAGGCCTGCTTTGGCGAGCAGGGCCGCGGCGGTGAGGCCGGCGATGCCCGCTCCCACCACCACCACATCGCCGTGTTCCTCCATCCCGGCATGCTGGCAGGCGCCTGAGCGGCCCGCGCCATGGCTCCTGACCCTCCCGAGTGCCTCGTCCACTGGTTGCAACACCATCTGGGCCAGGGCCTGGTGGGCTGGTCGCCGGTGGGCGGGGGCTGCATCCATCGGGCCTGGCGCCTCGAGCTCGCCGGCGGTGGACTGGCCTTTGCCAAGACCAACACCGCCGCCCAACTCCCCTTGCTGGAGGCGGAGGTGCTGGGGCTGCGGGCCCTGGCGTCCCATGCCCCTCCGGGTCTGGTGATTCCCGAGCCCCTGGCCTGGGGCGTGGCGGGTGAGCAGGCCGTGCTGGTGCTGGGCTGGCTCAACTTGGGTGGCCGGCTTGGGGGTGTCGCTGCTCGGCAGGCCTGGTTCCGGCTCGGTCAAGGACTGGCCGCGTTGCACCGCTCCAGCGCCGTCCATGCCCCGACCGAGGGCTATGGCTGGGCGGCCGACAACTTTCTCGGCTCCGCCCCCCAGACCAACAGCTGGCGCCAGGACTGGGCGCCGTTCTTCGCCGACTGCCGCCTGGCCCCCCAGCTGGCTTGGGCGGCCAGGCGGGGCCAGCCCCTGCGAGGGGGGCAGGCTCTGCTGGAGCGGCTGCCCCACTGGTTGGCTGGCCACCGCTGCCAGCCGGCGCTCGTTCACGGGGATCTCTGGAGCGGCAATGCCGGCCTATTGGCAGACGGAGCCACTGCGATCTTTGATCCCGCTTGCTACTGGGGGGATCGGGAGGTGGATCTGGCGATGGCCCAGCTGTTCGGCGGATTCCCACCGGCCTTTTTTGAGGGCTATGCCGCGGCATGGCCCTTGGAGCCCGGGGCAGCGGAGCGGGTTGCCCTCTACAACCTGTATCACCTGCTCAACCACGCCAACCTGTTCGGAGGCGACTACCACCGTCAGGCCCAGGCCTCGATCAACGCGCTGCTGGCCTAGCCCAGGTATTCCTTGCGCAGGTTTTGGACCTTCGCCACCACGGCACCGCGCTTCTCACTGGTGGTGAGGTTCTGCCAGCTCCACTGGCCCACAACCACCAGACCCAGCAGTTCCAGCAGGCCGGGGACCACGGGCAGCAGGTTGATGGTGTCCAGAACGCCCTTGATCAGGATCTGGGCCACGATCACGGCCACGATTACGCCGGTGGCCTTGCCGATCCGGCCCATCTGGCTCCAATCCACCTGGTCGAGGGTGGAGTTCACCTTGGCGAGAATGTCGCTGTAGCGCTCGCTGAAGCTGACGTCGGCTTGCCCGGAGGTCGCACCGGCTTCCACTCCAGTGGCAGGTTCAGTGGCAGTGCCCTGCTCAGCCGTGTCGGTGGTGGTATCGCTCATGGACCGGATTGAGGGCGGGGGCTTGGATTGCTTCATAAGGTATCGGTGTGTCCCGCCAACCGCCAGTGCAGCTCAGGGCAGGTCACCGCCTGCTCACCGTTCTGCGCCAGATCCTCGAGTGTGCTGGGCCCCGAGAAGGCTGTGCCCTGGTGCTCGGTGAGCGGCTCGGGGATGTCTGGCGTCTGGATTGGGTTTGGCCCTGCTGCAACGTCTGGCCGGTGCCGGATGAACGCTGCCGGCACTTCGCCATTGATCCCCGTGAGCAGTTGCTGGCTCAGAAGTGGGGGCGTCAGCGGGGGATGGAGCTGTTGGGCTCGGCCCACAGCCACCCCACCAGCGGGGCCGTGCCCTCCGCCAGCGACCGCCATCTCACTGTGTCGCCGGCGTTAATGGTGATCCTCGGCGCTGGCCGTCAAGACCAGGAGCCGGATCCGGCCCCGCCCCTGGTTGGCTGGTGGATCCCGGAGTCGCCCGCCCGGCCGCAGCGCCTGCCATGGACAATGGAGAGCTGATCCCAGCGGCCATGCTTCCTCCCGATACCAGCGGCGTTCAGCTCAGCCCCGATGAGGTGGCCCGTTTTGCCAGGCACCTGATCCTGCCCGAGGTGGGCATGGAGGGGCAGAAGCGGCTCAAGGCGGCCTCCGTGCTGTGTGTGGGCACGGGCGGTCTGGGTTCGCCCCTGCTGCTGTATCTCGCCGCCGCCGGCGTGGGCCGCATCGGCATCGTCGATTTCGATGTGGTGGACCACTCCAACCTGCAGCGGCAGGTGATCCACGGCACCAGCTGGGTGGGCAAGCCCAAGATCGAATCGGCTAAGGCGCGCATCCTCGAGATCAACCCCCACTGTCAGGTGGATCTCTATGAAACGGCGCTCACCAGTGACAACGCCCTGGAGATCATCCGGCCGTACGACCTCGTCTGCGACGGCACGGACAACTTCCCCACCCGCTACCTGGTGAACGACGCCTGCGTGCTGCTGGGCAAGCCCAATGTGTACGGCTCGATCTTCCGGTTTGAGGGCCAGGCCACCGTCTTCAACCTGGATGCCGAAAGCCCCAACTACCGCGACCTGTTCCCCGAGCCCCCGCCGCCGGGCATGGTGCCCTCCTGCGCCGAGGGCGGCGTGGTGGGCGTGCTGCCCGGGATCATCGGGGTGATCCAGGCCACCGAGGCGGTGAAGATCATCACCGGCATCGGCACCACCCTCAGCGGCCGCCTGCTGTTGTTCGATGCTCTGGGCATGAAGTTCCGGGAGCTCAAGCTGCGGCCCAATCCCGAGCGGCCCGTGATCGACAAACTGATTGACTATCAAGAGTTTTGCGGCGTCGGCGGTAGCGCCCCTGGCCAGGAGGAGGCCGGCGCGGTGGAGAGCATCAGCGTGCGCGAGCTCAAGGTGCTGCTCGATGGCGACACCAGTGGCCTGGTGCTGATCGATGTGCGCAACCCCCCCGAAGCCGAGATTGGCGTGATCCCGGGTGCCGAGCTGATCCCCCTCGACCAGATTGAGAACGGCACGGCCGTGGAACGCATCCAGCAGCTGGCGGCCGGCAAGACGCTCTACGTGCACTGCAAGCTGGGCGGCCGCAGCGCCAAGGCCCTGATCGCCCTCAAGCGGGCCGGAATCGAGGGCATCAACGTGGCCGGCGGCATCGATGCCTGGAGCCAGGAGGTGGATCCGAGCGTGCCGCGTTACTGAGCCAGACCCTCCCCAGGGGCCTCCAGCTTTGGCCCCGCTTCAGTAATCGACGCCGCGTTTGAGGTCCACACCCCGCTCGGCGTAGTGCTTGTGGCACACCATCTCGGAGTGCACTGAGGCCAGGTCGAAGTAGGCGGGTCGGTTCTTGCAGCGGCCGGTGAGGATCACCTCGGTTTCGGCCGGCTTGCGCAGCAGGGTCTGCACGATCGGCTCCACCGGCAGCAGTTCCAGATCCACTGTGGGGTTGATCTCGTCGAGGATCACGGTTTTGTAGAGGCCGCTGGAGATGGCCGCCCGGGCGATTTCCCAGGCCCGTTCCGCCTCCACGTAGTCGATGGGCTGCTGCTGGCCGCGCCAGACGATCGCATCGCGGCCGGAACGCAGGTGATCCACCAGGTGGGGATAGCTCTCGCGCAGCGCCGCGATCGCCGCGTCTTCGGTGTAGCCCGCTCCGCCTTTCAGCCATTGCAGGATCAGCACCCGGTGGCTTTTGTCCTGGGAGATGCCCCTGCCGATGGCCTGCAGACCCTTGCCCAGGGCGCTGGTGGATTTGCCCTTGCCCTCCCCCGTGTAAATCTCCACGCCCTCGAGACCGCCGGGGCCCTGGTGGGCCCGCATCTCCGAGTGCAGGTCGGCCAATTGCACCAGCTGGCGGGGGGCCCCTCGGCCCGTGCAGATCACTTCCATACCGGCCGGCTTGGCCGCCAGGGTGCGCGCCACGTCCTCGATGTCCAGCAGGCCTAGGTCCAGCACGGGATTGAGTTCGTCGAGCACCACCACCGAATAGAGGTCGCTGGCGATGGCCCCCTTGGCGATGTCCCAGCCCCGCTGGGCTTCCTGCCGGTCGAAGCGGGTGGCTTCTTCGGCGCTGAAGAACTCCCCGCGGCCCGTGCGCACCTGGTCGATCAGATGGGGGAAGCCCTGCTGAAGGGCCTCAATGGCCGCATCCTCGTCGTAGGCCCGGCCCGGTCCTTTGAGGAAGCGCAACAGCAGCACCCGGGTGCGTTTCTGCTCGCAGATGCCCAAGCCGATGGTGCGCAACACCACCCCCAGGGCGGCCTGGCTCTTGCCCTTGCCATCCCCGTCATAGACGTGAAGTTGGCCATGGGCCCGCTCGTCGCTGCCCGCTGCCGTGCGAATGCCGATGCCCCGGCCCGTGCCCCGCTGCGGCGTCTGGGTGCTGCTCATGGGGCGATGTTACCGGCGCTTCCCGGTTGGGAGTTGCCAGGATCGGGGCAGGATTCGGGGCCTGATCCAGTTCGCCTGATGCGCTTCTCCCTGCTGGAACCGTTGCCGCCGTCGCTGGCCGCGCCCCTGGCGGCGCTGCGTCAGCAGCTGGCGGCCCTCGACCAGGTGGTGGTGGCCTATTCGGGTGGCGTCGACAGCGCCCTGGTGGCGGCCCTGGCCGTGGAGCAACGGGGTGCGGCGGCCCTGGCGATCACCGGGGTGTCGCCGGCCCTGGCCCCCCACTTGCGCCAGGAGGCCTCCGTCCAGGCCGGTTGGCTGCGGATCCGTCACCAGGAGATCGCCACGGCGGAGCTGGCCGATCCGGCCTATGCCAGCAACCCCGAGGAGCGGTGCTACGCCTGCAAACGGGAACTGCACCGGCTGCTCGCGCCGATCGCGGCGGCGGCAGGGAGCGCCACGGTGCTCGATGGTGTCAATGCGGACGACCTCGGCGATCACCGGCCCGGGATCCGGGCGGCCCGGGAATTCGGTGTGCGCTCTCCCCTGGCCGAGGTGGGCCTCGACAAGGCCGGTGTGCGCCAGTTGTCGCGGGCTCTGGGGTTGCCGTGGTGGGACAAGCCCGCCCAGCCCTGCCTGGCCTCGCGCTTCCCCTACGGCGAACCGATCACGGCCGAACGGCTGCAGCGGGTGGCCGCGGCTGAGGCCTGGCTGTTGGCCGCCGGCTGGCCCCAGCTGAGGGTGCGCTCGCAAGGCCAGACGGCCCGGATTGAATTGCCCGCCGACCAACTCGACCGGGCCCTGCGCCTTTGGGCCGATCCCACACCCAGAGGCGAGCTGGTGGCCGCCTTCCTGGAGCTGGGGTTCACGGCCGTGGGCGTGGATCTCGAGGGGCTCGTGAGCGGCAAGCTCAACCGGGAGCTGGCCGCCCAACGGGCACTGGGGTTTAGAGCGTCACCGCTGCCGTGAACGGCTGCTCCTGCAGGGGCTCCCGCTGGCTTTCGGCGATGCACGACGGCGTTTCGCGCCGAAAGCTGGTGAGCTTGTGGGTGCCGGCGGCGAGCTCTTCGGCGAGCACGGCACAGGCCCTCTCCGGCATGGTGTGGTCACCACAGGTGAACACGTCCACAGCCGCGTAGCCCGATTCGGGCCAGGTGTGAATCGAGATATGGGATTCGGCTAGCAAAGCCAGCCCCGTGACGCCCTGGGGCTCGAAACGGTGGGTAATCAAATTGAGCAGGGTGGCACCGGCACGCTTCGCTGCTGCGGTGATGGTGTCCCTCAGGAAAGCTTCGTCGTCGAGACGGGCGCTGTCGCAGCCGTAGAGCTCGAGGATGCAGTGTTTCCCGACCGTATCGGAGACCTGGTGGGGCAGGGGGGCAGCTGGGTTGGTGGCTGCAGGGGCCTCGGTCCATCCCGGGTTTGGGTGGAGGCAGGGCAGGGTCTGGGTCATTGATTCCGACCGCACAAGCTGACCACCATACGTGGTGGGGCCGGTGAAAGTGGCTACGTCACCACAACCGTTGGCGTGTCCCCATCCAGCTCGCCGGCGCGCATCTGCACCACCTGGCTCTCCGCCTGCCAGCCGTTGCTGAAAGCGCCGAGGTGGGTGGCGCTCACCAGGCACTGGTGGCCGTTGCCGACCGCCTCCAGCAGCAGCTGCTGCCGCACCGGATCGAGCTCGGCCAGCACGTCGTCGAGCAGCAGGAGCGGCGGTTCCCCCAGCACCGAGCCCACCAGCTCCAGTTCGGCCAGCTTGAGGGCCAGCACCAGGGTGCGTTGCTGCCCTGCCGAGCCGTAGCGGCGTGCCGGTTGGCCCGCCAGGCTCAGGCCCAGTTCGTCGCGGTGCGGCCCCACCGCGCATTGCCCCAGCCGCAGCTCCTCGCTGCGTTGTTGCTGCAATTGCTCGAGCAGGGCCTGGCGCCAGGGCTCCTCGGCCTCCTCTCCTGGCAGCACGGTGCCGCTTTGGTACTGCAGCTCCAGCCGTTCCCGTCCGCCACTGAGCCGCTCCTGCCAGGTGGCGGCCAGGGGCTCCAGGCGCTGGATCGCCCGCGAGCGGCGCCGGTGCAGCCGGGTGCCGATCACCGCCATCTGCAGATCGAAGGCGTCGAGCAGGGCCTGCAGCTCCCCGCCCCCGAGGCCGCGCCGCAGCAGTTGGCTGCGCTGGCGCAGCAGCCGTCCGTAGCGGCTGAGCAGATCGCCATAGACGGGCTCCAGCTGCAGCACCACCCGGTCGAGCCACTGGCGACGACCGGCCGGCTCGCCGCGCACCAGCTCCAGGTCGAGGGCGCTGAAGCCGACACAGCGCAGCGACCCCAGCAAATCGAGTTGCCGCTCCAGCGCCTTGCCGTTGCGTTGGGCCACCCGCCCGCCACTGCGGCGCAGGTCGAGCTGGAGCCGGTCGCCGCCGCCGGTGGCGGCCCGAATCTGGCTGCTGCTCTGGCCGTGCTGGATCAGGTCGCGGTCGCTGCCCGTGCGGTGGGAGCGCAGGCAACCGAGCAGTTCCACCGCTTCGAGCAGGTTGGATTTGCCTTCCCCATTGGCACCGATTACCAGCAGCCGGGGGGCCTCCAGGGCCAGCTCCAGCCGACTGATATTGCGAAAACGCAGCAGCTCCAGGCGGTGCAGCCGGATGGGTCTGAAGCGGCGAGCAGTTAAGGTAGGCCCACTGGGGTTCCAACCCCGGCCATGGGCCCTGTGCCATGGGCATGTAGCTCAGTTGGATAGAGCATCAGATTCCGGTTCTGAGGGTCGGGGGTTCGAGTCCCTCCATGCTCGTCACCCCATCAGCCCCCACCGCCTCCAGCAGCCCTGGTCTTGGCGCTGGGGGTTTTTTGTGCCCTAGGTCTCCAGCTGCAGCCCCATCGCCCGAATGCCTCCGGGATCCACGGCAAAGCCGTGGCGCTCCAGGGCCGCCAGGGCCTCCGGCGGCGCCGAGAGGGAGATGCTGCACCCTGCCAGCTCCCGACGCAGCCGTCCCAGGGCGCCGTGCACTAGCACCGCGAGGATCTCCCCTTGGCCGGGATCGGCGGGATCGGAACAGAGGTCCCAGAGGTTGGCGTTGAGGGCCAGATCACTGGTGGCCCGCACGAAGCCCACCAGCTCTCCTGTGGGGGACTCCACGGCCAGGTGCCAGATGCTGCGCTCCAGCACCCGTTGCCAGCGTTCGGCATCGCGGGCGCGATCCCCACTGGCCTGCAGCAGCCGATTGAGGGCGGCGGGGCTGGGCTGCCCATCTGCCACCAAGCGGTAGCCCTCCCGCAGGCGCGGGGCTGGGGGCTGGCTGCGGAAGGGGATCAAGAGGGAGTCCAGTGCTGGGCGAAGCGGGGCGGGTGGGTTGGGCGTGGCGAAAGGGGAATCAACCGGTGTTGCGCATGCCCGCGGCAATGCCGTTGATGGTGAGCAGGGCCCCCCGCAGCAGTTCACTCCGGCTGTAGGTGCGGCCGTCATCGCTGGGGTTGCTGGTTGCTTCGCTCATCGGCGGTTGGCGGTTCTGGTCGCGCAGGCGCCGCAGCAGGGCCACCTGCAGGAAGCCCAGCGGAATGATCGTGCGGTTGCGCAGGTCCACCGAGAGTTGCAGGGCTGGATCGCCATCGAGCAGGCGGCTGTGGCCGGTGATGGTCAGCACTAGGTCGCGGGTCAGGGCGAATTCGGCGGCAATGGTCTGGAAGATCTGCTCGAAGGCCTCCCGGTGTTCGCTGCGGCCCAGGGCCTGCACGTAGTGGTGGGCTAGATCCAGGTCCACCTTCGAGAGGGTCATCTCCACCTTGGAGATCAGCATCCGGAAGAAGGGCCAGCGCTGATACAGCAGGCGCAGCAGCTCCAGTTGGTCGGGGTCCTGGTCGAGTTCCTCCTGCAGCGCCGCCCCCACCCCAAACCAACTGGGCAGGAGGAACCGGCTCTGGGTCCAGCCGAACACCCAGGGGATGGCCCGCAGGCTGGAGAGATCCTTGGCGCCGCTCTTGCGCCGGGCCGGACGGCTGGAGATCTGCAGTTTGCTGATCTCTTCGATCGGGGTGACCTGCTGGAAAAAGGCCACCAGGTCGGGGTTGTCATGCACCAGGGCCCGGTAGTGGTCCCGGGAGCGGGCCGCCAGCCGGCCCATCAGGGTGTTCCAGCTCGGGGTGTCGTCCACGGGGGTGCTCACCAGGCTGTTTTGCAGCACGGCGGTGGTGACCGTCTCAAGGTTGTAGAGGGCCAGTTCCGGCAGGGAGTACTTGGAGGCCAGCACTTCGCCCTGCTCCGTGATCTTGATGCGGCCATTGAGGGTGCCGCTGGGTTGGGCCAGGATTGCCTGGTAGGCGGGGCCGCCACCGCGTCCTACGGAGCCGCCGCGGCCGTGGAAGATCCGCAGGGCCACCCCGTGCTCAATGGCCAAGCGCTGCAGGGCGATCTGGGCCTTGTGGATCTCCCAGTTGCTGGAGAGGAAGCCCGAATCCTTGTTGCTGTCGGAGTAGCCCAGCATCACTTCCTGCAGCGGCTGGCTGCCGTCGCTGGCCAGCAGGGCCCGATAGAAGGGGTGCCGGAACAGGGTGGCCATCACCGCCGGGGCCCCCTGGAGATCTTCCACCGTTTCGAACAGGGGCACCACCAGCAGCCCCGCCCGTTGGGCTAGGGGGTCGACCAGCCCGGCCTCCTTGGCGAGCAGCAGCACCTCCAGCAGGTCGGACACCGTGTGACTCATCGAGATCACATAGGTGCGGCAGATCCGGGAGCCGAATTCCTGCTGCAGCCGTTGCAGCATCCGGAACACGGCAAAGGTTTCGGCCGCTGGAGCACTCCAGCGTGCCGTTGCCGGCACCAGGGGCCGGCGGGTCTGCAGCTCAGCGAGCAACCAGGCGACCCGCTGCTCCTCGTCCATCTCCCCATAGGGAACGGGCAGCTGCAGGTAGCGGCTGAGCTCGTCGAGGGCGTCGCTGTGCCGGGTGCTCTCTTGGCGAATGTCGAGACTGGCCAGGCAGAAGGCGAAGATCTGGGCCTGGCTGATCAGGTGCTGCAGCGACTCGCAGCTGAGGCCCGTGCCCTTGAGGCTGTCCTGGATCAGTTCCAGGTCGTTGCGGAACTCATCCACCGTGCTGTAGTGCAGCTCCTGGGAGGGTGGCGCGGCCAGATTTCCCCCCATTGGGGGCGGTGGGGCGTTGCCATCACAGGGGGATTCCCAGCCGGCATCAGCCAGTTGCTGGTTGCGCTGGTGGGTGAGGCGCAGGCGCTCGAGGGTGTAACTGAGCTTGAGCCGGTAGGGCTCGAGCCGGTAACGGGCCGCCCGTTCCTCATAGATCTCCGGGAAGCGCAGCCGGTCCATTTCCAGCGACTCGAGCAGGGCCGGGCTCACCTGGCTCCATTGCATCGAGATGCTCAGCTGGTCCCGCAGCTCGGCCACCGCCTTGATGTAGCGCTCCAGCATCAGCTGGCGTTGATAACAGGCGGTCCGCCAGGTGATGTCCGGGGTCACCGAGGGGTTGCCGTCCCGGTCTGAACCCACCCAGGAGCCGAAGGTGCAGAACGCATCCCGGGGTGGTTCCACATCGGGATAGCTCACCTGCAGGGCGCCGCGGATGCGATCCCGCAGTTGGGGCATGGCGTCGAAGAGCACCTGCTGGAAGTAGTGCAGGGCGTAGTCGACCTCGTCGAGCACCGTCGGTTTGAACTGGTGCAACTCATCGGTGCGCCACCAGAGCCGGATCTCTTCCTCCAGCTGCAGACGCAGGCTCTGGCGCTCGAGGCCGTTGAGGCCGCTGCCCTGCTCCAGCTGTTGGATCAAGGTGGCCACCCGCCGCTGTTTGTGCCGCACGGTGTGGCGCACGATTTCGGTGGGATGGGCCGTGAAAACCAGGCGCAGATCGAGGGTGCGCAGCAGGTTTTCCAGCTGGGCCGGGGGCACGTTCAGATTCCGCAGTCGCGCGAACAACTGACGGAAGGTGGCCGGGTCGGTCTGGTTGGCCAACGCCGGCAGGAAGGGATCGCTGGGGCAGCTGTCCTGGTTTTTGAGGCTGTCGAGGTAGCTGTCCTCCTCGATGTGCTGCTCGAGGATGTTGACCAGCTGGAAATAGAGAGAGAAGGCCCGGGCCGCGGCAATGGCTTCGGCCAGATCCATCTCGCGGATCAGCTGCACAATCGCCGCCGTCGCGTCACCCCCACTGGCGTCGCCTGTGCCGCCGGCCTCGCCCTCGGTGGGGTCGCTCAGACGCTTCAGCCGCAGCAGCCGCTCCGCCTGCTCGGGGGGGCATTCGCTGCGCAGCACGGTTTCCCAAAGGTCTTCGACCAGCTCCAACCGTTCGCCGAGTAGGCGGGTGACCCGTTGTGCCGTCGGCAGGCCAGCGCTGCTGGCGTCCGTCGCGGGGTTGGGCGTGGGCATGGACTGCCGCATGGGAGCCGGATGGGCAGCACGAGAATCCATGATCATCCCAAAGAACCTGGCGGCCCGACTGTGCCGAATGCCTCCAGCAGGTCCCTTTCCTGGTTGGCCATCGCCTGAATCTCCTGGCTCAGCAGGGTGCTGATCGAGAGACCGGCCCGTTCGCCAGCCAGCCAGCGCATGGCCTGATTGCCGTGGTCCAGCACGGTGTGCAGGGGAGCCAGCACGGTCGCTAGCCCCAACTCGACGGCCAGGGGGGCCAGGGCGGCCAGCTCTGCCCGCAGCCAGTCTTGGGCGGACACCGCCGCACCGTCGCGCCAGTGATGCAGCGTGGCCTCCAGGCTGGAGCGGGCTGCAGCCCGGTCGTTCGCATCGGCGAGGGCGGCCAGTTCCGCCGGCGTCAGTTGACTGGCCTTGAGGGGATCACCGTGTGCCGGCTGGCGCAGCAACTGGTGGATCCGGAGCTCGGCAAAGGCCGTGATCGCCAGCAGCACGAGGGGATCGGTCACCAGATCACAGATGCGGATTTCCAGCCGATTGAGGTCATGGGGGCGGTGGTCCCCGTTGGGCCGCACCGAGGTCCAGAGGTGCCGCACGTTTTGCATGGTGCCGAGGGCCAGTTGCTGATCCATCCAGTCGATGTAGTGCTGGTGGCTGAGGAACAGCGGCACCTCGGCCGGAGTGAGCGGGAACTGCAGCCAGCGCTGGGAGTGGGCTCCGGTGACCGCACCGTCCAGGAATGGGGAGCTGGCGCTCAGGGCCAGCAGCAAGGCCGCTTCACAGCGCATCAGGCGCAGCGCGGCAAACAGGCGGTCCATCTGCTCGGGGCCCTGGCCGCCGATCAGCCCCAGGTTGATGTGCACGCTGGCGGTGACCACCTGGGTGCCGTAGGTGGCTTCGATGTAGCCGTGGTAGGGGTTTTGGGGGTCCGAACGCTCAAAGCGGTGGCTGTCCCCCAGGCTCAGGGTGCTGCCGGGTAGCAGGGTGAGCTGGCGGCTGGCCAGCCAGCGGCGCAGACGCTGGCGTGGCTCCACCAGAAGCCGCAGCTGGTTGTCGTAGCTGGCATCCGGGGGCGTGATGTATTCGAGGTTGCGGTGGTCGGGTTCGGTCACGAAGCCCTCCAGGGCCGCAGCCGCCTCAGCCGAGCAGCCCACCACGGTGCCGTCCTCCCGGCCGGTGTACAGCTCCACCTCAAAACCCTTCAGCAGCAGGGGCGTGGTCATGGCTGGGCCGGCAGGAGGCAGGCCAGGGCCTTCAGCATGCCGCGGGCCTTGTTGAGAGTTTCCTGGTATTCCGCTTCAGGCCTGGAGTCGGCCACCACCCCGGCGCCGGCCTGCACCTGCACCCGCCAGCCCCCCTCGGGATGGGGCAGCACCACCATGGTGCGAATGGTGATGGCTGTGTTGAGGGCGCCGGCCAGGTCAACGCCGCCGTAGACCCCCGAATAGGGGCCGCGGGCGTCGGGCTCCAGGGCGTGAATCAGCTGCATGGCGCGGATCTTGGGGGCACCGCTCACCGTGCCGGCAGGGAAGGAGGCCATCAGCAGGTCCCACACGGTTTGCCCCTCGGCCAGCAGGCCCTCCACCTGGCTCACGATGTGCATCACATGGGAATAGCGCTCGATCACCATCAGGTCGCTCACCTTGACGGTGCCGGGCTGGCAGACGCGGCCCAGGTCGTTGCGGCCCAAGTCCACCAGCATCACGTGCTCGGCCCGTTCCTTGGGATCGGCCAGCAGGTCGGCCTCTAGGGCGAGGTCTTCGGCCTCATCGGCGCCCCGGGGGCGGGTACCGGCGATCGGCCGCAGGGAGGCCTTCACCGTCCCTTCCGGTGTGGGTTCGGCCTTCACCATCACCTCGGGGCTCGAGCCGATCAGGTACCAGCCGCCGAAGTTGAAGAACGCCATGTACGGCGACGGGTTCACCATCCGCAGGCTGCGGTAGAGCTCGAAGGGATCGCGATCAATGCGCGTTTCCAGCCGCTGGCTGAGCACCAGTTGGAACACGTCGCCCGCCTCGATGTGCTCCTCGCCTCGGAGCACCGCGGCCTCAAACGCCTCCCGGCCCACATTGCTGGTGGTCGCCAGGGTCTGGGCCATGTCGGTGGCGCTGGCGTCGTGCCAGCGCAGGGGGGTGACATGGCCCGGCAAGGGTGCCTGCATGCGCTCCTCGAGGGCGGCGATGCGGGCCGCGGCGGCGGCGTAGGCATCGTGTGGGTCCTGGCCATCGCTCAGGTCGGCATAGGCCACGGCGGTGATCTGCCGCTTCACCTGGTCGAACACCAACAGGCTGTCGGCGAGCATCCAGCAGCCATCGGGCGGGGCGCCCTCCCCTGGCGGGTGCACCGGCACGCTCGGCTCGATCCAACGGATCAGCTCATAGCCCCAGAAGCCGAACAGCTGCCCCACCGGCGGCAGGCCGGGGATTGGCGTGCTGCTCAGGGGCTCCAGGCACGCGCGCAGCAGCGTGAAGGGGTTGCCCTCCAGGAGCTCACAACGGCCATCGCGCCAGCGGCGCTCGGACTGCTCGCCGCGGCTGGTGAGGGTCCAGAGCGGGTCGCTGACCACAAAGCTCCAGCGCCCGATCCGCTCGCCACCTTCCACCGACTCCAGCAGGACCCCGTGATCACTGCTGGCCCCCACCTTCAGCCAGGTGGTGAGTGGTGTCTCCAGGTCGGCGGGCCAGCGCTTCCAGAGGGGAACGAAGCTGTTGCCGGCCGCCACCGCCTGAAGGAACGCCTGCTCGGCTAAGCCATCGCGATCGGGGCTGGGCATGGGCAAGCGGGCAGGCAAAAAAAACGGGGCGCCTGGCCCCGCCTTTATAGGAGTTGGTCGGCGCCGTTCAGGCGTCGAAGGTGTTCTTGCCGGTGAACTTGAGGTTGGCCGGGTTGGGGTTGGCGCCGATCCGACGGGGGTTGTGGCCCACCATGGCGCGGCCTTCGTTCACCTTCTCGGGGAAGACGCCGTCTTTGGGGTGCAGGAACTCGGTGTCACCGCCGGGGAAGATCCGGTAGATCTTGTAGTCCTCGATCCGGGGCTTGAACTTGGTGCGCAGCTGGGTACCGAGCGCGAGGCACTGCTCCTTGCGGGCGAAGTACATCAGGTTTTCGCCCTCGTTCATGTGGGCGGCGCCGCCGGTGGGCAGCTCAAACACCTGCTCCTTGGGGCTGGACCAGGTGATGGCGTATTTCTCCTCGGTCTCAGCGGAGTTCAGCAGGCCGCCGGTGCTGCCGATGTACTTCGGGAGTTGACCGCTGAGCGCCGTAGCTGCCATGGCTTTGGATCGTTTCAGGCGGAAGCTAGCACCGTGTTTTTGCCCGAATCCCGCCTGGCGCCGCACTCTTCACACCCGTCAACAAACCACGCCTCCGGGCGCATCCTCAGCACAGCGGGAAGAACACCGTGAGGCCGCTGCCACTGCGTTCGGTGAGCCGGCCGCCCAGGCGATGGAACAGCCGCTGGGTGGCCTGTCGGCTCAGCTGCAGGCTGCCGGTGGCTGGGTTCCAGCTGAGCACCGGTCCCACCAGCTCCCGCTGTTCCCCTTCGTGCTCCCGGGCGGCGGTGGAGTCCTCGTTGCGCTGGCCTGCGCTGCTGAGCTGGAGTTTCAGCCTGGAGCCGGCGGGGGACAGGCTGAGGGTCACCGTGCTGCCGGAAGGCAGGGTGCGGCTGAACCGGTCGATCAGGCCGCCGAGCATTGTTTCCAGGCGGGCCGGATCGCTCAGCACCTGGGGCAGGCCCTCGTCGATCACCAGCTCCAGAGCCAGGTCGCGGCGGGCCAGTTGCCGTTGCCAGAGCTCGTGCTGTTGCTGCAGCACCGCGCTGAGGTCGGTGCGGGCCAGGGCGTGGCGCTCGAGGGGCTGTTCGCTCCCCGGTTCGCGCTGCAGCTCGGCGGCCAGGAAGATCAGGCCAAACCGATCGATCTGCTCGCTGCACTCACCATCAATCTGCTCCAGGCGCTGGCGCACCACCTCGGGCAGATCGCTGCGCCGCAGCAGGGAGCGGATCAGGGTGCGGATCGTGGCCAGCGGGGTGCGCACTTCGTGGGTGAGGGCCTCCAGCAGGGCCAGCTCGCTGCTCACGGCCCGGGACGCGTCGCCCTGGAGGCGTTCACGGGTCGTGCCGCCGTGGACCAGGGGTTGCAGGGTCAGGCTGGGGGCCATGGCGGCCAGCCGTTCCCCCATCCGCGGCCAGAAGCGCATCCCCAGCTGGTCGTCGCTGCGCAGGGGGCCCAGCCGCTGGAGGGCGGTGCGCAGGGCGCCGGACGCGTCCGGGTTGCCCGCCAACAGACGGCCGTCGATCAGGCCCAAAGCCCCGGACAGGGCCTCCGGATCGAATCGCACGATCAGGCGCCGGGCCTCGGCCGGTCCATCGAGGCAGAGGGCCACCTGCAACTGGGGCGTGATCACCAGCAGCAGCGGATCGGTGCCATCGCCTTCTTCGAGGGTCATCCGATGGAAGCTCCCTCCCGTACCGGTTGGGGCGCTCCCTGGGAGCAGGGCGGCGGAGCCGGGCAGCAGATCCTGCAGTTCCCGTGGGGCCCACACCCAGCCCTGGAGCTGTTGGAGCAGTTCGGGTTCGTAGAGGGCGGGCAGGGGGGCTGCCAGCCACAGCCCCTGCAGTGGTTGCCGGGGCAGCAGAAAATCCTCCTGCAGGGTGGCCAGCGCCGCCCACCACTGGCGTCGCACGCTGTCCTCGTTGCCGACGCCGGCGGGGACGCCCTCGGCCAGGCAGCGGCGCAGGTCGGACAGGCTCACCAGCGTCCTTGGGCCGAGCGACCCCGGCGGGCCACGGAGGCGCACAGCCCGAGGGCGATGAAGTTCACGAGCATGGCGGACCGTCCATAGCTGAGCCAGGGAAGGGGAATTCCGGTGATCGGCCCCAGGCCGATGGTCATGTTGATGTTCACCACCACCTGGAACATCAGCATCGCGCCGATCCCCACCACCACCAGGGCTTCGTAGTCGGTGCGGGCCCGTCCGGCGATCTGGAGCAGCCGCCACATCAGCAGGGCGAAGCCGGCCACCACCAGCACCGAGCCCAGAAATCCGGTCTCTTCCCCCAGGGCGCTGAAGATGAAATCGGTGTGCTGCTCTGGGATGAAGCGCAGTTTGGTGAGGGATCCATTCATCAGGCCCGTTCCCCAGAGCTGGCCGGACCCGATGCCCACCGTGCTCTGCAGCAGGTGGTAGCCGCCGCCGAGTGGGTCCTGGGCGGGGTCGAGAAACAGGGTGAGTCGGGCCCGCTGGTGGGGGCGCAGGCCGTGTTCCCACAACAGGGGGGTGGCCACGGCGAACAGCCCCTGCACCGCCAGGCTGATGCTCAGAGCAACCCGTTTCCAGGGCAGGCTCTTCCAGGCCAGCCAGCCCATCAGGGGAATCCAGCCGAGGAGCAGCCAGGGAAGGGTGCCAGCCACGATGGCCGCCACCAGTGGAGAGAGCAGCAACACCACCCAGGCCCCGGGCATGCCGGCCCAGAACAGCATCACCAGAAGAACGGCCCCGAAGACCAGGGAGCTGCCCAGATCAGGCTGCACGAACACCAGAAGCCAGGGAAGGGCAATCAGGCCCACAGGACGCACCAGATCGACGGGGCGATCCACCGGGTGCCGCGCCAGCACTCCGGCCAGCAGCAAAATCGCTCCCACCTTGGCGAATTCCGAGGGCTGCACGTAGAAGCCGCCGATGTTGATCCAGCTCTGGGCCCCCAGGGCGCTGGTGCCCACGATCCGAACGGCGATCAGGCTCGCCACCATGGCGCCATAGATCGGCCATTTGAGCGGAATCAGCCGCTCCAGGGGCATCCTGGCCAGCAGCAGGGCCACCACCATGCCCACCGCTGCGGTGATCCAGTGCTGATACCAGTCGGCGTAATCGGCCTGGCGCTGGGTGCTGGCGATCAGGATGCCGGCGATCGCCACCATGGCCAGGGGGACCCCCCAGAGGATCAGGTCCACATCGGCCAGGGGGCTGCGCCGGCCGCTGCGGCCGCTGAAGAATCGGGAGTTGCGCCGCCCCAGCTGGCTCAGCATGGTGGTCAGGCCGGCACCAGGTGGGCCGCCCCGATCCGCTCGGCCAGAGCCCGGAAGGCCTGGGCACTGACGGAGTCGGGGTGGGAGAGCACCACGGGCCGGCCGGCATCGCCGCCTTCCCGCACCGGCATTTCCAGCGGCAGCTCCGCCAGCAAGGGCACCCCGGCCTCCTCGGCCAGGCGGGCGCCCCCCCCACTGCCGAAGAGGGCGTAGCGCTTCTCCGGAGCATCCGGCGGGATGAAGGCGCTCATGTTCTCCACCACGCCCAGCACGGTGACGCCCATCTGCAGGAACATCGCCAGCCCGCGCCGGGCATCCTGCAGGGAGACCTGCTGGGGTGTGGTGACGATGATCACGCCTGCCATGGGAACGGCCTGGGCCACGGTGAGTTGGGCGTCGCCGGTGCCGGGGGGTAGGTCGACGATGACCACATCCCGCTCGCCCCAATCCACCTGATAGAGGAACTGGCGGATGATGCCGTTGAGCATGGGGCCCCGCCAGATCACCGGTTGGTTCTCCTGGATCAGCAACCCCATCGAAACCATGGCGATTCCGCAGGTCTCGATGGGCGTGAGCACCTGCTGGGCGCCTTCACCGCGCACCTCTGGCGTGCGGTCGGCCACGCCCAGCATGGTGGGGGCGTTGGGCCCATAAATGTCGGCATCCAGCAGGCCCACCTTGAGGCCGGAGGCCGCCAGGGCACAGGCCAGATTCACCGCCACCGTGCTCTTGCCCACGCCCCCTTTGCCGCTGCTCACCGCGATCACCTGACGGACGCCGGGGATGGCCTGACGATCCGGCAGCTGACCGGGTGCCGCGCCCGGGGCCCCATGGCCGGCGGCTCCGATGGGAGCCCCTCCAGCGGGCTGGGCCACTTCGATCTGCACGTCGGCCACCCCATCGAGGGCGAGCAGGGCTGCACGGGCTTCGGCGGCGATGCGATCGCGCTGAGCCTGGGCAAAACCTGGCAAGGCCAAGCGAAACACGGCCCGATCGCCCACCAGTCGGGGGGCCTGGATCCAGCCCAGCTCGATCAGGCTGCGCCCGCTGCCAGCATCCTGGACGGCGTTGAGGGCGGCTTGGGCCTGCTCCACTGAGGCCATCGGCAATCCAAACAGGGCCTGCGATCCTAGGTGGCCTGCCCCGCGAGGAGGGGGGCGCCCTGGCCGTGACAGACCCTCTCGAACACTTGTCTGAGGGGAGGCTGGCCTGAAAAGGTGAGACCTTTCCGGCGTCTTTCCGGCGCACCGTCGATGCTCAAGGCCTTGCTGGCGCGTGGCAAAAACAAGCTGGGTGGAGGGGCCTCGAGTCCGGTCGGCAATGACGGAGCCCTGGAGGCGCCGCCCGCCGACTCGCGCGCCCGGGCCAAGGCCCTGCTGATGGGCCTGCAGGACTCCATCTGTGCGGGGCTGGAGCAGCTCGATGGTGAGGCCCCCTTCGCAGAGGAGAGCTGGGTGCGTCCTGAGGGCGGCGGCGGTCGCTCCCGGGTGATGACCGGCGGCCGTGTGTTTGAGCAGGGCGGCGTGAATTTCTCCGAGGTGGAGGGTTCGGAACTGCCCCCCTCGATCCTCAGCCAGCGTCCGGAAGCCAAGGGCCACCGCTGGTTTGCCACCGGCACCTCGATGGTGCTGCACCCCCGCAATCCCTACATCCCCACCGTTCACCTCAACTACCGCTACTTCGAAGCGGGTCCGGTGTGGTGGTTTGGCGGCGGCGCTGACCTCACCCCCTACTACCCCTTCCTGGAGGACGCCCAGCACTTCCACCGCACCCTCAAGGGCGCTTGCGACAGCGTGAACCCCGCCTACTACGAGGTGTTCAAGCCCTGGTGCGATGAGTATTTCTTCCTCAAGCACCGCCAGGAAACCCGCGGGGTGGGCGGCATCTTCTACGACTACCAGGATCCCCGCGGCGTGCTCTACAAGGGGCAGGACCCCAAGGGCCCGGCCGCTGCGGAGAGCAACCGCATTGGCCCGGTGCAGCAGAGCTGGGAGCAGCTGTTCGCCCTGGCCAGTGCCTGTGGCAACGCCTTCCTGCCCAGCTACGTGCCGATCGCCGAGAAGCGCCACAACACCCCCTACGGCGAGCGGGAGCGCCAGTTCCAGCTCTATCGCCGCGGCCGCTATGTGGAGTTCAACCTGGTGTTCGACCGGGGCACGATCTTCGGCCTGCAGACCAACGGCCGCACCGAGTCGATCCTGATGTCGTTGCCGCCCCTGGTGCGCTGGGAGTACGGCTACCAGCCCGAGGCGGGCAGCCGCGAAGCCCTGCTCACGGATCTGTTCACCAAGCCCCAGGCCTGGTTGACCGACGCCTCTCTGGCCGCCCGGTGCGCTCCCCATCAGGCGGTGGGGTGAGCGCTGCAGGATTGGCCGCGGCCATGGGGGCGCCTGGGCTGCGGCCGAGGCCCTGTTCCAGGGCGTTCACCACCCGGACGGCAATGGCCTCCAGGGTGGCCTGCCGCCGGATCGGATCGCGCAGGGCCGCTTCCAGGGCCCCCTCCAGTTTGCCGATTTCCAGGATGGCAATCCCCCGCTTGGGGGCTCCCAGGCCTTCGCGGTACAGCAGGGGGTAGGGCCCGAAAGCGAGCGCCAAACTTTCATCGAGGCGGCTGGGTGGGCGATGCAGCGGGGGGATCAGCCCTGAGCCCACCCCGTCAGGCCCGTAGGCGTCGTAGTGGATTTCCAGGGCATAGCCACCGGCCTCGGCATGGGCCTTGCCCACACTCCAGTTGGTGCGCGGGTCGTCACCGTCGGCGATGGTGCGCAGCGGGGGGTCGTAGAAGCGGATCGCCAGCCCCCGCCGCTGGCCGAGGGCCACCACGGCCTGGGCCGTGAGTAGATTCCAGTGGAGTTCGTCGCGGAGACCGGGCTGCATCGGGGCGGCTCCGGTCAGGTCCACCGCAGCTCCCGCCGTGCCGGCCCCGCCGATCCCCTGGGAATCGGCATGGCCGGCGAGCACCAGGATTGGGGTGGTGTTGGGCAGGGGAGCCAGGCCCACCCAGTCCTTGGCCAGACGGCTGCGGGGCCCGGTCAGCGGATCCAGGTTGGCCACCAGGGGGGCCTGGGCCGCGGCGGTGCCGCCGAGGGTGAGAACCCCGATCAGGACGGCCACCATCCCTTGGCAATGCGGCCTGGCGTGGTGCGGCATGGCGGGCCTGGACGGAGAGCTAGATGGGGGAACTGAGCAGTTTGCCGTCGCTGAACAAGCCGAGCTGGGGCCCCAGTTCCAGTTCCAGCGCAATCAGTTCGTCCCGGTGGGCACGGAGGCGTAGGGCACTGCCGGTGGCGCTGTCGTGGCTGATCAGGCGCAGTTCCAGGGTTTCGGCGCGCATGGCCCGGTTGCGGTAGATCAGCCCCGCGGCCGGGCCCAGCAGGGCCAGCAGCAGGGGCCACCAGCCCAGTGGGGGGAGCAGCTGGCGCAGCACCAGGCCCAGGCAGGCGGCCCCCACGGCTCCCAGCACCGAGAGCAACACCGCCAGCCACGGGCTGGCGGCCACTTCAGCGCGAAAGCAGAGGTGGCGCCGTTCCGGATCACTCGACTCGGTCTGCCAACCGCGCTGCTGCAGCCAGTCACTGAGCTGACTCAGCACCTCCAGGGGGGGGCGGGAGGAGCGCACGTCCACCACGGTGGTGCGGTCCTTGCTGGCAGCCCGCAGAAAAAACACCAGGCCGATGGCCAGCAGCAGGGTGAGCAGCAGGGTGGAGCCGAGGTTGACCATGGGACCCATTGTGGCGTCGGCCGGCCGCGCCGTGGCTTGTCAGCATGGGGGCGATCTTCCGCCTCCTCGGCATGGCCGCCCCGTCCGCCCCCAGCAACCTGCCAGCTCCAGCCCGGTTTGCCGTGTTTGACGGCGATCTCGATGCGGAGTGGGCCGCCCTCTATGCCGGCGCCCGGGCCCTGGCGGTGGACACCGAGGCGATGGGTCTGATCCACGGCCGCGATCGGCTCTGCCTGGTTCAGCTCTGCGACGACCACGACAACGTCTGCTGTATCCGCCTCTCCCGCGGCCAGAGCGAGGCGCCCCGGTTGAAGGCGCTGATGGAAAACGGCGCCGTTGAAAAGGTGTTCCACTTCGCCCGGTTCGATGTGGCCGCCCTGGCCGAAAACCTCGGCATTGCCGTGGATCCGATTTTCTGCACCAAGATCGGCAGCCGCCTCGGCCGCACCTACAGCCCGCGGCACGGCCTCAAGGACGTGGTGCAGGAGCTGGTGGGGGTGGAGCTCGACAAGCAGGCCCAGAGCTCTGACTGGGGCAGGGTCGAAGACCTCTCCGAGGCCCAGTTGACCTATGCCGCCGGGGATGTGCGCTATCTGCTGCCCGCTCGGGATCGCCTGGAAACCATGTTGCGCCGCGAGGAGCGCTGGGAGCTGGCCCAGCGTTGCTTCAGCTGCCTGCCGGTGTTCGCCGACCTAGACCGCCAGCGCTTTCACCTGCTGTTTGAGCACTCCACCGGCGGCAACCGCTGAAGCCCCTGCCCTGGCCGATTCAGTCCTCCACCATGAAGTTGTCGTCGTTGCCCACCGCTTCCAACAGCGAGGTGAGCAGGGCGTGGTTGCTGGTGCTGTTGCCCTCGGCTTCGGTCAGCATCTGGGCGGCCAGTTCCACCCGGGAGGCGGTGTCCTTGAGGCCCGCCTGGGCGGCCTTGATGTCGACCTTGCGCCGGGCGGCCGCCAGGCTGATGCCCAATTGGCTGGCCAGTTTGCCGCAGGCGGCGTTGTAGGCCCGATCGGGAATGCCGGCCATGGGCGGCGTTGGGGCAGGGGATCAGCCCATCATCCCAGCAGACGTTGCTCCACCAGAGCGGCGATCTGGGCGCTGCCCCCGGCGGGTCCCATGCGCCGGCGGCCGATGGCTCCGAGCTGGTGGCAGGTGCTGGGGTCGTGGAGCAGCTGCTGCAGCCGCCGGGCCAGCTCGTCCGGCTGATGGCAAGGCAGCACGGCGCCCCCCAGCAGCCGGCTTTGGCGGCGGGCAAAGCCAGCCTTGAACTGGGGCCCCGGCCCCGGCAGGGACAGGCAGGGCACCCCCAGCCCCGCCAGCTGTTCGGTGGCGGTGCCGGCGGTGGCCAGGCCCAGCTCGGCCCAGCCGGCCCAGCGGCTGAAGGTGTGGCTGCCGAGCAGCACGGTCCAGCGGCCCAGGCGCCAGCGGCTGCTCGCGCCGATCGCGGTGGCGGCGGGATCGGCGGCCATGGCTTCGAAGCCGGCGCCGCCCAGCAGGGTGGCCCAGGCGTCGGGGCTGGGGGCGGAGCCGGAGGCGATCAGCACGGTGGTGGCTTCCGGCGGCTGGCTCCATCGGAGGCAGCTCAGCAGCCGCCGGGCATTGCCGAGGGCCTCCGGCAGACGGCTGCCGGCCAGCAGCATCAGGCGCCGTTGGCTGTCCAGCCAGGCCGGCAGCGGGGCCTGGGGGAAGCCGTCCATCATCGGGTTTCCCGGCGCCAGGGCCGCCACCCCGTGGCGATGCAGCCCCCGGGCGGTGAGAGGGTCACGCACGGCCACGAGCCGGCAGCGCCGGCTGCCCATCACGGCCCATTCCCAGGGGTCCCATTCACTGCCCTTGCAGCGGTGGTACCCATCGGCCAACGGCGTGGGCCCCCAGCCGGTGGGAGCCACTGAGGCCCAGGTGTAATCGCTCTTGGGCGTGCCGATGAAACCGAAACGGCCGCCGCCGCCCCAGGCCAGCAGCAGGGGCAGCAGGTCGCCCACGGCCAGCACGGGAGCCCCCTGTTGGGCCCAGTGGCGCACCAGTCGCATCTGGCGCCAGCTCAACAGCGGCAGACCGGCGGCCAGGTCGCGGGTTAGGCCCCGCAGGCTCTGGTTGCTGAAGCCGCCGCTGGGCAGCTGCAGCTGGGGGCCGAGCCGCTTGAGATGGCCCTCCGCTTCGTCGTTGGCGAACGCCTCGCCCAGGCCGACCAGGGGCAGCACCCGGATCACCAGCTGCGGTTGTCGGGTCTGCAGGGCCCGCAGGATGCGCTGGGCGATCAGATCCTCCCCGTGGCCATTGCTCAGAACGAGCAGACGGTTCAGCGGCAGGGAGGACATGCCATGGCTGATACGATCCGCTGCAGGGAGTTTGCTCCCTGGGCGGCGGCATGGCCAAGTGGTAAGGCAGAGGATTGCAAATCCTTTACCCCCAGTTCGAATCTGGGTGCCGCCTTTATTCAGCACCTTGGCAGTCGGGCCCCAGGCGAAGCCTGTCAGGAGGCTTGCTCTGCGCCGCTGGAGGGCCCAGCTCTCTCACAGATCCCACACCGTTGCGGCCGGCCGGGATATTTCTGCATAGGGTTTCTGGGTCTTCCCACCTTTCCCAGATGAAGCGCTCCTCCTCCGTTGCGCGCTGGTGCCTGCTCCTGGTTGCCCTGCCCCTGACGGCTGCTGGGCTTGGAGTGCTCCCTGCGCCTGCATCGGCCTGCGAGAAGCACCTCGATGGCCATCAGAACGGTTCCGAGACCCAGGGTGAGGTGCAGGGCGAGCGCCGCTGAGCCAGGCGCGAGCGGGGGCTGGACTCAGAGCCGGGCCTTCGCCTCCCAATACTGACCCTCCTGATCGCGGGCCTGGCACTGCAGGGACCGGCGCTCCAGCAGGCAGGTGCCCTTGGCCAGCCGGGCTAGGGGAATCGTGGGAGCCTGGCTCTCCTCCCCCGCCAGGCTGCTGGCCACGGTGGCCACCTCCAAACGCATCGGCCAGCGGGGTTTGCAGTGGCCATCGGTGCTGCAGCGCATCGGCCTTTGGCCAGGGGCGAGTTGGCCGCCGAACACCAGGTTCTGGCTGCCGAACCGCTGGCTGCCGGAGGGGGTGATCAGTCGCACCGTGAGCAGCCCTTCCAGGTTTTGCTCCAGTCGCAGCCGTCCACAGCTCTGGCGTTGGGCCTGCAGGGGCAATCCCACCAGACCCTGCAACAGAACACAGTCCTGCAGCTTGCTCTCCCAACGGCCAAATGCCTCGGCGTGGCTGGAGGGTGCCCAGCCCAGGAGCGCCAGGCTCAGGCTGAGGAGGGCGGGACGGATGGTCCAGCTCCAGGCCGGGTTGGGACTGGCCATGGGGTGCCTCAGTAGCCGGAGTCGGCCACGCAGCTGCCCTGGCAGCTGATGCCATTGCTCGCCGTGCGGCCGCAGTGCTGGCAGAGCACGGGCTCCTGCTGGGCGGCTGCGGGGCTGGCCGCGGGGAGGGGCCTGGCCACGGGTGCGGAGCTGCCAGGGGTGGGGAGGTCGGGCATTGTGGGACGCAGCACCGCTGGCACGGCCCCCCACGATGGCGCATCCACCGGCCCGTCCGCCTGGGATTGGCGTGGGCACCTGGGCTTGGGGGAATCAGTTGTTGTGGGGGTATGACCCCAGTCAGGATCCGGTGCTGGAAGCCACCTTCGCGGCGGCGGTGGAGGCTGGGCTGCACACCTTCGACACCGCCGATTCCTACGGCACGGGCCGCTTCAATGGCCGCAGTGAGGCCTTGCTGGGGCGTTTCGTGGCAGCCCTCCCCCCCGCCCGTCGGGAGTCGTTGTGCGTGGCCACCAAGTTGGCCCCCTTCCCCTGGCGGTTGGGGCGCCAGGGCTACCAGCGGGCGTTTGAGGCCTCAAAGCAGCGTCTGGGCGGACGGGTCGATCTGGTGCAGCTGCACTGGAGCACGGCCCGCTATGCGCCCTGGCAGGAGGGGCCCCTGCTCGATGGCCTGGCCGATCTGGTGCAGCGGGGTGAGGTGGGTGCCCTGGGTGTCTCGAACATGGGGCCGCGGCGGTTGCGGGCGGTGCATCGCCGACTGGCCGATCGGGGCGTGCGGCTCAGCAGCCTGCAGGTGCAGCTGTCGCTCCTGGCTTCAGAGCCGATTGGCTCCGGTGGCGTGGCGGATGTGTGCCGGGAGCTCGAGATCCACTTGATCGCCTACAGCCCACTGGCCCTTGGCTTGCTGGCCCGGCCTCTCGATCGTCAGACCTGGCCAGCGGGTCCGCGCGGAGCCCTGTTTCGGCGGTTGGCTCCGGCCCTGGTGGACCTTCAGGCGGAGATGGCCCGGATTGCCGTCGGCCAGGCTGGAGGTCTGGCGGCCGTGGCGCTCAACTGGTGCCGGGCCCATGGGGCCATGCCCATTCCGGGGCTGCGGCGGCCCGAGCAGGTGGAGCAGGCCGCGGCTGCCCTGAGCTGGACCCTCAACCTCGAGGATCGTGCCCGCCTGGATGGCCTGGCCCGGGCGCTGGAAGCCCGGATGCCCGCCAATCCGTTCCAGAGCGATTAGCCGGCCTGGGGTGTGGGATCCAGGGTGAGGACCACTGGGAGGGCCTGGGGCCGGACCAGGGGCACCACGGGGGTGGCGCCGGCATCCGGGTGGGTTTCTGCCTCGGCAGCGGCGGCTTCGGGTCCGCAGGCGGCCAGAGCTTCCTGCAGCAGGGAATCAAAGGTGGAGCCAGGCAGCCGGTGCCGGGCCAGTTCCAGAAACACCCGGGCCAGCGATTCTCCGGCGGCGGCCCGCAGGGCGGGGTTGTTGCGACGGAGCTGCAATTCGTCGTCAATCGAGCGGAGGAAGCGCTCGGTGACATCCCGCTTGGTCGAGGCCCGGATGCGGGTGTCCTGCTCGGCTTCGGAGAGGAAGGGCTGGGCCTCGAGTTCCTCCAGTCGGCGTCCCAGGCTTTCGAGCACCTCGCGGGCTTCCTTGGTCACATGGGCCAGCTGGCCATCGGACAGACGGGGCAGATCGGCGACGTAGACCTTGCCGTGATCCCGCAGGGTGAGGAAGGTGGGCCGCAAGCCTCCGCGCTGGGGAGGGGCCACCGGTTCGCGGGGGCGCTGGGGGCGACTGGGGGGAACGGGGCCGGCGGAGCTGCGGCGGCGGGTGATGCGCTGACCCGTAGCCCGATCCTGGGAAGCCCTGTCTTGGGAACCGCGTTGTTCTGAACCTAAGGATTGCGTCATTACGGTCGGCCTGATTTGTCTTCGTTCTTCTCGAGCACCACTGGGTCCACCGGAGTGTCCCTCTGTTTCCAGGGGGAGCGCTCTGGGGCCGGCGGGAAGGCCGACCAACTACAGCTCCGAGGCCAGCACCCTAATCAGCGGTGGGGCAGGCTCCCTGGCCAGAGCCCAAGGTGATGCAATTCGCCAGCCCCGGCTCCAGTAGGGATCAGGGGCGATAGGGGAGGCCCGCCAGCGGTTGATCGCCAGCGCTGCCGCTGGCCACGTGGCCAAGCTCCCAGGCTGGATGGCCCGCGGCGTGGCAGATCGCCAACGCGTCGGCGACGGCGGCGTCTGGCACCACCAGGCAGTAGCCCACCCCCAGGTTGAAGGTGTTCCAGAGATCGGCCTCGGGCACCTCCCCTGCCTGTTGCAACCAGTCGAACAGGGCGGGGCGCTGCCAGCTGGCGGGGTCGATCACGGCATGCACCCCGGCCGGGAGGCAGCGGGGCAGGTTTTCCGGCAGACCGCCGCCGGTGATGTGGGCCATGCCATGGATCGGCAGGCCGGCGGCCAGGAGGGCTTTCACCAGGCCGCCGTAGAGGCGGGTGGGGGTCAGCAGGGCCTCCAGCAGGGGTTGGTCACTCCCCGGCAAGCGGGTGAGGTCGTCGACCGCCTGGGTGTCGAGAATCCGGCGCACCAGGCTGAATCCGTTGCTGTGCACGCCGCTGCTGGCCACGGCCACGATGCGGTCGCCGGCAACCACGGTGCGGCCGTCGATCACCGCACTGGCCTCCACCACGGCGACGCAGAAGCCCGCCAGGTCGTAGCGGCCCGGGCCGTAGAACCCTGGCATTTCAGCGGTCTCGCCCCCCAGCAGGGCGCAGCCGCTCTGGCGGCAGCCGTCGGCAATACCCTCCACCACCTCGGCCATGGCCTCGGGGCTGAGCTTGCCCGTGGCGATGTAGTCGAGGAAGAACAGTGGTTCCGCTCCACTGGTGATGACGTCGTTGACGCACATCGCCACCAGATCAATCCCCACGCCGTGGTGCTGGCCATGGGCCTGGGCCAGTTCGAGCTTGGTGCCGACCCCGTCGGTGCCGGCCACCAGCAGGGGCTCCCGCAAGCCGGCGGGCAGGCGGCAGAAGCCGCCGAAGCCCCCCAAGCCACCCATCACTTCGGGGCGATGGGTGGCCTCCACGCTGGATCGGATCCGATCCACAAAGGCCCGGCCCGCGACCACGTCCACGCCCGCTGTGCGGTAGTCCATCCCGTTGCAGTCCATCAGGAGCAGTGCTCCGATCCTCCAACGCCAGCCGACCCGCCGCCAGGCCAGGGACAATCCGCCGATTGGCACACAAGACAATCAGCTGCGCTAATGCGAGGCATTTGGGTCGCTGATCAGTGGCGGACTTGTCGACCCCGGCTGAGCCCTGTTAGGGCCTGCGCTGTTGGATTTGATGACAAAAGCTGATCGATCTTCGGGGTGTCGTTTTTGACCAAAACCACCGTGCGAAGCCGTTAACTTTGCGGCGTCGTCAATTCCCGATAGGAACTCCGAACGCGAATTCGGATCTCATCTTCATTCAGATCGAGACCGGATCCAACGCTGACGAATCACTGATTGGCCTTTGGCTTTGGCTTCTGGCTGGTGATTGCTGCTTTTGCCGCGGGTTTCGTTTGTTATGCGCAGCACCTTCTCCCTGGGGGCCCTTGCCCTTCTTCTCTCTGGTAGCGCCCTGGTTCCCGCCATGGCCGATTCCAGCAGAGCTGCCACCGGTCACGAGGCTGTCGCCCTCGCTGCACCAGCACCGGAAGCCCAAGAACCCAGCACCAAGGTCGCCATCCGCGAAGCGGATGCCTTACCCAACCCCGAGGACAGCCTGATCAAGCAGGCCCCTCCCGCGCCCATCGCTCCCCTCCCCAAGCCAGCCCCGCGGGTGGTTCACACCGCCAAGGGTCAGGCCAGTTGGTACGGCCCTGGTTTCTACGGAAATCGCACGGCCAGTGGGGAGGTTCTCCGCCCTGGCACGCTCACAGCGGCGCACCGGACCCTGCCTTTCGGCACCAAGGTCATGGTGACCAACCTCTGGAACGGTCGCTCCACCGTGGTGCGGATCAACGATCGGGGCCCCTTCCATGGCAACCGCGTCATCGATCTGGCCCATGGAGCCGCCCACACCCTGGGCCTCACGGCCAGTGGTGTCGCCCAGGTTCGCCTCGACGTGCTCAGGTGATCTGAGCTGCTCTTCGGAGTGTTCACCAGCCCATCCGCCAATCTGGCGGGTGGGTTTTTTGTTGCCGGCCCGCCGTCCCCCCGTGCTTCTGCTCCACACCCGAGACGACCTGGCCGCCTGGCGCCGCCGGCAGACCGGTCCGGTGCATTTCGTGCCCACCATGGGGGCCCTGCATGCGGGCCATCAGCAGTTGATCCGGCGGGCGGCGGAGTCCCGGGGCGGCGGGGCGCCTGCTGTGTTGGTGAGTGTGTTCGTCAATCCGTTGCAGTTCGCCCCTGGCGAAGATCTCGAGGCCTACCCCCGGGACCTGGCCGCCGATGCAGCCCTGGCGGCAGCGGCAGGGGCCGCGGCCCTGTTTGCGCCTTCCGTGGCCGAGATTTACCCCCAGGGGGAGGCCGGCCTGACCCGGGTTGTGCCACCCCAAGCCCTGCGTCAGGGCCTGTGCGGCCGCAGCCGCCCCCAGCACTTCGAGGGCGTGGCCACCGTGGTCACCCGGCTGTTGGCCCTCGTCCAGCCCCATCGCTTGTGGCTGGGGGAAAAGGACTGGCAGCAACTGGTGATTCTGCGGCGGGTGGTGGCGGATCTGGGCCTGTCCGTGCGGATCGAGGGCTGCGCCACCGTGCGGGAGGGGGATGGGCTGGCCTGTAGCTCCCGCAATCGGCGCCTCTCGTTGCCCCAGCGCCAGCAGGCCGCCGCCCTGCCGGCGGGATTGGCGGCCGCGGCGGCCCGGCTGCAGGCCGGGGAGCGTCAGGCCGGGGCCTTGACCGGCGGCCTCACAACCCAGCTGGAGGCGGCCGGGTTGGTGGTGGATTATGTGGAGCTGGTGGCTCCCCATAGCCTGGAGCCGTTGCAGCAGGTGCGGGGCCTGGCCCTGCTTGCTGCGGCGGTGCATTGCGGCCCCAGCCGTCTGATCGACCACTTGTTTCTGATGTCCCGTCTGCCAATCGTTGCCATTGATGGACCGGCGGGGGCGGGGAAAAGCACCGTCACCCGTGCCTTCGCCAGCCGGCTGGGCCTGATCTACCTCGACACCGGGGCGATGTATCGGGCACTCACCTGGTGGGTGCAGCGCGAGGGCGCTGACCCTGCCGATCCGGAGGCGGTGGCGCCATTGCTGCACAACCTGGACCTGCAGCTGAGCTCGGGGCCTGGCGGTGAGCAGCAGGTGCGCATCAATGGCCACGACGTCACCGAAGCCATCCGCAGCCCGGAGGTGACGGCCCAGGTGTCGGTGGTGGCTGCCCATGGCTGTGTGCGCGACGCGCTGACGGCCCAGCAGCAGGCCATGGGCCACAAGGGTGGGCTGGTGGCCGAAGGCCGGGACATCGGCACCGCCGTGTTCCCCGACGCCGAGCTCAAGGTGTTTCTCACGGCCACCGTGGCCGAGCGAGCCCGCCGCCGCGCCCAGGATTTGGCGCAGCGGGGCTTTGGCGTGCCGCCCTTGGCGGAGCTTGAGGCCCAGATCGCTGAGCGCGACCACCTCGATTCCAGCCGCGCCGTGGCGCCGCTCTGTCAGGCCGAGGACGCGATCGAGCTGGTGACCGACGGCATGGCGATTGAGGCGGTGATCCAGGCCCTGGTGGATCTCTTTCGCGAGCGGGTGCCGGAAGAGGTCTGGCCGACCCCCGCTCCCTAGGGGCGCGAAGGCCTCCCCGTGGGTGTGCTGTCCAGGGCGGTGAGCAGGCCGGTGCAGGCGTCTTCCAGCAGGTCGAGCACGTGCTCAAAGCCCGCTGCTCCGCCGTAGTAGGGGTCTGGGACCTCCAGCGCCTCAAACCGGCTGCAGTAGCGCACCAGGGGCTCAATCCGGGGCCGGTGCGCTGGTGCCAGCCCGCTGTCCCGAGCCAGGGACTCCACCTGGGCCAGGTTGCTGGCATCCATGGTGAGGATGTGGTCGAAGTGGAGCAGGTCGTCTGGCTCCAGCTGGCGGGCGCGGCTGGTGAGGGTGATGCCCCGGCGGCTGGCGGCTTCGCGCATGCGCCGATCGGCGGCCGTGCCCACATGCCAGCCCCCGGTGCCGGCCGAGTCCACCACAAAGCGCTCAGTGGCATCCGCCTGGGCCAGCAGGTGCAGGAACACGCCCTCGGCGGCAGGGGAGCGGCAGATGTTCCCCAGGCAGACAAACAGCACCCGTTTCATGGGCACTCCAGCCGGGACAGGGCCAGGGCCGCGCGGCGCTGCACCACCGGAGGGGTGTCGTCGCCCCCCTGGCTGAGGCCCCCCAGGGCATCTCGGGCCTGTTGGCGCTCTAGGGCCTCGGCGGGAAGGCCTGCCACCAGGGATTCCAGCCCCACCGCAACGGCGTAGCGCACCACCCATTCGCCATCGCCGGTGGCCGCGAGCAGGGCCTCCAGGCAGCGCTGGCGCACGCCTTGCTGCTCCGCTCCGGGCAAGCCCCCCAGCTCCAGCTGGCCCAGACCCTTGGCGGCGGCCCGGCGCACGCTGGCCGCCACATCACTCCCCAGCGCATCCAACAGCAGCTCGAGGCCGCGCACGTCGCCGATGCCCGCCAGGGCCCGCACCGCCCAGGCCCGGGCCCCGTAGTTGTCCGGATCCAGTTGCAGCAGGGCTTCCACCGCCGCTGCCCCGAGGCTGATCAGGCCATCCACGGCGGCCACCGCGGCGCCGGGATTGTTGAAGCCCAGCACCTCCACCAGGGTCGGCGCTGCCGCGGGGGCCGTGCAGGCCGCCAGCTCCTGGGTGGCGCGCAGCAGGCCCAGGGCACTGTCGGCCCGCTGGACGGCCTCGATGCGGGCGGCCACGGTGGCGGGGGGCACAGCGCTCATAGCAGCGCATCCATGCAGGCCAGCAGGGCCCCGTCGCCCGGCTCACCCCGGCCCCGTTCCACCAGCCCCCGCAGCGCCATCAGCTTCAGGCTGTTTTCAGCCAGGGTGCCGGCAATGGCCTCGAAGCCGGGCCGCCAGCCGGCGGCTCCCAGGTCCATCAGGGCGGCCCGCCGCACCTGCAGTTGGGGGTGGTCCAGCAGCTCCACCAGCAGCGCTCCCCAGCGGCTGTCGCCGCTGAGTTGCAGCAGGGTGCGCGCGGCAGCGCTGCGGATCAACGGCCGTTCATGGGAGATGAACGGCTCCACCACGGCCAGCACCTGGGGATCGGCTCTGCCGATGTCCCCGAGGGCCTCCAACAGGGCTTCGCAGGGTTCGGCCAGCCTGGGGCTGTCCGGTCGCTGGGCGCCGGCCACGGCAGGGCCGCCGGCGAGCCGGTGGCACAGGGGGGCGATGGCCGCCTCGGCGCGCAGCTCTCCCAGGGCCCGCGCTGCGGCCTCCCGCAGGCCATCGTCGGGGTCTTCGAGGGTGTCCAGCAGGTCGGGAACGGCGGCATGGGCCGCCGGGGCCAGCTTGCCCAGGGCCCGGGCCGCATTGCGGGCCACTGCATTTTCCTCCACGCCAGCCCCCGGATCCCGGGGGCGACGCTGGCGCAGGGCGCTTTGCAGCAGGGGCACGGCCTCGGGGTGCTGGCTGCGCATGCGGCCCAGCCACCAGGCTCCGTAGTACTGCTGGGAGGGATCGTCGCTCTGGCGGAGCCGGCGCAGGGCCTCCTGCTCGCTGATGGGTTCGCCGGCCTCGAGGCCGGCGGCGGCGGCGGGCATGGCGGCTGGGGTGGCGTGCGCACTCGAGGTGATGTTGCCAGCAACTGTCGTCGCGATGGCGGGCCCAAAACAAATAGACAATAAAAACCCCTTTGCGGGGGGGCGACTCAGAGATTGAATGAATTCACGATGTTTGTGCTTTAACTGCTAATCAGGCGATGGCAGCGATGGCGTAATTGAGGTGATTGTTGGAGAATTATGTGCATGCTTGATTTTGCCTGAGATTTAGAGGCTAGCCAAGAAGACAGGTTTTGGAAGCAGGCCGACACGCCCTTAAGCGGGTTTTATGGATGCTAAAGGCGACAATGCTTGTCCAGGGGGGCTGTAATCTGAGCGCTTTTCTGTCATGCCCAGATCGTCTTTCCCCTGAATTCCTGCGGAGCCGCCGGGTTGTGGTAGTTGCAACCCTTTGCAAAGTGCCGTGCCTATGCGGCGTGATCCTCTTATGTTGACTGCGTGTCGGACTGGCACAGCCGCTCTTCTAATCGTTACTCATGGCCGTCGCCCTTGCTTCCCAACTGCGTGAAGGCACCAAGAAGGCCCACACGATGGCGGAGAACACCGGCTTCGTGAGCTGCTTCCTCAAGGGGGTGGTCGATAAGGCCAGCTACCGCACCCTGGTGGCCGACCTCTATTTCGTCTATTCCGCCATGGAGGACGAGTTCGGCAAGCTCAGGGACCACCCGGTGGTGGGGCCGGTGGGTTTCCCTGAACTCAACCGCCGCGACAGCCTCGAGCAGGACCTGGCCTTCTATTTCGGCAGCGACTGGCGCAGTGCCGTCCAGCCCACCCCAGGTGCGCAGAAGTACGTCGACCGCCTGCACCAGGTGGCTCGGGAGTGCCCGGAGCTGCTGGTGGGCCACCACTACACCCGCTACATCGGCGACCTCTCCGGCGGTCAGATCCTCAAGAACATCGCCCAGAAGGCGATGAATCTGGGCGAACACGACGGCCTGCGCTTCTACGAATTCGACGCCATTCCGGACGAGAAGGGCTTCAAGGCCAACTACCGCACCGTGCTCGACAGCCTGCCGATCGATCAGGCCATGGCCGATCGCATCGTGGAGGAGGCCAATCAGGCCTTCCACCTCAACATGGTCATGTTCCAGGAGCTCGAGGGCAACCTGATCGCCGCCATCGGCAAGGTGCTCTTCGGCTTCCTCACCCGCCGCCAGCGGGCCGGCAGCACCGAGGCCGTCGCCGCCTGACTTCGCCCCCCCAGCCCTTGAGGCCCCTTCGCTTTCTGGTTCCCGGCACCACCGGCAGGTTTCGCTGCGGAGGGCTGCTGGTGGAGCAGCAGACAGCTCGCCTGTTGGCTGACCTGGTGCCCACCCAGTTGGTCACCTACCGCCAACGGGAGGCGGAGGTGCCGTTTCTGGCGGACCTGTTGCGGACGGAACCCCTGGGTGCCGCCGCTGCCGATCAGGCGCTTTGGATCGTGAGTTGGGGTTTCGATGTGCCCCGCCAGCTGCGGGCGTTGCGGGGTCGGCCGGCGGCCTATCACGCCCACAGCAGCGGCTACGGCTTTCGGCTGCCCCCCGGGGTGCCGGTGCTGGCGGTGAGCCGCAACACCCTGGGTTACTGGGGCCAGTGGGCCAGCCGCAATCCCCTGTTTCTGGTGCCCAATGCCCTTGAGGCCAGTTGGATCGCCCGGGGAGCTCGCCCCGCCAATCTGGGCGCCCCGCCAGAGCCCGGCGGCCGCTCGATCGATGTGCTGGTGCAACGGCGCAAGACCAGCACCTATGTGCTGGAGCAGCTGGTGCCGGCCCTGCGGGCCCGGGGGCTGCGGGTGGAGGTGCAGGACGGCTGGGTGGAGGATCTGGTGGGCCTGTTCAACAGCGCCACCGTGGTGCTCTACGACTCGGCCGACCACTGGCGCTGCAGCGGCGTGAGTGAGGGGTTTGGCCTGCCGCCGGTGGAGGCGCTGGCCTGTGGCTGCGTGCTGTTCAGCAGCTTCAACCATGCCCTGGCCGACACCCTCGATCCCGGCGGCCTGGCCCACCAGATCGGGGCGGGCACCCTGACGGCCGATGTCGAACGGATCACGGCGGCGGTGGCCGATCCGTCGGCCTGGCTGCCGCCGCCGCGCCAGCTGGAGGAGCTGCTCGAGGAGCTCAGCGAGCCCCGGCTGCGGGAGCGCTGGCGCCAGGCCCTGGTGGCCATCAACGCCCACTTGGATCGGCTCCAGGGGGGTGAAGCGCCGCTGCAAGCCCCTTCCCTGGCCCGGTTGCGGCTGGAGCGTTGGCGTCAGCGGTTGGGCAAGCGGCTTCCCGCTGGACTGGCCCGCCGGCTTGCCTAGGGTCGGCCCCATGAGTGCTTTCCTCGCCGGCCTGAACGATGCCCAGCGCAAGGCGGTGGACCACCACACCGGTCCGCTGCTGGTGGTGGCCGGTGCGGGCAGCGGCAAGACCCGGGCCCTCACCCACCGCATCGCCCATCTGATCGGCCACCACGGCGCCGATCCGGCCCATCTGCTCGCCGTCACCTTCACCAACAAGGCGGCCCGCGAGATGAAGGAGCGGCTGGAGCTGCTGCTGGCCCAGAAGCTGGCCCAGAGCCAGTTCGGCCAGCCGTGGAGCACGTTGCCGGCCGTGGAGCAGCGCCAGCTGCGCAGCCGCATCTACCGCGAGGTGATCAAGGAGCTGTGGATCGGCACCTTCCACGCCCTGTTCGCCCGGCTGCTGCGCTTCGACATCGACAAGTTCAAGGATCCCGAAGGCCTGAGCTGGACCCGCCAGTTCTCGATCTACGACGAGAACGACGTGCAGAGCCTGATCAAGGAGATCGTCACCCAGGAGCTGCAGCTCGACCCCAAGCGCTTTGAGCCCAAGAAAGTGCGCTGGGCGATCAGCAACGCCAAGAACCAGGGCTGGATGCCCGAGCAGCTCGAAGCCGATGCCGGCGGCCAGCGGGGCAAGTTGATGGCGGAGACGTACCGGCGCTATCGGCGTGCCCTGGCCGCCAACAACGCCCTCGACTTCGACGATCTGCTGCTGCTGCCGGTGCAGCTGCTGCGCCAGAACGAGCAGATCCGCGACTACTGGCACCGGCGCTTCCGCCACGTGCTCGTGGATGAATACCAGGACACCAACCGCACCCAATACGACCTGATCAAGCTGCTGGTGACCAACGGTCGCGATCCGGCCGCCTACGACGACTGGAATGGCCGTTCGGTGTTCGTGGTGGGGGATGCCGACCAGAGCATCTACAGCTTCCGCGCCGCCGACTTCACGATCCTGATGGGCTTTCAGGACGACTTCGGTGACGGCGCACCCGGCGATGTCACCAGCACGATGGTGAAGCTGGAGGAGAACTACCGGTCCACCGCCACGATCCTGGAGGCGGCCAACGCCCTGATCGCCCACAACTCCGAGCGCATCGACAAGGTCCTGCGCCCCACCCGCGGCGAGGGCGAGCTGATCTCCCTCACCCGCTGCGACGACGAGATCGCCGAGGCCGAGGCGGTGGTGCACCGCATGCGCATGCTCGAAGCCGCCCACCCTGATCTCAGCTGGGGCGACATGGCCGTGCTGTATCGCACCAATGCCCAGAGTCGGGCGATGGAGGAGTCGCTGGTGCGCTGGGGCATCCCCTACATCGTGGTGGGGGGGCTGCGCTTCTACGACCGCCGTGAGATTAAGGACGTGCTCGCCTATTTGAAGTTGCTGGTGAATCCCGCCGACACCGTCAGCTTGCTGCGGGTGCTCAACACCCCCAAGCGCGGCATCGGTAAAACCACCATTGAGCGGCTCACCGACGCTTCCAACCAGCTCGGCATTCCCCTCTGGGACGTGGTGAGTGATGCCGAGGCGGTGCGCTCCCTGGGGGGGCGGTCGGCGAAGGGGCTGTTGCAGTTCTGCGAGCTGATCAATGGCCTGCAGGCCTGCAGCCAGGACATCGCCCCGTCCGAGCTGGTGCAGCGGGTGATGGAGCAGAGCGGCTACGTGGCCGAGCTGATCGCCGACGGCACCGATGAAGCGGAAGACCGGCGCCGCAACCTCAACGAATTGGTGAATGCCGCGCTCCAGTACCAGGAGGAGAACGAGGAGGGCTCCCTGGAGGATTTCCTCGCTTCGGCGGCCCTGGCCAGCGACGCCGACAGCAAGGACACCGAGCAGGACCGGGTCACCCTGATGACCCTGCATGCCAGCAAGGGTCTCGAGTTTCCGGTGGTGTATCTGGTGGGGATGGAGCAGGGCCTCTTCCCCAGCTACCGCTCCCTCGAAGACCCCTCCGCCCTTGAGGAGGAGCGGCGCCTCTGTTACGTGGGCCTCACCCGGGCCAAGGAGCGCCTGTTCCTCTCCCATGCCAGTGAGCGGCGGCTCTGGGGTGGCATGCGCGAGCCGGCGGTGCCGTCGGTGTTCCTCTCCGAGTTGCCCAGCGAACTGATCCAGGGCGACATTCCCCACAGCGGCGGTGCTGCCATTCGCCGGGAGCAGCGCCTGGATCGCCTCACCCGGGTGGATCGCGATGAATCACGCCAGGTGGCTGCTGGCTGCACGGCCGGGGCCC
>NZ_JAGQBE010000090.1 GCF_024345475.1 Cyanobium sp. T1B-Tous
CCTCGCCCTGCTGCTGGCCCGCGCCGGTGTGGCCGTCACCCTGGTGGAGGCCAGCACCAGCCTGCAGCGCCAATTTCGCGGCGAAGCCCTGATGCCCTCGGGCCTGGAGGCCCTGGCCGCCATGGGGCTCAGCCACCTGCTGGCCGCCCTGCCCCAGCGGGCGCTCCAGGGCTGGCGCTTCGTGGTCAACGGCCGCCATCTGTTCACCGCCCGCGAACCCCTCGGCGGGGATCCCCAGCAGCCCTGCACCCTGGTGAGTCAGCCGGCCCTGCTGGAGGCCCTGCTCGAGCAGGCATCCGCCTCTCCCTGCTTCGCACTGGAGCGGGGCCAGCCCGTGGTCGACCTGCTCTGGCGGGAGGATCGCGTGGCGGGCGTGCAGCTGCGCGGCGGGCACCAGCTCGAGGCCGACCTGGTGATCGGCGGCGATGGCCGCTCCTCCCTGCTGCGCCAGAAGGCCGCTCTGGAGTTGGTGGGAGCCCCCAGTGCCATCGATCTGCTCTGGTTCCAGCTGGCCTGCCCCGAACCCACCCCCCTGGAGGGCTGCTTCACCACCCTGGTGGGCGCCGCAGGCGTGTTCAGCGCCTTCGAAAGCGCCGCCGGAGGCGTGCAAATCGGCTGGGTGCTGGAGAAGCGTGCCCCCGTTCCGGCCCTCGCCAGCGACGGCTGGATCGAACGGATGGCCAGCCTGTGCCCACCCGAGCTAGCGGCCTGGCTGCGGCAAGGGCACACCGGCCTGAGTGCCCCCACCCGCCTGGCGGTGCAGGTGGGGCTGGCGGCGCCGTGGTGGCGCCCGGGCCTGCTGCTGCTCGGGGATGCGGCCCACCCGATGAGTCCGGTGCGGGCCCAGGGGATCAACATGGCGCTGCGCGATGCCTGGGTGACCAGCGTGCACCTGGTGCCCCTGCTCCGCAGCGGGGCCACCGGAGAAGCCCTCGATCGGGGGCTGGCCGCCATCGCGGTGGAGCGGCAACCGGAAATCACGGCGCTGCAGCAGCTCCAGGCCACCGAGGCCAGCCGGGGCGAGCTGCTGCGCGATCAGGCCTGGCTCCGCTGTGGCCTGGCCCTGGCCGCCCCGATCGTGGGCCCTGCGGTCGCCGCCCACTGGATCCACCAGCAGCAGCCGCTGCGCCAGGGGCTGGCGACGCTGCCGGCCCCGCCATGATGGGGACCGCCCCGCTGACACCATGGCTCCCCACCAGCTCCATCCCGCCACCGGTTTTGGCCTGGCCACAGCCTTTGGCCGTGTGCTCAGCCTGGGACTGATGGTCGGCCTGGCCGCCCCCCTGCAGGCCGCTCCCCAGGATCCGCCCTACCCCTCGATGGAGCAGCTGCGCGACATCCAGCTCAACACCTTCATCTGCGGCCGGGAGAACACGGCCGAAAGTTGTGGCAAGGCGCGCACCATGGCCGATCCCCTGATGGACCATCCCCGGCTCGGGGCCAGCTGCAAGGACGCCATCTGGTCGATCCTGGAACGGGCCAAACCAGCGCCCACCAATACCTATGAGCGCCGCGAAGCCCTCAACCGGGCCGGTCAGGACGTAATGCCCTTCTGCAAACAGCAGACCCGCACCGTCGCCCCCAGCAAGGACAAGGACAAACCCCAGCAGAAAAAGGGCTTCGGCCTGATTCAGGGCTCGTGAGCTGAGCCCTACGGAGTCGGCTTCGCCTGGATGAGATCGAGCACCCGGTGGGCGGTGGCATCCATGAACGCCATCGACCACCCGGTCTGCACCACCGCCTGATCGGCCAGGGCGCAGAGCCCACTGCGCTGGCCGGCGGCCTCGCAGCTGGACGACAACCCCAGCAGGGCATTGGTGAGCTTGCCGCGCAGACAGGTTTCCTTGCCGCGGCGATGGATCACCGCCTCAGCAGCCAGACGGCTTCGTTCCACCGCCTGCTCGAAGGGAATCACCCGGGCACCCCCCATCACGGCCGCCCGGCCGGGGCCCACAACGGCGCCAGCCACCACCAGACCCAGTCCGGCCAGGGCCAGACGGGACAGGGCCAGACGGGACAGCGCGCTGTTGCGGGGGAACGCCCCTGGTTGCTCAACGGCCTTCACGGATTATTCCATCCACGTTTTCCCGGACCCTAGCCAGCTCCGGGCGGGTCGCAAGCCAGGGCTAATTTGGTGCCCCCAACGCCCCGGTGGGCTCGGCCGATGACCAGCAGCAGTCCCGTGAGCGTCAGGCAGATTTCCCTCGCCCAGCCCTTCACCGACCAGAAGCCGGGCACCTCGGGCCTGCGCAAGAGCAGCCGCCAGTTCCAGACCCCCCATTACCTCGAGAGCTTCATCGAGGCGAGCCTGCAGGTGCTGCCCGGCGTGGCTGGCGGCACCCTGGTGGTGGGCGGCGATGGCCGCTTCGGCAACCGCCAGGCCATCGCCGTGATCGCCCGCATGGCCGCCGCCCACGGCGCGGCGCGGTTGATCACCACCACCGGCGGCATCCTCTCCACGCCCGCCGCCTCCCACCTGATCCGCCAACACGGGGCCGTGGGTGGGGTGATCCTCTCGGCCAGCCACAACCCCGGCGGCCCCGACGGCGATTTCGGCGTCAAGATCAACGGCGCCAACGGCGGCCCCACCCCGGAGTCGATCACCGACGCCATCTACGCCGCCACCCTGAAGCTGGAGAGCTACCGAATCTGCGAGGGCGGGGCTGATCTCGACCTCTCGGCCCCCGGCCGCAGCAGCATCGGCGCCCTGCAGGTCGACGTGATCGACGGCGTCGACGACTACGTGGCGTTGATGCAGCGCCTGTTCGACTTCGACCAGATCGGCGATCTGCTGCGGGGCGACTTCCCGATGGCCTTCGACGCCATGCACGCCGTGACCGGCCCCTACGCCAGCCGCATCCTGGAAGGAGTACTGGGTGCGCCCGCCGGCACGGTGCGCAATGGCATCCCCCTGGAGGACTTCGGCGGCGGCCACCCCGATCCCAACCTCACCTACGCCCACGACCTGGCCGAGCTGCTGATGGGCAGCGATGCCTACCGCTTCGGCGCCGCCTGCGATGGCGACGGCGATCGCAACATGATCCTGGGCACCCGCTGCTTCGTGAACCCCAGCGACAGCCTGGCGGTGCTCACGGCCAATGCCACCCTGGCGCCCGGCTATGCCGATGGTCTGGCCGGTGTGGCCCGCTCCATGCCCACCAGCGCTGCCGCCGATGTGGTGGCGAAAGAGCTGGGGCTGCCCTGCTTCGAGACCCCCACGGGCTGGAAGTTCTTCGGCAACCTGCTGGATGCCGGCCGCATCACCCTGTGCGGCGAGGAGAGCTTCGGCACCGGCTCCAACCACATCCGCGAGAAGGATGGCCTCTGGGCGGTGCTGTTCTGGCTGCAGATCCTGGCCAGGCGGCGGGAGCCGGTGAGCCGGATCATGGCCGAGCACTGGAGCCGTTTCGGCCGGCACTACTACTCGCGCCACGACTACGAAGCGATCGCCAGCGACGCCGCCCACGGCCTCTACAACCGCATCAAGGAGATGCAGCCCTCCCTGGTGGGCCAGGCCTTCGCCGGCCGCAGCATCGCCACCGCCGACGACTTCGCCTACACCGACCCGGTGGATGGCTCGCTCACCAGCGGCCAGGGTCTGCGCCTGCTGCTCGATGACGGCAGCCGCGTGGTGCTGCGCCTCTCCGGCACCGGCACCCAGGGCGCCACCCTGCGGGTGTACCTGGAGAGCTATGTGCAGCCCAACGGCAACCTCACCCAGGATCCCCAGGCCGCCCTGGGCGATCTGATCACGGCGATCGACGCCCTGGCCGAAATCAAGACCCGCACAGGGATGGATCGCCCCACGGTGATCACCTGAGCCAACCGTCTTCGTCGGTGCTGCGGGCGATCACGGCCAGCTGCCGCATCGTTTCGCCCCAGGCGCCGCAGCCGCCGGCCACCAGCACCACCACCAGCGCCCGCTCCAGCGAGGCGTGGGGCAGGGCATTACCGGCATGGGCAGCAGCCCGGCGCCCCAGCACCAGCAAACCGGCGGCGATCAGGCTGAGAATCACGCCGGCCAGCAGCACCCGGCGGCGATCCAGGCCGCTCTGACGCGGGGGCTCGTAACCGGGCGGGTGGGGCAGCGGCATCAGGAGGTTGGCAGGGAGGGCTTGCCAGCACTGGCGGGGAACCAGCTGGCCTCCAGCCGTTTCATCAACACATAGAAGGCCGGCACCACAAACAGGCTCATCGCCGTGGCCACCAGCAGGCCACCGAAGATCACCGAGCCGATCGAGCGCTGGCTCATGGCGCCGGCGCCACTGGCCACCACCAGCGGGAAGAAGCCCGAGAGGGCCGCCGAGGCCGTCATCAGGATCGGCCGCAGGCGCGATTGCGCCGCCCCCATCGCAGCCTCCACGTCGGAGAGGCCGGCCTCCATGCGCTGGTTGGCGAGGTCGACGATCAGGATGCCGTTCTTGGCCGCCAGGCCGATCAGCGTCACCAGGCCCACCTGGGCGTAGACGTTGTTCACCTGCTGGTTGAGCACCAGGAACAGCAGGGCCCCCAGGATCGCCAGCGGCACCGTCATCAGGATCACCAGCGGATCGATGTAGCTGCCGTACTGGGCCGAGAGCACCAGATACACCACCACCAGGCCCAGAGCAAACACCAGCGCCGCCAGCGAACCGGCGGCCACCTCCGAGCGGCTCAGGGCCGACCAGTCCATGCCGATGTTGGTGAAGTTGAGCCGCTGGAAGGTCGTGGTGAGGGCATCAATCGCCTGGCCGGTGCTCTTGCCGATCGCCTCGAACCCCTGGATCAGCACCGTGCGGTTGAGGTCGAAGTGGCTGATGATCGGCGGTGCGCTGTCGAGCCGCACCGTCACCAGATTCAGCAACGGAATCTGGGCGCCACCGGCGGCGGGCACATAGAGATTCTCGAGGCTCTCGATCGTTTCGCGCTTGCTGCCTTCGGCCTGCACGTACACCTGGCGGTACTGGCCGTTCTCGTAGGTCTGGTTCACAAACGCCCCACCATTCACGGCGCCGAGGGCCTTCATTGCCGTGGCGAAGTCCACCTGCAGCGAGGCCATGCGATCGCGGTCGGGCTCGATCCGCCACACCGGCGCATCGCTCACAAACTGGGTGTAGAGGTTGTAGAAGGAGCCGGTGGCCTTGGCCTTGTCGATCAGCTGGTTGGCCATCGCCAGCAGGTTGGTGGGGCTGTAGCCACCGTTGCTGAGGTCGTTGAACTGGAACGCCAGGCCGCCCTGGGCGCTGAAGCCCGGCACCGCCGCCGGCTGCTGGGCCATCACCTTGGCCCCCTCGATCCCCTGGAACTCCTTGTTCAGTCGCTGCACCACCGCCCGCGCCGACTGATCGGCACCGCTGCGCTCCTCGATCGGCTTGAGGCCGAAGAAAAACAGGCCCTGGTTGAGGGCACCACCGTTGAAGCCGGCTCCGCCGATCAGCTCACCGCTCACGATCTCCGGCTCCTTGGCCAGGATCTGGCGGGCCTGGTCGGCCACCTTCATCGTCTGCTCGAGCGAGGCCTGGGGCGGCAGCTGGATGATGCCCAAGCCATAGCCCTGATCTTCCGTGGGCACAAAGCCCGAGGGGATCACCAGGAAGGCCAGAGCGGTGAGCACCACCCCACCCAGCACGGCGCTCACCAACTGGCGGCGCCGACGGATCGCCTGCTCCAGCAGCCGGCCATAGGCCGCAGCCATACGCTCAAACTGCCTGTTGAACGCCGCGAAGATCGGCTGCAGATTCCGGCCCACCACGGCCCCGAGGGCACCGAACAGCAGCAGCCACAACACCCCTCCAAACAGGTAGCCGTACACCGCTCCGAAGGCTCCACCGATCCACATCCAGGTGCGGCCGCTGGGGTTGGTCTTGCCCCCACCCAACAGCAGGGCCGATTGCAGCGGCTTGCCGCTGATGGCGTTGAAGGTGCTCACCAGGATGGAGAACACGATCGTGAGGGCGAATTGGCGATAGATCACCCCGGTGGCGCCAGGGAAGAAGGTGACAGGGATGAACACCGCCAGCAGCACCAGCGCCGTGGCCAGGATCGCCCCCGTCAACTCCTTCATCGCATTGGAGGCCGCCGCAAACGGTTTGTCGCCGGCTTCGATCCGGGCCGACACCGCCTCCACCACCACGATGGCGTCGTCCACCACCAAACCGGTGGCCAGGATCACCCCCAGCAGGGTGAGTTCGTTGATCGAGAAGCCAAACGCCTTCACGAAAACCATCGCCCCCAGCAAGGCGATCGGCAGCGCCAGGGCCGGCACCATCGTGGCCTTCCAGTCCTGCAGGAACAGGAAGATGATCAGCAGCACCAACACCACCGCATCGCGGAGCGCATCGAGCGCCCCGAAGATCGAGGCGTTGATGAAGTCGGTCTGATCGAACACCTTCTCCAGCTTCACCCCCGGCGGCAGGGTGGTGCGGAATTGCGTCAGCACCTTGTCCACAGCCTCGGCGGTGGTGATCGCATTGCTGCCCGGCAGCTGGATCACGCCGAAGCCCATGCAGGGATGGCCGGAGATGGCATTGATCGCCGCCTCGTTGAAGTTCTGGAAGGCGTACTCCGCCCGGCCCACATCGCGCAGGCGGATCAGGCTGCCATCGGGGCCCGTATCGCTCACGTACCCCTTGGGGCCACGGGTGAGCACCAGATTTTCAAATTCTTCCACCGTGAGCAGGTTGCCCTGCACCAGCACCGGCAGGTTGGTGGGATTGTTGGCGGAGGCTGGCGGGCCGCCGATGCTGCCGCCCACCACGATCTGGTTCTGGGAGCGCAGGGCGTTCTCCACATCCAGGATCGTGAGGTTGAAGCGGCTGAGCTTGGCAGGATCCACCCAGAGCTTGTAGGCCGGATCACTGGCACCGAACACGGTCACCTGGCCAACGCCCTCGGCCCGGCTGAGCGGATAGGCGAGATTGAGCTGATAGAGACCGTTGAGATATTCGCGGCTGAACTGCCCTTCTGTGGAGGTGAGGTTGTACACCAGCAGATAGCTGGTGGCGGTCTGCTGCACCGTCACGCCCTGGTTGTTCACCTGCTCAGGCAGCTGGGCCGAGGCGGTCTGCACCCGATTGAGCACATTCACCTGATCGATGTCGGCATCGGTGCCGGCCTTGAACACCACGTTGATCTGGCTGACGCCCTGGCTGGTGCTGTTGGAGCTGATGTAATCCATGCCCGGCGCGCCGTTGATCTGCTCCTCCAGCGGACCGGTCACGGCGCTCTCCACCGTGAGCGCATCGGCACCGGGCAGGTTGGCCGTCACCTGAATCGTGGGCGGTGCGATGTTCGGCAGGTTCTCGATCGGCAGCAGCGGCAGCGCGATCACCCCGGCCATCAGGATCAGGATGCTGCACACGGTGCTGAGCACCGGCCGGCGAATGAAGGTGTCAGAAAGGCTCATCGGAGCGGAATCACCGTGCCGCTGCGCAGCTGGGCCAGGTTGCCCACCACCACGGAGTCGCTGGCGCTCAGGCCCTTGAGCACGGCAAAGCGGCCGCCCTGCAAGCTGCCGAGGGTCACCGGCG
>NZ_JAGQBE010000091.1 GCF_024345475.1 Cyanobium sp. T1B-Tous
CGATGACCCGTAAACAAATGGCCATCAAGCAACACCGCTCCGCCCACGCCCGTGCCCAAGGTGAGCAGCAACACATCGCCAACTCCTCGGGCCGCCCCGAGCCAGTGCTCACCGATCAGGGCGCAGTTGGCGTCATTGGCCAGGGTCACAGGGCGCTCCAGCAGGGGCTCGAGCCAGTTGGCCAAGGGCACATCCAGCCAACCCGGCAGGTTTATGGCGATGCGCGCCACCCGGCCGGCCTGGTCGCTCGGCCCCGGATGGCCCACCCCAACCCGATCAGCCAACCGCTCAGGATCAATTTGCTGGACCGCCGCCACGATCGCCGTTGTCACTGCACCAGGCATTGCTGGCTGGGGCGTAGGCACCTGCAGCTCCGCCAGCAGGTCGCCGGCTTCGCTGAAGCGCCCCAACTTGATGGCACTACCACCGAGATCCACCCCGATCAACTGGTTCATCGGAATCGCTGCATCGAAATAAACAAGCTCAGAAGCGGAAAAACAGCTGCAACTGGGTCTGCCAGGCACCCTGGGCGTCGACGGCGCCCTGCAGGTTGAGCAATTCTGAGGCCTTGAAATTCAGATTTAACTGGGGCGGTACGTCGGAGCGGTTGGGGGCAGCCAACACGGAAGCATTGAAGCGTTCCGTGAGATCAAGACCTATCTCAGCTCCCAGCACCAGCTGGGACGGCACCCGGCCTGAGCGACGTTCGGCGCCACTGGCCACACCTTGGTTCACGTAGGTGGGATAAAGGGCAAAGCTGAGTCGCTGGCCGAAGGCATCGCCGAGGGTGCCGAGCAGAGGCGAGAGCAGGGTTTGTCCTAGGGCGGTAGCCAGCACGGTGCCGCCTGCAGATCCCGCCAGGCCGGCCAGGGTATTGCCGCCGATCAGGGCCAGCAGCCGATCTTCCGAGAGCGGCGGCGAACTGCGCAGCACCAGGTTGTCGGCAAGACGGTCCGCCGGGCCGCTCACACTCAGAAAAACACGCACCAAGTTGAGCTGGTCGAGGGAGTTGGTGGCGCCAACCGCCTGAAAGTCCTGCAATGAAAGGCTGCCGGCGGTCCCAATACCACTGGTGGTCGGCAGGTTGTCGGAGACCCTGGTACGCAGCGAGATATCTAAAAAAGGAATCAATCCCATCGAGGGTGTGAACACCGCAACGTTTGGGGAGTCGGGGTCGAGACCAAACGTGGTGGTGAACAGGTTTAGTCGCCCGTTCAGCAATCGCACCACACCCTGCAAGCGCAGGCTCGGATCAAGCCTCCCATTAAGTCGCAGCAAACCACTGGTGCCAAAGCTGGCCAGGTTGGGGATGCCAACCTTCAGGTCGGGGCCCAGCTTCAACCTCAGGTCGTCGAAACCCACAAAGCTGGCATTAGGTACGGCGGCACGCAGGGCCTCACTGGCGTTGCTCTCCACATCGGGACCGAGCAGCACCAAGGGCTGGTCGTAATTCCAGCTGGATTCGAGCAATTCAGCAGCGCTAGCTACCGGTGCCGCCAGATTGGCTTCACTGGCCAGTCGAGCCGGCTGAACGTTGATGCTGCCCCGGGATATAGCCAGCTCCCCGCCAATATCAAGGGCAGCAACGCTGCCTCCGATTTGAAGGGACCCATCAGCCACGGCCTTGATCCGAGACATGGCAAAGGGCACCTTTTCAAGCTCTACCTTCAGCGTGGCGTCTTTGCCATCAGCTGTGGCCTCAGGGCGAAACAGCCCCAGGCTTCCCTGACCACGCACCACTCCCTTATCTCCCACCTTGGCGTTGAACTCCTGAAGCAGGAGCTGCTCAAAGTCGAACAGCACGGTGGCATCGACGTCACGAACCTTTTGGCCGATGAACTGCAACTGAGCACCCCGAAAACGCAAAAATCCGTTAGCGATCGGCTCTCTAACGCTGCCGCGCACCAGCAGTTGGAGGTCGCCGCTGCCCTGATTCCACTGCAGGGCAGGCTGGGCAAGCCCCGCCAGGAAGCGCAAGCCGTCGTCACGACTAGCCAGGCGCAGTTCAAGACCCTGCCTCCCCGGATCCAAGGGCACAACACCCGCCAATTCGACGCTGGTTGAAGCCCCGGCCGCCCGCAAAGAAAGATCGAGGAGCAGCCTGGCCTGCTCCAGCTGAATGGTGCTCCGCTCCAGCACCAAAGCCGTTTCCCTTAGGTAGCCATCAACCAGGTTGATGTTGAGGGCAAGCTCAGGTTGGGGAGTGCCGAGGCGGTAGCGCCCCTGCAGAGATAGGCGGCCACGCAATCCGGCGGGCACAGGGGTAAGCAGCGCCAACAGCTCAAGGGGCAGGTCAGCCAGGCTGAAATTGCCAGCCCCCCGGCGCAGGGGCCCGGTGAACTTCACCAGCACCGGCACAGAGGTAAGGGGCTGGTCCTGGTTTGCCTCAGGCAACCAGAGGTGGGCGCGGGCCTGGAGGTCGGCGCGGGCTTCCAGCAGGCTGGCTCCGTCAAGGCGCAGGTCTGCATCGATCTGACCTGCCAGCCGCTGCAGTCGCTCCTGGGGGCTGCTTTGCCGGTCACGCTCCAGCCCGGCAGAGCTCAGGCGAGCTCTAGCAAGCTCCAGGGCGCGCAGCTGGCCCTGCACGCTGCCGCTAAACGTATCGATCAGCAGGGTGCCGATGTCGCTGGCCCGGCCCAGGATCGGCGCGCTCCCTCCGCGCCACAGGGGCCAGGCCCTGACCAACTGCTGCAAAAACAGCGGCGGTAATCGCTCAGCCTGGAGGCGGGCTCGGAAGGCGCCATGCCATACGCCACTCCAATCGATCGCAAGGTTGCCCCCAGCAAGGGGAGAGACAGCTCCTTGGACTGAGTAGCGACGCTTGGCATAGCGGATATTCGCCTGGGCCGATTTCCCCCAGACGCCCAAAAACACCGGCCGATCAAGCTGGGCGCTACCGCTGAAGGCCAGGGGTTGGAGTTCAAGCAGGCCCTGACCGCTCAGCCGGGCTTGCAGGGGTTGACGCCTCGAATTTGGCCCCAGGGCTAGCTGCAATCCGTCGAGGGGCAACTGGGATGCCTGCCAGCGGTAGGCCCGAGGGCTGCCGTTGAGTTCCAGAGTGCCGCCGGCCCGGTCAAGGCGAACTGCACGGGGGACCCAACGGGAATCGAGGCGGGCCGTAAGCACCCCCACCGGCGCAGGGGCGAGAGCTTGCATGCGTAGGCGCCCACCACCAGCCGGATCACCAAACCACTGGCCCTGCCAGTTTTCCCGCAAGCTGAGGGGGCCCGCACCGGGCTGGTCGATCTGGAGATCCAGGTCTGGCCTCAAGGCTTTGAGAGGGCCCCGAACCCGGCCAGTGGCCTGCAAGATTCCCTGCAATTGGGTGCCCACAAGCAAATCGAGCCGCTCGAGGGGGTAGCGCTGCAGCTCCAAGTTGAGATCGAGCTGGCCTGGCACCAGCCCCTCACCGGCCCGCAGGCCCAGGGGCAACACGCCACGGGCGGAGAGGTGGGCACTACTGAAACGCTGCAGCACTAGGCGCTTATCGCGCCAATCCAAAACCGCATCCCAGCGACCCAGCAACGGGTTACTGGGCTGACCAAAGCGGGCCTGGAGCTGGGGCAGGCGCCACGGCCCCCTGGCCGAAACTGAGCCGCTTACCTTTTGGTTCAACAGCCACTCAGGGGTGCCGGCTTGCAGGGGAAGGTCACCGGGCCGGAGCTGCCATTGCCCCGTCAGATCAAAACGCCTGGCCAAGCTCCCCTTGAGCTTTAGCCAGGAGCGACCGCGGGCCAGCTCAAACTGGCGCAACTGAAGCTGGTTTCGCTGCCACAGCCCCTCAAGCCGCAGGGTGCCCTGCAGGCCCTTGCTGCCCGGTGCTCCCCAGCGCCAGGCAGAGCGGTCCAACTCGAGCGCCTGGCCGCTGCAGCGCAGTTGGCTGAATGGCAACTCCAGTCGGGATACGCCGGTCGCAGGCCGCCAGCGCAATTGGCGCAGCTGGGCTCCACCTCGACAGAAGGGCTGGCGATCCCTCCAGGCCAAGGCGAACTTGCCATCTGCGTGACCCGCAAGTTGACCAGGCAGGCCTAACAGGCGCTGCAGAGGGGGTAGCTGCAAGGCCTTTGTCCGCAGGGTTCCATCCCAGCGCTGCATCTGCCAATTGCCCTGGAGCTCCATGGCCAGCTCGCCAGCGGCCACCTCCGAGCGCAGCCAAGCCGCCAGTTCAACCTCCCGGCGATGGGGCAGCACTGCACCACGGCCCGTGAGGCGGAGGCTCGTACCGGAAGGCTGCAGGTTGAGCAAAGCGGGATCCACCAGGCGCAACCTGAGATCCAGGCGCGGCGGCTTGGTGCCTACAGCAAGCCGCCCTGGCACCCAATACTGACCTTGAGAGTTGCGCCGCAACTCAGCGCGCACACCAGCCAAGCCCACATGCACCACGGGCAACCGCTGGCGCAGGCTGGCAAGCGGATCCAAGCTCACCAAAACCGAACGCACCAAGAGTGAGGAGCCATCCAGCCGCCCAGGGGCGATGCGACTGGGCCCAATGCGCAGACCACCCCAGCCCAGACCCTGATATTCGCCAAGCTCAACGGGATGGCCAGCAAGCTGGCTGAGCGGCTGCTCAAGCCGAGGTCTCCAGTGCTCGTAGAGCTTTCTCAGGGCCTGATCCCCGCCCCAGACCAACAGAATCAGGGCACCGCAACCGCCTGCAAACGCCGCCAGCAAGCGGACGCTGCCGGGGCCCTGAGGCCAGGGTGGTGGTGCAAGTGACGGCGAAGCGGGGACTGGCCCAGGGTTCTGTTCTGGCAACTCCGCCATTCCCGTGGGCTGCCACCCCTGCGACCGGCGCAATATAAAGGCACTAACCCAAACATCCAGCCCTATGGCCGCTGATCCAATCCTGATGACAGCGGGCAAATGGCTGGGGGCCGCCAGTGGAGTCCTGGCTTTGACCACGATTGTTGGTTATCTGAGCCGCTGGGGGATTCGCTTTCGGCTGGTTGGTATCACCAGCTTCACGGCCCTGCTCGCCGTTTCCTGCCTGGCCTTTGCGGTGAGCTACACCCCTCGGGTGCAGCTAGCTGGGGCCGTGAGTGTGCCCGTGGTGTTTGACAACGGCATCGACCTGGTGGTGGCAGCAGCGCCAGACGGCCTAGCGGATGGGGCCGCCGCACCCACAGTTCAGCAAGTAGCCCAAAACCTCAGGGGTGGAGGCCGCAGCAGCGCCGACAACCTGGTGCATGTGCGACTGCGCCGGGTGGAAACGATCGCCCCAGGGCTCAGCAAGCCAGTGGTGCTGGCGGAAGCCACCCGCAGCCTTACAAGTGGTGATGTTGAGCTACAGCCCTAGCCATGTGGCAATTGCCGAGTCACTTCAAGCGTGAACAACGCCAATTGGAGCTAGCCGGCATCGATAACTGGCCCCAACTCGCCGGTCTCCAAGACCAGGACCTGCGCCGGCTTGGGCGCAGCGGCGGCGCCAGCGAGGCCCGGCTGATCAAGCTTCGGGGCCAGGCCCGACTAGTGGTGGAGGTGGGAATCGAGCCGGCAGAAGCCGCCCTGCTGCTCTACGCCGGCATCGCTAGCAGGGCTGGATTGGCGGCCAGTGACCCGCACCAACTCTTGGTACAGATGGGCCGGCTGCAACGAAGCCTCACCGGCATGGCCTCCCCCATGCTTGATCTAGCCACCTTGAATGAATGGATCCGGCGCGCCCAACGCCGCCCCACAAACTGATCCAGAGCAGGCTCCAGCCGCCGCCCCTTATGGCTCAAATGGATTTGCAATGGGGCTTCATAAGTTGTCTGATCGCCAGTCCCCCAAAATCCACTCGGCCTTCGGCTGGGCCTTAACCAGTCTCCTGCCGGTACTGCTGATCAACCTGGCAGCCGCATGGTCACCCGCCCTGGCCCAATCCCAATTGCTGGAGTCCGTGAAGCAAAACCCTGGGAGGGCGAAGGCGCTTTGCAGCCAGTTTCAGGGCTTCAACGCCCAGGGGCTCTCCGCTACATCCAGCTCGGCCGTCAGCCAGATCGCTCGCCAAGAAAACCTCAGCCCCATGGATTCTGAGGTACTTATTACCTATGTGATTGGGCTTTATTGCCCCGACGTGCGCTGAGTGAGCAGCCCGGCTCCAAACCTTTTGCAGGTTCAATGGCGAGACGAGGCCATGGACTGCCGGGATGGCACAGAGCTGATCAGCCGAGTCTGGCAACCAGCAGGCCAAGGACCATGGCCGGTGCTGCTAATGCGCCAGCCCTACGGCCGAGCGATCGCCTCAACAGTTACCTATGCCCATCCCAGCTGGTACGCAGCCCATGGCTTTCTGGTAGTTGTTCAGGATGTGCGCGGTCAAGGTGCTTCCCAGGGGACGTTCCAAGGATTCGAGCAGGAGTTATCCGATGGTGCAGACACCATCCGCTGGGTTCGCAAACTTGATGGCAGTAACGGAAGAGTCGGTTGCTACGGATTTTCTTACCAAGGCCTGACCCAACTACTAAGCGACGATCCAGGGGCCCTGCCCGACTGCCTGGCACCGGCTATGGCTGGTTTGGACGAGCGCGGCGACTGGGCTTGCGAGGGTGGAGCCCACTGGTGGGCCCTAGGCCTCGGCTGGGGCCTGCAGTTGGCAGCCCTGCGCTGCAAAAAACTTGGGGACGATGCCGGCTGGCAAGCGATTCGCCGCAGCCTCGGCTCGGGCGACTTTCTGTCTGATGGCTTGGAGCTGCTCAAGCGCCATGACCCTCAAGGCATGGCCTGCCGCTGGCTGCAGCTACCGGCAAGCGAGGCCCCTAGGTGGGTTTGCCACCAACCAGGCGCAGCTCTATGGCAGCGCCCGATGCTGCTGATCGGTGGCTGGTACGACCCCCATCTGCGCGGCATCTTGAACCTCTTTGCAGGTGCTATTACTGCGGGTGGCTCGCCGCTGCTGCGCATTGGCGCCTATACGCACCTCGACTGGAAGGGCGGCCTTGATCGGTTGCAACTGGCCTTTTTTCAACACCATCTTCAGGATCAAGCCGCAGCAGAACAACTCAGCGCTGCGGTTCTTGTAGAAAAAGTCCCCCATAGATCCGGCAAACACTCAAGCCGCCATTGGCGGGCCCCCATTTCAGACAGCCGCCGCCTCAGCTGGGGGCTGCGCAGTCGTGGCCTGGCCACAATCGACGCGGAGGAGGGCGAACTGCTGCTCGATCAATCTGGCAGCGGCGAAGTCGCCCTAGTGCACGATCCCTGGCGACCAGTTCCAGGTC
>NZ_JAGQBE010000092.1 GCF_024345475.1 Cyanobium sp. T1B-Tous
AGCGGCGCCCCCGGCGACGAGGCCCTGCTGGCCTGCATGGACGCCTTGCTATGAGCATGGATTCACCGGTGGCAGCCCGGATTGCAGCCCTGCAACAGGCCGGCAGTGCCCTGGCCCTACTGCAAGCCACCCAGGAACTGGCCAGCTGCGCCGATGCCAGCGCCGCTCCGGTGCTGGTGGAGGTGTTGGGCTTCAACAACCCCGGTGCGGCGGTAGCCGCCGTGGAGGGGCTGATCAGCCTGGGGACAGCGGCCGTGGAGGCCCTGTTGCAGCTCGACCCCGAAAACTACGGAGCCCGGGCCTGGGCCGTGCGCGCCCTCGCCGGCATCGGCGATGTGCGCGGGCTAGAGCTGCTGCTCGATGCCCTCGGCAGCGACGTAGCTGCCAGCGTGCGCCGGGCTGCCGCCAAGGGGCTCGGCCAGCTGCAGCTGACCGAGCTCCCCCCTGACCAAAAGCAGGACGTCCAGCGCCAGTGCCTAGGAGCCCTACTGGCCGCCACCAGCGACGGCGAGTGGGTGGTGCGCTACGCGGTGGCGGTGGGGCTGGAGTTGCTGGCAGCTGGCCTGCCCGCGGCAGGCCCGGAGAGGCAGCTGGCCCAACAGGGCCTGCTCACACTCCAGGAAGCGGCTGATGGCACTCCTCCAGTGGTGCAGAGGCGCGCCACGTTGGCCCTTTCACGGCTGGAGCTGCAATGAAGAAACGGGTGCTGTTTGTCTGCCTGGGCAACATCTGCCGCTCCCCAGCCGCTGAAGGGGTGTTTTTGCACCTGCTCCAGCAATCTCAGGCTGGTGAGCGGTTTGTGGTGGATTCGGCTGGCACCGGTAGCTGGCATGTGGGCAAGGCTGCCGATGCCCGCATGCGCGCAGCCGCCAGCCGCCGCGGCATCCAGCTGCCCAGCCGGGCGCGACAGCTGGAGCGAGCGGACCTCAACCGCTTCGACCACATCCTCACCATGGACGCCAGCAACCTGCTTCAGGTGCAAGCCCTAGCCGGGAAAGCTGGCGGCAGCAGCCTCGCCCGCATCGAGCCGCTACTGCGCTATTGCAGTCGGTTTGATGTCAGCGAAGTGCCCGATCCCTATTACGGGGGGGCCGAGGGATTTGAGCACGTGCTCGACCTGCTGGAAGACGCCTGCAGTGGCCTGCTGCAGGCCCTAGACGTCTAAACGACTAAACGCCGTTAGCGGCCGGCCAGGCCTCCTCCGGAACCCTCTCGCGGAACAGGTCCACGAGTGCCTGGATCACAGCCTCAATGGCCATACCGTCCGTAACCAGCTCCACCGCATCCGCTGCCTGGCACAGCGGCGCCACCTCCCGGCTTGAGTCCTGCTGATCACGGGCAGTTATCTGGGCCTCCAGCTCAACCAGCGGAGGCACCGCAAAGCCCCGGCTCTCGAGGTCTTGGGCGCGGCGGCGGGCCCGCTCCGCAGCAGTGGCCGTGAGAAAAACCTTGAGCTCAGCGTCGGGAAAAACGGCGGTGCCGATGTCGCGGCCCTCGGCCACCAGCCCCCCCTTAAGCCCCATGGCCTGCTGCTGGGCCGTGAGGGCCTGGCGCACACAGCCGTGGGCAGCCACCAGGGAGACCTGGGCCGTTACCTCCGGGCTGCGAATCGCCTCGGTCACGTCGAAGCCATTGATGCTCACCAACTGCTCGCCGGCGCCGCCGGCACTGAGCTGCAGATCCAGGCCCAGCAGAAGGGGTTCCACAGCCGCCGCATCGGCAGGGTCAGCCCCCTGGCGAAGCACCCACCAGGTGAGAGCCCGGTACATGGCGCCGGTGTCTAGGTAAACCAGGCCCATCTGGCGGGCAAAGGCACGGGTGACGGTGCTCTTGCCCGCCCCCGCTGGTCCATCAATGGCAACGATCGGCAGACGAGACATCAGAAAACAATGGTCGATCAGGCGGCTTGAACCGCAGTGCACCGCAGTGGCGAGCAGGGCCAAGCCTTGCACTTGCTGCAATGGCTCCAGGCTATGGGGAGCCACAAGCTCCACATAATCCACCCTCAGGCCCGCCGCTTCCAGCTGCTGGGCCAGCTGGGAAGTGAGCGCTGGGGCTTGGGAAAGGCCGCCACGCAGTTGGGCAGCCGCAGCCGCCAGACCAGCTGGCAGCGCCGCGGCCTGCTGGCGCTGGGAGGGGGAAAGGCGACGGTTGCGGGAGCTGCAGGCGAGCCCATCGGCCTCCCGCACTGTGGGGCAGCCCTGAATGCGCAGCGGCAAGCCCAGATCCGCCACCACCCGCCTCAGGATTACCAGCTGCTGCCAATCTTTTTCGCCAAGCAGCAGGAGATCAGGGCGCACCAGGGTCAGCAGCCGAATCACCACGGTGGCCACCCCCTCAAAGTGCTGGGGCCGGTGGCGGCCACAGAGCCCCTGGCGCAAAAGCAAAGGCGGCACCACCCGGGTCAAGCCGGCCTCGCCCCGGGGGTAAATCTCCGCCACGTTGGGAGCAAACAGGGCCGTGGCACCTGCTGCGGCGGCTAGATCAATGTCGGAGCGGAGGTTCCGGGGATAGGACTCGAGATCTTCCCCAGGGCCGAACTGCAGGGGATTGACAAACACACTCAGCAACACAGATGGGGGCTGGCCTGAACCTTGCCTCAGTGCCGCTGCTCGGCGAATCAGCTGCTGATGACCCTCATGCAGCGACCCCATCGTGGGCACGAAATGCAGGGGAGCCTGCTGCTGCTGCCGCCAGGCGGCTAGGTCTTGGCATGTTTCGAGCAGGTCCAAGGAAAGAGCGGCGGCAGCCAACAAAAAACCCACCCGCCAGATTGGCGGATGGGCTGATTGAGGGGAGCTGGCTTAGCTCAGCTCACTGGAGCACTTCGAGACGCACTTGAGCAACGCCACTGGCTGTGAGGCCTAAGGACTGGGCAGCTCCATGGGCAATGTCAATGACGCGGTTGCCGTGGAAAGGACCCCGGTCGTTGATGCGCACCACGGCGGTGCGGCCATTCCAGAGGTTGGTCACACGCACCTTGGTGCCGAAAGGCAGGGTGCGGTGGGCCGCCGTGAGGGTGCCAGGACGAAAGACTTCGCCGTTGGCAGTGCGGTTGCCGAAGAATCCGGGGCCGTACCAACTTGCCTGACCCTTGGAGCTATGCACCACACGGGGCGCTGGCTTTGGGGCAGGAGCGATAGGGGTCGGAGGAGCCTGCTTGATCTGGGTGTCACTTGGTGACAGCTCCACATCAACCTCGCGGATGGCGACTGCAGGCGAAGGGCCTTGGGGCTCAGGGCTGGAAACAGCCATCGCTACAGCATCGTTGCTGGTTGAGGCGAGGCTGGACTCGGCGATGGCGGGAACCAAAGCACTGCCGGAGAGAAGCAGGGCGAGAGCCCCAAGGGAGAAGGTGCTGCGCATAACAAACGAAACTCGCCGCTGTTGCGGCAATCACCAGCCAGAGGCAATTAGTGATTCGTCAGCGTTGGATTCGATCTCAAACTGAATGGAGTTGAGATACGAATTCGCGTTCGGGGTTCCTATCGGGAATTGACGACAGGGCAAAGTTAACTGCTTCAGCCGGCCGTTTCGGTCAAAAACGACACCTACAAGATTGATCAGCAATTGTCATCCAAGCGACCAGGGCAGGCGCTTACAGGGCTGAGCGGGGGTAGGCAAGGCCAGCGAGGATCAGCGACCCAAATCACAATCATCAGCGCAGCTAATCGTTTGGGGTGCCAATCGGGCAATTGGCCCCGGATTTGGGGAGGTGGCATCAGAGGATCGGAGCTGCAGATGGGTTCGCACGGGATGGACTACCGCACAGCCGGGGTGGATGTGGTCGCAGGCAGGGAGTTTGTGGAGCGGATCCGGTCCAGTGTTGAAGCGACACGGCGCCCTGAGGTTGTGGGCGGGCTCGGAGGCTTCGGGGGGCTATGCCGACTGCCCGCCGGGCTACGGGATCCCCTGCTGGTCTCCGGCACCGACGGGGTTGGCACCAAGCTTGAGCTGGCTCAGGCCTACGGCCGCCACCACGATGTGGGCATCGACTTGGTGGCTATGTGCGTCAACGACGTAATCACCAGCGGGGCCGAGCCGCTTTTCTTCCTTGATTACATCGCCACAGGCAAGCTCAGCCCGGAGGCCATGGCTGAGGTGGTGGAGGGCATCGCCGACGGCTGCCGCCAAAGCGGCTGCGCCCTGCTTGGCGGCGAAACAGCCGAAATGCCTGGCTTCTATGCCCCTGGCCGCTACGACCTGGCCGGCTTCTGCGTGGCCGTGGTCGAGGCAAGCGCCCTGATCGATGGACGGGCCGTTAGCGCCGGGGATCGCATCCTGGCGGTGGCCAGCAGTGGGGTCCATAGCAATGGCTTCAGCCTGGTGCGCCGCATTCTTGAGAGCCAGGCGGTCGATGAACTCACGACCCTGCCCCACAGCAACCAAAACCTGATAGATGCCCTGCTCGCCCCCACCCGTCTCTATGGAACCTTGGTTAAAGCCTTGCTTGCCAGCAAGGTGCCCATAAACGGCATGGCCCACATCACCGGCGGCGGCCTGCCTGAAAACCTGCCCCGCTGCCTGCCCACTGGGGTGCACGGCGTGATCGACCCAACCAGCTGGCAGCGTCCACCTCTGTTCCGCTGGCTGCAGCAAGCCGGCGAAGTGCCGGAGGCCGATCTCTGGAACACCTTCAATTTGGGGGTGGGCTACTGCCTAGTGGTGCCGGCAGCTGCAGCGGATCAAGCTCTCGCAATCTGCCAAGACACTGGCTACGAGGCCTGGGAGCTGGGCGCGGTGGCCAATGGCAGTGCTGGAGCGCAACCGCTGGCAGGACTTCCCTTCAGCGCTTGATCAGCCCGGCTGCCAATGGCCAATTGCATCAGAGTGGGCTGTTGGGACGGTTGGAAGACGCTCTCCTGCCTAGGGTGCTGGCCTCGAAGTTGATCAACACCTATCGCCCCGGTTCCTGAGCCAGGGCGATGTTCGAGCCATACGTAGTCGTATTAGGAGTGGCGTCATGACGCAATCAATAGGTTCACCACAGCGAATAGCGGCCCCAAGTCCCCTGGGCTCCTCCGCTGCCCCCCCCCTCGGCACTGGTCAACGCATCACCCGCCGCCGCAGCTCGGCCGGCCCCGTAGCCCCAACCCGGCCGCAACGCCCCCGAGAGCTTCAGGCAGCGCCCCAGCGGGGGGGGCTGAGGCCCACCTTTCTCACCCTGCGAGATCACGGCAAGGTCTATGTAGCTGACCTACCCCGTCTCTCAGACGGCCAACTGGCCCACGTGACCAAGGAAGCGCGGGAGGTGCTTGAAAGCCTGGGCCGCCGGCTGGAGGAGCTAGAGGCTCAGCCTTTCCTATCCCAGGCCGAACAGGACACCAGGATCCGGGCTTCCACCAAACGGGATGTCACGGAACGCTTCCTGCGCTCAATCGATGACGAGCTGCAGCTTCGCCACAACAACCCCGCCCTGAGGGCAGCGGCTGGGGAGTCTCTGGCTCGAGCCTTCCTAGAGCTGGCACGCCACCGGCTGCCTGGAGCCACCTTCGATTCCCTGCTGCAGGAAGCCCTGGCAGCCTGCGGCCCCGAAGCGGCCGCCGAAGCCGAAAGCCACGGCGACCACGGTCCCAGCCCTGTGGTGCCCCTGGTACGCCCCCAGGCCATGCCCGTGGTGCTCACCCTCGATCCAGCCCCCCAGGCCGGCTAGTCGCTCTGGAAGGGATTGGCAGGCATGCCTACCTGCAATCCCAGCGCCAAATCATCTAGACGGCGACGCTCCTGCTCAGACAGGTTCCAGGCCAAGGCAGCCGCAGCCTGCTCCACCTGCTCCGGCCGGCGCAGGCCGGGAATCGGCAAAGCGCCGTGGGCACGACACCAGTTGAGGGCCACGGCCGCCAGGCTGGCGTCGCGACTGGCCGCGATTCGGGCCATCTCAGCCTGGAGCTCAACCAAGCCGGGAGTCAACCGGCGGAACAAAGCTCCCCTTGGCCCCCTAGGCAGAGGCCCAGCCGCTGTTGATCTGGCCAGCAGCCCCAGGGCCAGGGGGCTGTAGGCGATCAAACGGACACCCAGCTCACGGCAGACTTCAGCCACACCGCCCGGCTGGATCGGATTGGGTGCCAGCAGCGATAGCTGCACCTGGAGGCTGCTGAGCGGCACTCCCCGCTCGGCCAAGCGCCGGTGCACCTCCCGCAGGCGACGGGAGCCCATATTTGAAACGCCAAGGGCCGCCACATCCCCCTGCTGCACCAGATCAGCCAGACCCTCAAGCAGAGGGTCCTCCTGCCAGGGGGCGTAACGAGCCGTGCTCCAGTGCAGCTGCACCAAATCAATTCGACCGGCCAGGCGCCGTTTCGAAGCCGCAAAAGCCCGTTCATAGCCGCGGCGCCCCAGTCGCCAGGGGAAGGGGGCGAGCTTGGTAGCCACCAGCAGCTGGTCGCGATGGGCCGCCGGTAGGGCCGCCGCAAAGCGGCCCAAAAGGGCCTCACTGCGGCCGTTAAGCCTGCCAGTGCCGTAGGAATCCGCGGTGTCAAAGGTGTGCAGGCCGCAGGCCACAGCCCGCTGAAAGGTGGCTTCAAGCACCGGATCCTGGCTCGGGTCGTAGCCCCAAAGAAATTGATTTCCCCAGGCCCAAGTGCCGACGCCGATGCCGGGCTGCCCCACTGGATGCGCCATCGTGGAGTTAGGTGCCAAAGCGGATACCTCCCAAAATGACCGATTCCCCCACACCCGGCTGCGCCAGCTTGGCTAAGAACACCAGCGAGCCAGAGCCCCCCCTCGAGCCGGTTCTTTGCCAACACTGCGGACGCACCGCCAGCAATGGCATCAGCTGCCAGGGCAGCTGCGTGGCCGACTCGGGCTACTGAGCACGCCCATGGCGCGAATGTTCAGCCTGGGCCTGATGCTGCTGGCCTGGGCCAGCGCCGCCCAAGCAGGGGGTTTCGGGCGCTGGGAGATCGGGCTAATGGGCTGCTCCCTGAGGCAGGGCCAGATGGGGCAACCCCAGCTGATGCGCGAACAGAAGCAGGACTGCGTCC
>NZ_JAGQBE010000093.1 GCF_024345475.1 Cyanobium sp. T1B-Tous
GCTGGTGATCAGGCCGAGGGAGCCCCAGCTGCCGGTGAACAGGCGCATCAGGTCATAGCCGGCCACATTTTTCACCACCTTGCCGCCGGCCCGGGCGCGGACGCCGTCGGCCCGGATCAGCTCGATGCCGATCAGCTGGTCCCGCACGCCCAGATAGCGCTGGCGCAGGCCGCCGGCCAGGCCCCGGGCCACCAGACCGCCCAGGCTGCCGCTGGCTTCTCCGCTGGGGCCGCTGCCCCAGGGCCAGTCGAGGGCCAACCACTGCCGGTGATGGGCGAGTTCCGCCTGCAGCTCCACCAGTGGTGTGCCGGCCTGCACGGTGACGGTGAAATCACCGGGGTTGTGCTCGACGATGCCGCCCAGCTGGCGGCAGCTCACGGTGCTGCTGCCGGGGGCCACTGGCGGACCCCAGCTCAGGCGGCTGCCCAGGCCAGCGGGTTGCCACGGCGTGGCCTGCCGGTGCAGCTCGCGCACCAGCTCCTGCAGCTCACGGGGCTCGGGGGTGATCACGGCACGATGGTGCCATGGCCGCCCCCTTCAAAATCCTGGTCATCGACGATGACCCCACCGGCTCCCAGACGGTGCACAGCTGCCCCCTGCTGCTGCGCTGGGATCCGGCCACCCTGGCGGCGGGGTTGGAGCACCCCTCGCCGCTGCTGTTTCTGCTGGCCAACACCCGGGCCCTGGCGCCCCAGGCTGCCGCTGAGCGGGTGCGCCAGATCTGCCGGGCCCTGGCGGCGGCCCTGCCGGCTGCTGGCATCGCCCGCTGGTGGTTGGTGAGCCGCGGCGACTCCACCCTGCGCGGCCATTTCCCCCTGGAGGTGGATGTGATCAGCGCGGAGTTGGGTCCGTTCGCCGCCACCCTGCTGATCCCCGCGTTTCTGGAGGGTGGGCGCACCACCGTGGGCGGGGTGCACCTCCTGCACGGCCAGCCCGTGGATCAGACCCCCTTTGCCCGCGATGGCCTGTTCGGCTACGGCACGAGCTATCTGCCCGCCTGGGTGGAGGAGAAGAGCGGCGGCCGCATGCCCGCCCAGCAGGTGCAACGTCTTGACGCTGCCGAGCTCGAGCGCGCTGCCGCGGACGGCGGCCAGGCCTTGGCGGCCCGTTTGGCTGGTTGGCAGAACCAGCCCGTGGTGGCCGTGGATGCCCAGCGGCCCCCACAACTGGCCGCCCTGGCTGGGGTGGTGCGCGCCTCGTCGCGTCCCGTGCTGGCCCAGTCCGCGGCCAGCTGGATCCAGGCCCTGGCCGAGCTGCCGCCCCAGCCCCGGAATGCGTCTGGCCTAGCCCAGGGGCGCCGACGGGGCCTTGGCGGGAAGCCGCTGCCGGGGCTGGTGCTGGTGGGCTCCCATGTGCCCCTGGCCGATGCCCAGCTGGAGCAGTTGCTGCGGGAGCCCGGTTGCGCCGGGATCGAGCTGCCCGTGGCCCGGTTGGCGCGGGTGCTGGAGGGGCCGCTGTCCGAACCCCTGCTGGCCTCCCTGGAGCAGGACTGGCTGGTGCAGCTCCAGGCCCTGCTGGCCGACGGACACACGCCGGTGCTGTTCACGAGTCGGGGTGAGCTCTGCTGCGGCTCGGCGGTGGAGCGCCGCCGCCTCGGGGATGGCCTGGCGGCCTTGATGGCCCGGCTGGCGGCGGCCCTGGCCCCCCAGCTGGGCTACCTGATCAGCAAGGGCGGCATCACCACCCACACCCTGCTGGCCGATGGCCTGGGCCTGGCGGCGGTGGAGCTGCAGGGTCAGCTGCTGCCCGGTCTGTCGCTGGTGCTGACGCCAGTGGAGGCGGCCGTGCCCCAGCTGCCGGTGCTCACCTTCCCGGGCAATCTGGGCGATGCCGGCACCCTGCGGCAGGCCTGGCGCTGCATGGAGGGATTGGACCCGCAGGCTGAGCCGGATGGGGGCAGTCAGCCCGACCCGTCAGCGGCTGCCAGGCGCTCCGCCAGCAGCGAGCCGCCGTAACCGAGGGCCACCAGGGCCAGGGCGGTCAGGCTGTCGGCCCGATCGCCCAGAACGGTGCCCACTAGAAAGGCCAGCGACACCGCCGCTACGAGGAGGGGGGTGAGGGGGTAGCCCCAGGTGCGGAAGGGCCGCGGCAGCTCCGGTTCGCGCCAGCGCAGGGCCAGCAGCGCGGCGATGCCCGCCAGCGGCAGGCTCACGTAGAGCACGGCCCCCATGGCCAGCAGCCGTTCAAAGGAGCCCGCCAGCACCAGGGCCGCGGCGGTTGCGCTGGTGATCAGCAGGGCGACGGTGGGGGTACCGCCCTCGTTCACCGCCGTGGCCCAGTCCGGCAGCAGGCCATCGCGGCCCAGGCCGTAGAGGATCCGGGGCGCCGCCATCACCACGGTGTTGATCAGCCCCAGCAGCGACACCAGGGCCACGGCCGTGATCAGGTGCCCCCCCAGGGGGCCGGCCAGGGCTCGCCCCGCGGCGGCGGCCGGCAGGTTCGAGCTGGCCAGTTGGGCGATCGGCAGCACGTGCAGCAGGGCCAGGTTGATCAGCAGATAGAGCGCCATCACCGCCAGCACCCCACCGATCAGGGAACGGGGCAGATCCCGCTCGGGCTCGCTGAACTCCTCCGCGAAATACACCGGGCTGGCCCAGCCGTCGTAGGTGGTGATCACGGCCTGGAGGGCCAGCACACCCGCCACCATCAGACTCCGCCAGCCCCCTGCCGTGACCGTCTCCAGGCTCGCGGCCAGGCCCGTCCCTGGGGTCTCCCCGGCGGCGGGGAGCAGGAAGCAGGCCGCCACCAGGCCGAGGAACGCCACCGCCTTGGCCAGGCTGAGCAGCTCCTGGCTGGTGCTGCCGGCCCGCAGGCCCCGCAGCTGGATCAAGGTGAACAGACCGATGGCCAGTAGGGCCAGGGCCTGGGCCCCGCTGGCGCCCTCCCGGAACGGCGATGGCAGCAGAACCTGGCCGTACTCCCCCACCGTGGTGGCCACCCAGGCCAGGCCGATGCAGTGGGCCACCCAGTCGGTCCAGCCCACCAGGAATCCCGCCCGCCGCCCGAAGGCCCGCTCCGCGTACACATACCAGCCACCAGCCTGGGGCAGGCTGGCGGCCAGTTCGGCGATGCACACCGCCCCGAGCAGGGCATAGATGCCGCCCACCAGCCAGGCCGCCAGCACCAGCGGGGCGGAGGGGAGCTGGGCTGCCACCAGGCCAGGGGTGCGCAGGATGCCCGCGCCGATCGTGCCGCCCACGGCACCCGCCAGGCCGAAGCCCAGCCCCAAAATATTGAGCAGCCGGCCCGAGCCGCTCAACCCGGCCGGTCCTGGCCGTTGCCGTAGCTCCGGTCAAGCAGCTGCATGGGGTGGGCCACGGGGATGGGCCGCGCCGCTTCCTGCATGTGGCGGCGGATCTGGAGGCTGCAGCCAATGTTGGCGCTCACGGCCAGATCGGCACCGGTGCCGGACAGATCGTCGGCCTTGATCCGCCCCAGGGCGGCGGCCTCCTCGGGCTGCACCAGGTTGTAGATGCCGGCGCTGCCGCAGCACACTCCGGCTTCGCTGGCCTCGCGCAGTTGGACGTAGGGGATGGACCGCAGCAGGGCGCGCGGCTCCTCGCTGATGCCCTGGCCATGGAGCATGTGGCAGGCATCGTGAAAGGCCAGTTGGAGGGGCCGTTCGGCGCTGGCTGGGCGGCCATCGGCGTGGTGGAGCGGCTTCAGCGCTCTCTGGAAGGGCTCGCTCAGACCCAGGGTCTGCAGGAATTCCTGGATGTCGGCCACGGGTGCGGCGAAGCTGCTGCCGGCCAGCTGGGTGTAGGCCTTCATCGTGTGGCCGCAGCCGGAGGCGGCCACCAGCACCGCATCGAGCGGTTCGGCGCCGGCGGCTTTCCCGGGACCCACCACGGCCTCAAAGCTGGCCATCAGGGCCTGGGCCAGCTGGCGGGTTTGGTCCCGTTCCCCCTGGTGGTGGGTCACGGCGCCGCAGCAGCCCTGGGCCGGTGGGATCACCACCTCGATGCCATTGGCGGCGAGCACCCGAACGGCCGCGGCGTTCACCGCCGGGTCAAACAGCCGCTGGACGCAGCCCAGCACCAGGCCCACCCGGGCCCGGCGCTCCCCCTGGGCCGGCACCAACGCCGGGAAGACATCGCGGAAGGCCTCCGGGGCGAGGGGCGGCAGCAGCTGCTCCATGGCCTCCAGCTGGGGCCCCAGCAGCCGGGTGAGTCCGCTGCGGCGGGCCAGGGCCTGTAGGGGCGTGCCGGTGTAGGCCCGCAGGGGCGCCAGGGCGGCCCGCAGCCGCTTGGGGTAGGGGAGAAGGCTGAACAGCAGCTTGCGGAAGGTCCGCTGGGCCGGCGTGCGCAGCTCGGGGGCGTTGAGTTGGGGGCGGGTGGCCTCGATCAGCTGGTCGTAGCGCACCCCCGAGGGGCAGGCCGTGACACAGGCGAAGCAGCCCAGGCAGCTGTCGAAGTGGGAGGCCACGGTGGCATCCAGCTCCAGCTCGCCGGCCTCAATCGCCTTGAGGGCGTGAATGCGGCCCCGGGGAGAGTCCATCTCCGTGCCCAGCACGCGGTAGCTGGCGCAGGTGGGCAGGCAGAAGCCGCAGTGCACGCAGGGGTCGGTGGCCCCAGCAGGTAGGCCCGGCAGGCTCATCCGCCGAAGTGCTTCACCACGGCTGCGGCGAAGCCGGAGCAGCTCACCGGTTCGACCGGGGGCTCCATCAGGCGAGCCAGGTCATAGGTGACCTCCCCCTGGGCGATGGCGGCGCTCAGGCCCGCGGTGATCAGGTCGGCCGCTTCCTGCCAGCCCATGAATTCGAGCATCATCACGCCGCTGAGAATCACCGAGCCGGGGTTGATGCGATCGAGGCCGGCGTGCTTCGGAGCGGTGCCGTGGGTGGCTTCAAAGATGGCCGCGTTGTCGCCGATGTTGGCGCCGGGGGCCATGCCCAGACCGCCCACCACGGCGGCGGCCGCATCGGAGATGTAGTCGCCGTTGAGGTTGAGGGTGGCGAGCACGGAGTAGTCGGCCGGGCGGGTTTGGATCTGCTGGAAGATGCTGTCGGCGATGCGGTCGTCGACCAGCACCATCGCCTTCCACTGGCCGTTGCCGTGGGAAGTGCCGATGGCGTCGATCACGCCCTGCACCTCGGCATCCACGCCGGCCTTCTTCTCGGGGGTGAGGCTGTCGTAGCCGGGTTCGATCATGCGGGCGTTGGCCTCGATGCTCAGGCCGGGGTCCTTGTCGAGGTTGCCCAGGATCCAGCTCTCCCGCTCGGTGATGCACTCGGCCCGGAATTCGCTGGTGGCCAGCTCATAACCCCAGTCGCGGAAGGCGCCTTCGGTGAACTTCATGATGTTGCCCTTGTGCACCAGGGTCACGTGGCGCTTGTCGCCCTCGAGGCGCAGGGCGTGCTGGATCGCCTTGCGGATGTGGCGCTGGCTGCCGTGCTTGCTCACGGGCTTGATGCCGATGCCGGACCCCACCGGAATCTGGCGCTGGCCCAGCTTGCCGTTGGCCGGGATCACCACCTCATTGAGGTGCTTGATCAGATCGAGGCACACCGGGTCGTTGGCCTCCCACTCGATCCCCATGTAGATGTCCTCGGTGTTCTCGCGGTAGACGAGGACGTCGAGGTCCTGGGGGCGCTTGTGGGGGCTGGGGGTGCCCTCGTAGTAGCGGCAGGGACGCACGCAGCAGTACAGATCGAAGATCTGGCGCAGGGCCACGTTCAGGGAGCGGATGCCGCCGCCGATCGGCGTGGTGAGGGGGCCCTTGATGGCCACGCCGTACTCCTTGATGGCGGTGAGGGTGTCTTCCGGCAAGTACTGGTAGGTGCCGTAGAGGTCGCAGGCCTCGTCGCCGGCGTACACCTTGAACCACTCGATCCGGCGCTCACCGCCGTAGGCCTTGGCCACCGCCGCATCCAGCACCTTCTGAGTGGCCGGCCAGATGTCCACGCCGGTGCCATCGCCGCGGATGAAGGGAATGATCGGGTCGTTGGGCACGACCGGCAGGCCGTTTTCAAAGCGGATGGCCGTGCCCGTAGCTGGGGCGGTGAGCTTCTCGAAGCTGGCGGTGGGGCTGGTGGCCATCACGGCGATATCACTGGGGCGAGCCTATGCCTGGGCTGACTGCAGAAAAGTTTGGTGTGATCCCCGCCGGAACGGCCGTTGTGCTGGGGTGGACAGCCTGGGCCCCTGTCGGCACCTGCCGATGGAACGGTGCACGGGCAGCCAACTGCCGTCAGGATGAGCCCTGTGAATGCCGCCGAACAGGCCCGATCTCTGGCTCTGGCCCAGGCGATCGCCTCGGTGGCGGTCCTGTTTCGCGGTCACTTCCCCGACGCCCGCGCCAACCTCACGCCCTGGCGGGACGACCCCCTCACCCGCGCCTTCGCCGAGCAGGAGAGCGTTGATCTCTCCTTCCATCTGCCCGGTTGGAGCCCCCGCAGTCAGTGCCGCTCGTTTTTCGTGCAGCTGCAGCTGGATGGGGCGCCGGGGCCAGCGGCCGATGCGCGGCCCCGGCTGCTCGGGGTGGTGATCCGCGGGCTCACCTACGAGAGCGAGCGCTGGCGGATGGCCACCATGGGCGACTGGCAGCCGTCGGGCAGCCATCTGCCTCAGCCGGAGGTGGCGCAGAAGTTGCAGCAGTTTTGCCGGGAGCTGTTCGATCTGTTCGGCGGCGCCGAGCACGGCGACCAGCCGCTGGCGGCGTAACCCTTCGCAACCTTGGCGCTCGCCTCGGCAAAGGGCGCGCCTAATTTGGCCCCTCGCCCGTGCAGCGCCCCCGTCTGATGGCTGTCGCCCTTGCTTCCCAACTGCGTGAAGGCACCAAGAAGGCCCACACGATGGCGGAGAACACCGGCTTCGTGAGCTGCTTCCTCAAGGGGGTGGTCGATAAGGCCAGCTACCGCACCCTGGTGGCCG
>NZ_JAGQBE010000094.1 GCF_024345475.1 Cyanobium sp. T1B-Tous
AGTTTTTGCCCCTGCTGCCCGCCCCTCAGGAGTTTTCGGCTTTTTGGATCACGGCAGCCTGTTGGGATCGCGTGGGTCTTTTTGATCCGGGTTTTTTCCCGGCCTACTGCGAAGACCTCGACTTTCGCGACCGGTTGCGGGCCGATTCCTGGATTTGCTGGCCTGAAGCGGCCGATCTGCAGGCGCGCATGGCGGCTAGCAACCGCGAGCACAGCCTCACGATCACTAGCGATGCCGATTTTGCATCGCACAACCGATCCAGCTTCGCTTTGAACAGACTCTGGTATCTCAGCCATCGCCGACTTCGCCACGATCCGCGTGGCACCTGGCTGCGGCAATGGTTGGCCGAGTGGAAAGATTGAAGCTGGCCTCAACAATCTCGTCTTGCCAGTTTCGTCTCGCCTGGCAGCTCAGTCTCGCCTGGCAGGCCAGTTTCGCCTGATACCCCCCTCCCGATCGATTTCCTGAGCAGTTGATGAGCACAGAGCATTCGAGTCCGGGCGATGCCCTCAGACAGCAGCTCGATGATTGGCTGGCGCCCATCCTGGAGGAGCTGCAGCAGGCCGAGCTGGCCAACCAGTGGCCCCGGGTGGAGCAGCTGTGTAAGCAGGCTCTGCAGCGTGATGGCGAGAACTGGGGCCTTTGGCAACGGCTCGCGCAGAGCTATGAGGCCCGCAGCGAATTGGCTCAGGCTGAAACCCTCTGGCGTCATCTCACGCAGCGGTTCAGCAGTCGGCCGGAGCCCTACCTCGCCCTGGCTGCATTGCAGCGCCTGCGTGGGGCACCGGATGCGGCGCGGGTGGTGCTGGAGGAGGCGGAGCGCAGGGTGGGCAATTCCGATGCCCTGCGGCGGTCGTTGGGAGTGATCGACGACCCCTGGGCCCTGGGTGAGGCGGTTCCCCAGCTCGCCTCGGGAGCCTCTGCCCAGGAGCTGACTCGGGCTTTGCAGTTGGTGCAGCAACACCTGGAGGCCGGACGCTTTGCCGAAGCAGAGGCTGTGCTCGAACAGATCCTGAAAGCCAAGCCCCAAGCTGGGCGGGTTCACCTCAGCCTGGCCCAGCTGCGTCAGCGCCGCGGCGAGCCAGATTTGTTGATTGCTCAGTTGGAGCCCCTGCTGAGTGATCCACAGGTGGCAGCCGGTGTTCAGGAGCGCCTGCCGCTGACACTGTTGCTGGTGCGGGCTCTGCTGAGCCAGCAGCTCTGGTTGCGGGCTGATCTCGTGCTGGCGCCGCTGGCTGCGGATCCGGAATCCTGCGGGGTGGTGGAGTTGCTGCTCGCCCGGGCCGAGGTGGCCCTAGGCCGCGGCGATGAGCAGGCTGCCCAGCAGTGGCTGGAGCGTTGCCTGGCGTTGCAGCCGGCTCAAGCCACGGCGCACCGCTTGCTGGGGGTGGTGGCCCTGCGTTTGGGTGACTGGTCGTCGGCGATGGCCTCCTTCACCAATGCGCTCGCGCTCGAGCCCAACAACAACGAGATCGCTGAGATGCTGGAGAAGGCGAGGTTTGAGCAGCTCTGGTGGCGAGCTGAAACGGAGCTGAAGCGCGGGGCGTGGGCGGCAGCTGCGGAGTGTTACCGCCAGCTCCTCGAGAGCTCTCCGGGGCATGCAGACGCGCTGGCTCGCCTGGATCTGCTGGCCAGCCTTGGGCCGCAAGCCCTGGTGGAGGCTGCCGAATCCGGCCTGTCAACAGCGCCAGATTCAGCGGCAACGCAGCTGGATCAGTTCCGGGCGCAGCTTGATCGTTTCGAAGCTCAGCTGAAAATGCTGGGCGTGCTGATGGCGTCGCCTTCGGGACCTTGAGGGGCATCGACGGCTGGTCGTTCCTGTGAGGTGGCAGCGAACAACTGCTGTTGCAACGATCTCACTTCGGCTTGCATCTGCATCACCTGTTTCTGGCGCAGCGCCACCAATTGCTGCAGCTGCAAGCGTTTCTGGTGATCGCGGGAATCGCGGCTGGGTTGGTCCGGGGGTTGGTCCAGGGGTTGGTCAAGCTGGATCACCAGTTCTTCCAGCATCTGCCGTCCTAGATCCAGTGGACTGAGCAACTGCTGCAGTTGCCCCTGCCAGCGCTGCAGTCGGTTGTCCTGACGGCCGCCGGCCATCTCTTCAATCAGGCGTGTGAGGCCCTGGCTTAGGTCTGCGAGGGGGTTTAGGAGCTGTTCGAGCTCAAGGGCGATTCGATCGCGCTCGCGACGGCGGCCCACGGCCGCCTGATCCAGGCTGTTCACGCTGTGCTGCAGCAGCCGCTCAGCCCGCAGGAGTTGCTCGGCTGTCTGGTGCCAGAGAGGACTTGTCATGGGGAGCTGGGCGCAGGGCTGCGGGAAGCCGTCTTGAGATCAGAATGGCAGCTGAGCGCTTGGTGCCAGTGCTGTTGGTGCTGATCCAGCAGTTGCTCGAATTCCAGGCGCTCTCTGGCTCGGCGGTGCCTCACCAGGGTGGCCAGGCCGCCGTCCACAAGCTGTCGCCGCAGCCCCACCCCGCTCGGATCCAGCAGGCTGATCACGGCGTCGGCAAGGGCCTCGGGGTTGCTGGGGCGCAGCAGGCAGTTGCGGCCATCGCGGCAGAGCTGGTCGTTGAGCAGTCGTTGCTCGCAGACCAGCGGAACGCGCAGCGCCATTGCGGCTAATCGCCGCAGCCCGAAGCTGGCCTCCCCTGGGGGCGGGGCGAGCACAACCACCACAGGAGCAGCAGCCAGTGCGCTTTGCCACTGCGTCATGGGCCAGGGGCTGAGTTCGCTGCGGAAGCGCACACCGCGGCGGATCAGGCTTTGCTGCAGCGCAAGGCCCAGGGTGGCATTGGTGCTGGCGAGCAGCAGTACCTCCTGATCGGTTGTGGCTTGGCCCGGGGCTGGCAGGTCTTCCGGGTCAAGTGCCATCGGCAGGGTGTGGATCGGCTCGCGCAGCCGTTGGCCAGCAGCCAGTTGCTGGGCCACGGCCTCGCCCAGCGCCACCCGGATCGCCGGCCGCGTCAGAGCGCCGTGCCCCCAGCAGCGCAGGTCGCCACCCCAAAACACCTGCAGCCGCGGTCGCGAGGTGCTGGTGCCATACAGCCGATCGGCAGCGCGCCAATCAGCGGCATCACTCACCAGCACCAGCGCTGGATTGGGGTGGGGCTGTTGCCTGATCCAGCCCTCTTCCAGCAAGGGAAGCCAAGGTGAATGGGGCGGTAGCGCAACCTGCTTCGGCATCCAGATCTGTGCCCGTCGCTGGCCGTCGGCCCGGGCGTAGCGAAACAATTGGCTGAGTTTCAGGGCGCTGCTGCCATGGGATGGCTCAGCTGCCAGCATCTGAATTGGACCCATGAATGCAGCTGATGTGTCGGTCAATGCAGCCGCGGAGCGCTTACAACAGTTTCAAGCATTGCAAGAGCAGCTGGCGCAGGGCGATCGCGCCGCCGCAGCGGTCACGGCCCGCGCTTTGCTGACTGACTCCCTCCAGCCTCTGCAGCGCGCTCTGGTACTTCAGCGCCAGGGTGAGCTGTTGCGTGCGGAGGGCGATCGTGCGGCTGCTCAGCGCGTCTGGATGCAGAGCCTGGGATTGCGCTTCAGTCCGCAGGTGGCGTTTGCCCTGGCTGAGCTGAGCCTGTTGCCCGCGGTGCGCTGGCACGAACAACCGCAGTGGCAGTGGCTGGTTCGCCAGCTGCTGGATTGCGGCTACGGAGCGGAGTTGCTGCGATGGCTGCTCCATGTGCTGGACCAATACCCACTGGATCAACAACGCCAGCAGCTCCTGGAGGCACTGGAACGGGAGCATCAGCCGCTGCTGGAGCGTGATGCTGATTTCAGACGGCGATGGCAGCGCCTACGTCGCTGCGCTGGATTGCGGTGAGCGGCAGGCTGGCGGTGCACGCACCACGCCGCTCAGCCTGCTGCCTCATCCAGAGCAGGGCTGCGGCGGGGCTGCTCTGGTGTGGCAGGGCCGTCATCACTCGCCGGAGCCAGGCCGTTTGTGCCACCAGACAGCCCGGCTCTTGATGGTTGGGCTCACGCACGGGCATGGGCTGGCTGCCCAGCTGCCAGCCCAGTTGCAGCAGATCCACGCCGCCGGTGTCGAAGCAGCGCAGCACTGCAGGCAGCAGTGCCAATGGTGGCAGGGCCGTGGTGATCGGCCAGGCGAGATGCCCCTGCGCGACCTCGAGAGCACTGGCCCAGGCTGCGGCCACGGCACCCGCACCGTCGGAGGGATCGGCTGGGCGCGCCACCACTTCCCAGGGCAGCGATGGGGTTGGGCAGAGGCTGTCTGCGAGCTGTTGCAGCTGGGATTCCGGTGCAGCCAGCAGCAGGCTGAGTTTTGGGGCCTGCTCGCTTCCCGGCCACAGCGCCTTGCAGGCAGCTGTTGGCGTATGGCTGGCAGCGGTATGACCGGCCGCTGCCAAGGGTGCTGCCAACGGTGCCGCTGCCGTGCAATCGAGGCTGGGCCAGCCCAGGGTCTGGGCACTGCTGATCAGCCATGGCAGCACCTCGGCTGGATCGCAGCCCAGCCCGACGGGAGCGGCTTGCAATACACCGCGCGGCAAGAGGGCCCAACTGAATTGACCGGCGGGATCGAGGTAGCCGTGGGCGTTGATCAGGGCTGTGAGCCCTTCTGCCGTGGGAGGGAGCTGGCAAGCCTCGAGGCCGTCGAGCAGGTTGTCGCTGAGGCGCCAGGCACGGCCCACCAGCAACCGTTTGCGGTTGTTGGTGATGCTGCTGCACAACGCGCTCAGGTTGGCGCAGAATTCAGTGCTGAGTAGGGCATCGGCGCTGGTAAACAGCAGCCAATCCTGTCGGGTTTGTTCGGCGCAGCAACGCAAGAGCTCACGGAGGCAGGGATCGTCGTTGGCGTTGGTGGCCACATCGGCGAGAACCTGCCGCTGGGGCTGTGGCGGCAGATCGCTCTCCCCGATCAGTAACTGATCCACATCGAGCGAGTCCCAATTGGCAGCTGCTCGGCGTAGTCGTTGGGGCCCCTCAACAGCCCCCGCTTGGGCGGCCCTGATGCCGGCGCAAAGAGTGAAGGCAGCCATTCCCAAACTTTATGTGCACCAGTCAGACTGGAGGGATTGCGGGCAATCACGTTATGGCCACCAAACCCGAGCTGAAGCTCACGCGTGAGCGTTCATCTGCTCAGACGACGGGGTTTGCCGGATCTGGAGGCGCTGTGGCGTTGATCAGTGTGCTGGTGCTGCTGGTGGTGGGGATTCAGTTGGGTGGGCTGCCCTGGCGTTACCGCAAGCAGTTGTGGCAGTTGCAGGGTGGTTTGGTGGGAGTGGCCGCGGGATTTGTGCTCGGGCGGTTTTCGCGTCCTAGTCCGCCACAATCGTAGGTAGTACGTGGCATATCTCTGAAGGAAAGTGCAGCATATAAGGCCCATCTTGTGGGCACCTCGAAAAATCGCAAGACCACTTGATAGCGACCGAACTTAAATTATACCAAGGCTTCAAGATTACATGCTTTTCGTTGGCCAGCGAGGTTTCTGGGACGAACAACAAAGAGTTGCAAAGCTCCAAGAGAAGAAGCCTATCCTGACGCATCTTACTGAATCGATTCCTTGGGAAACATTCCGCCCTTTACTGGATAAGGGCTACAGCCAGGAGCGCAAAAGCAATGCTGGCCGCAAACGGATAGATCCACTGATTCTTTTCAAGAAGCCGATGCTCCAGCAACTATTCAATTTAAGCGATGAAGAGGTCGAATTCCAAGTACATGACCGTCGTTCCTTCGAGGAGTTTGCCGGCCTTGGTGTAATGAATAATATCCCTGATGCTACAATTGTGGCTTTCTTCAGAGAGCGCCTGCGCAAGGCTGGTGTAATCGAAGAGCTTTTTGAGATGTTTGAGGGATACCTGAGAGACCAGGGCCTCGAAGCCCGTGGTGGTCAAATCATTGATGCCACTCTTGTTCCTGTTCCAAAGCAACGTAATAACCGAGAAGAAAACAAAGGTATCAAGGCTGATCGCCTACCGGATGGATGGGATGAAAACCCAAATCGTTTGCAGCAGAAGGATTTATATGCCCGCTGGCTGAAAAAGAATGGGATCAATCACTACTGCTACAAGAACAGTATCTGCATTGATGCCGAGCACAGTTTTATCAGACGCTTTATCGTGACTCCAGCCAATATTCATGACAGTCAGATGCTTCCAATGCTCCTGGATCCGGAAAATCATGATGATTATGTCTGGGCAGATTCTGCCTATGCAGGCGAGTGCATTGAAGATCTGCTGAGCCTAGGTGGGTTTGAAGTCGCATCCATAAAAAGGGCTCGCGCAATCACCCTCTTAGCCAGGGCCGCCTAAAAGTGTGTCCATGGCGTGCTGGCGGGGCCTGACAGCATTGGCTTTGGTCGGCGGGAACGGCTTACCTCCATGTCCCAAATTCCAGACGCCGCAGCTGATCAGCTTGATTCCAGCGACTTAATCAGGGCCTCCTGAATAAAGCCAGACCAGTTGCGCCGCAATGGATCTGAGCAGTTTCGGGCGGTGAAATGTACGCAAATGGGGCCATTTGCGCCCAAAAACCGCCCAGAGTTTTCCACATGTATCGGCGCGAGCATCGTGATCAGCTCTCGTTCAAGGATTTCTTCCTGCCATTTGGTGGACAACTCTCAGGCGACAACCGCTGGATCAAGCTCGCCGAGCTGATCCCGTGGGACGAATTGGAAGATGACTATGCATCCAAGTTCTGCAAGGGGTTTGGTGCTCCAGCGAAGCCATTTCGCATGGCGCTGGGAGCTTTGATCATCAAAGCCCGCTTGGGGCTCACGGATGAAGAACTCGTTGAGCAGATCAAAGA
>NZ_JAGQBE010000095.1 GCF_024345475.1 Cyanobium sp. T1B-Tous
CTGAGGACCCCGAGTTTGAAACCTTCTACACGAAGAACATTCTTCTGAATGAAGGTCTGCGTGCCTGGATGGCACCGGCTGACCAGCCGCACGAAAACTTCGTCTTCCCTGAAGAGGTTCTGCCCCGCGGCAACGCCCTCTGATCCCAGGGTCCACTTGGTTTTGGATTGCTCAAAGCGCCTCCACGGGGGCGCTTTTTTCTTGGCTACATTTCCTGTGTTCTGTCAGCAGTGATGTGGTGCCGTTCGTGCCTTCGGGCCCGGCTGGCGCCGAAGGCATCGCCGGCTGACGCCAATCCCCACAGGAGGAGGTGCCCGTGAGTTCCAGTTGTTTCACCCAGGGTCTGCTGATCGCGGAGAACGCCCTCTAGTTGGTTTCGCGGCTGAATCAGGCCCGGCGAGAGCCCCCGGTGCTGCGGTCTTCGGACCCCGGCGCCGGGGGCATCGTTCATGGAGCCTGCGCCGGGACCTGCGTGTCATTGTGCGCAGTGGCACAGGGTGAGGGGCTGGGGCTGTGATACCGGGTCACTATGTGGTCGGCGCATTGCGCCTACTCGTGTGAGGAACCCATGAAACTCTTTAAGCAACTGCTGGTTGCTCCTGCAGCTCTCGGTCTGCTGGCCCCTGTGGCCGCTACCGCTGCTGAGCTCAACCTGGACGGCGTCAACAAGTACGCCGCCGAGGAGCAAGTCACCAGCATCTCCCAGTTCTCTGACGTCAAGCCCACCGACTGGGCTTACCAGGCTCTGTCCAACCTGATCGAGCGCTACGGCTGCGTCGCTGGTTATCCCGATGGCACCTACAAGGGTGGCCGGGCCATGACCCGCTTCGAAGCGGCTGCTCTGCTCAACGCTTGCCTCGACCGCGTCACCGAAGTGACCGACGAGCTCAAGAAGCTGATGGCCGAGTTCGAGAAGGAACTCGCCATCCTCAAGGGCCGCGTGGACGGTCTTGAAGCCAAAGTGGGCGAACTGGAAGCTAACCAGTTCTCCACCACCACCAAGCTGAAGGGGATCGCCACCTTCACCATCGGCGGTGCTTCCAACGGTGTCGTCGGCAACTTCGACAACGCTGTCATTAACACGGCCAACGGGGCAGCTCAAGCTGCCAACGTCATCACCGGCGTTCAGGCTGAGCGCGTCGCCTTCAACTACGACGTGCGCCTGATGCTCGACACGAGCTTCACCGGTAAGGACCTGCTGCGCACCACCCTGCGCTCCGGCAACTTCGGTGGCTCCGTGTTCGGCCCCGGTGGTTCCGCTCTGATGGAAGTCGCTTTCCAGGAGGAAGCTGGCTCCGACGTGGTCAGCATCGACCGCCTCTTCTACCAGTTCCCGATCTCCGAGAACTTCACTGGTACCTTCGGTGCCAAGGTCCGTCAGGACGACATGCTGGCCATGTGGCCCAGCGTGTACCCCGCTGATTCGATCCTCGATCGCTTCACACTGGCTGGTGCCAACGGTGCCTACAACCTCAACCTGGGTGCCGGTGCCGGTATCTGGTACGAGAAGGAAGGTTTCAGCGTTAGCGTGAGCTACGTCTCCAACGAGTACTCGGCTCCCTACAGCTACCAGAACAACTTTGTTGACGCCAACGGCAATGGCTTCTCCACCGGAGGTGGCCTTGGCGACGGCAGCACCACCACCGTGCAGGTCGGCTATGCCGCCAGCAACTGGGGTGCAGCTTTTGCTTACAACTACACCGAAGCAGCCACCATCCTTGGTGGTGTGAGCTTCCTGCCTACGGAAATCAGCATCTTCAACGTCAACGGCAGCAACAACTACGGCTTCAGCGCCTACTGGCAGCCTGAAGAGTCCGGTTGGATCCCCTCGATCAGCGCCGGCGTGGGTGCTACCCAGTACAACGGTTCTGGCGCCTCCGACGACACCTGGTCCTGGATGGTGGGCCTGCAGTGGGCTGACGCGATCATCAAGGGCAATGCCTTCGGCATTGGCCTGGGTGAGAGCAACACCGAGTTCAACCAGTTTGGTCTGGAAGTCTGGTACAAGTTCCAGGTCACCGACAACATCAGCATCACCCCCGCGATCTTCTGGATCGAGAACGGCGGTTTCGATTACGGCACCAACACTGTTGACGACAGCGTCGGCGCTGTGCTGAAGACCACCTTCAAGTTCTGATCCTCAGAACACAACTGGGGCCGGATCCCTCACACACCTCCGGCCCTTCGTCCTCCACTTCTCAACACACACCTCGATCAACCTCGGCTTCGGCCGGGGTTTTTTATTGTGGCTGTTTCTGGGGGCCTGCCCTGACCGCCGCCGATCCCTATCGCGTGCTGGGCGTGTCGCCTGCCGCCACCGCTGCCGAGATTAAGGCCGCCTACCGCGCCCTGGTGAAGCGCCATCACCCCGATGCCGGCGGGGACGACCGCACGATCCTGGAGCTCAATGCTGCCTGGGAAGTGCTGGGCGATGGGGAGCGCCGCCGGCGCCACGATTTGCGGCACGAACCTCACCGTCATCAGTCCGGAGCGGCTTCGGGCCCTCGGGACCCTGGCGTGACCGTCAAGAGTGCCCACCCTGCGCGCAGTGCCGTCCATGACGCCGCGCTGCAGCAGTGGTTGCAGCAGGTGCATGCGCCGATTGATCGTCTGTTGGCGCAGGTGATCAACCCTTTCCCAGCCCAGCTCAAAGCGCTGTCGGCCGATCCTTACGACGACAGCCTGATGGAGGCTTTTTGCACGTTTTTAGAGCAGAGCCAAGCACGCCTGGTGAAGGTGGAGGCGCTCTACCAATCCCAGCCCTGTCCGCCAGGCAGCCAGGCTTTTGCCCTCGATCTCTACCACTGCCTCAGCCTGGTGAAGGATGCGCTCGCCGATCTGGAGCGCTACACCATGGGCTATGTGGATTCCTACCTCCATGACGGCCGGGAACTCCTGCGCCAAGCCCGATTGCGGCGCCAGAGCCTGCAGGCCCAGCGGCGGGAGTTAGGCCTCTGATTCTTCCGCAGGGTTGGCGATCAAGGCGATCTCTGGTGAAAACAGGGCCGACAGATATCCGCCCAGAACCATCAACAGCAGAGTGAAGTAAAAGGCCGCTAGCAATACGGTGTGGGTGGTGAGGGGAAACAGCATCACGAACAGGGTGGCTGCGTAGGGCGCTGCCAAAGCCTGGCGTTCGGCAGAGGCCACGAGAAACCAGCGCCAGCCCAGTCCGATGGCCAGTAGCAATCCCGCCAGCCCAATCAGCCCGGTTTCGGCAGTCACCTCCAGGTAGATGTTGTGGGCGTGGCTTGGTTTACTGCGGTGCCCATGGGGGGCTAGCTGGGCATACAGCGGATAGGCCGGGCGAAAGGCGTTGATCCCCACGCCCGTGAGTGGCCGGTCGTGAATCATCTTCAGGCCAGCATCAATCAAGAAGGCCCGGTCGCTGGTGAAACGGTTCAGCGAATCAAAAAGATGCTGGCTGGCTTCGGTGTCTGCCGGATTGTCCTGCAGCCGTTGCAACGATGTGGCCATGTCGGTGGCGGATGTGGACATCCAGCCCGCCCGTTGTTGCAGGGTTGGAGCCAGTGGATAGATGGCCACCACGGCGGCGATCAGGGCGGCAGCGCCGATCAGGCGGGTGCGTTTGCTCCAGAGGGTCGAGAGGGCCATCAGCCCCAGCACCAACAGCAGCAGGTTGTTCCGCTGGCCCGAGAGGATCACTGTCACCACCAGTCCGCCCGTGAGGGCGATGGCCCAGCGGTTGCGCTGCTTCAGCGGTTCCCAGAGCACCAGTGGGGTGAGCACCGCCACGATGATTCCAAAAATGCCATTGGTGCTGAAGGGTCCATTGATCATTCCCTCCGCTTTTGGTGTGATGCCGAAGACATCGGCTCCCGTGATGGCCTGCAGGAGTCCATCGCCGATCCAGGCCGCGATCACCACCACCAGGCCTGTCTGGAGCCACTGGTGATCCGCTCGGGTCCGTAAGCCGTAGAGCACGCTGATGCCCGCCAGGGCCACCAGGGCAACGGACGCGATCTCTCCCCAGCTTTTGCCTGGGGCCAGGGAGGTGGGGATGGAGAGCAGGCCTGGGATCACCAGGCACAGCAGCAGCAGCCCCAGGCGCCTGGCTGGTTCGGCCACAGTGGGCAGGCCCCCCCGCAGGCTGAGTGCCAAACCCAGTAGGGCTGAGCCCACCAGGGGCACCCGGTATTCGCCTGGAAATGGCTGCCAGGCCACCAGCAGCAAGGCAAACAAGCGGCACACATTGGCCAGGGTGAAGGCTTGTCTCAGCGCAGCCGGGGACGGCCATGGGCCGCGGAAGCCCGCCCTCACGCGCTGAACGCCTCCAGCTGATCCAGGCGCAGCCACACGTCCGGCACCGGCCGTCGCCAACGCAACTGGGCGTAGTCCCCCTTGATGGCCAGGATTTCACCGGGGCCTTCCACCACATAGCCCGGGAGAAGGGAGTCGCTGGCGGCTGCTTCCAGGCTGCCGGCGTAGGCCGCAGCTTTGACCCGCACCAGGCTGCCCTTCTTGAGCGGTGCTGGCGCTGCGCTGGTGGGGCTCACCTCGGCGGTGGGATCGGCCATGGAGGTCGGATTCATGCTGGGGACAGGCTAAGGCCGGAGGCCCTGGCCCCGGTCTGAAGGCCTAGCCTCCCCCTCACGCGTGGGAATGATCGGATGCGCCTGTTGTTGCTGGGCTGCTCAGGGTTTGTGGGGCGCGAGCTGGTGCCGTTTCTGCTGGAACTGGGCCACGAGGTGACCCTGGTGAGCCGTCAGGCCCAGCCCTTTCCTGCCCTGGTGGGCAAGCGCCTCTCCTGCATCCGCCTCGATCCGGCCGATCCCGCCAGCTGGGCGCACAACGGGCTCGAGGCGGCCGTGGCCCAGGCCGAGGGTGTGGTGAACCTGGCTGGTGAGCCGATTGCTGAGCGCCGCTGGACCCCAGCCCATTGCGAACTGCTGCTCCAGAGCCGGGTGCGCACCACCGAGCTGCTGGTGGCCGCCCTGGCGCGGCAGGAACGGCCTCCTGGGGTGCTCGTGAATGGCTCTGCCGTGGGCTTCTACGGCTCCAGCCTCGAAGCTCGCTTCTCGGAGGCGAGCCCGGCCGGCCGCGATTTCCTGGCCCAGATCTGCCAGCGCTGGGAAGCGGCCACCAACCCGGTGCCCCCTGCCTGCCGCCTGGTGACCCTCCGCATCGGCATTGTGCTGGGGCCCGATGGGGGTGCTCTCGGCAAAATGCTGCCGGTGTTCCGCATGGGCTTTGGCGGGCCGGTGGGATCCGGTCGCCAGTGGATGAGCTGGATTCACCGCCACGACCTCTGCCGTCTGATCGCCACGGCCCTGGAGGATTCCGCCTACAGCGGCACCTACAACGCGGTGAGTCCGGAGCCCACCACCATGGGCCTCTTTGCCGCTGCCCTGGGCAAGGCGCTGGGACGGCCCAGTCTGCTGCCGGTGCCGGGACCGATCCTGCAGCTGCTGCTCGGGGATGGGGCCCAGGTGGTGCTGGAAGGTCAGCAGGTGCTGCCGGAGCGGTTGCTGGCCCAGGGATTCCCGTTCCAGTACCCCAAGCTCAGCGCTGCCCTCGCCGCTGCCACCAACCCAGCACCCCACTGAGCAGGGCGGCGCCCATCAGCAGGCCGATCGCCGGGGTGAACAGGGGCTCCCATAGCCGTTGAAACAGCTCCAGGGGTGCCTCCACGTGCTGGCTGTGCAGGGCCACGGCCGTGGCAAACCAGATCGCCCCGGCGATCACCACGAACACGTCCACCACCAGCACCGTGTCCATGGCGCCCTTGAGCTGCTGCAGGGGGCCGGGAGAGGGCTCAGGAGTGGTCATGGGGTGGGTGCCGCAAGCAGGGTCATGATCGCTGCCGCCATGGTCTGGCTGCCACCGGGCCGGCCGATCCGCTCCAGGCCGATGGCGGCGAGCTGCTGCCGCCTTGCTGGCCCTCGGGCCGGATCGGCTTGCTCATCCAGCAGGGTGCGCGCCAAAGCGGCGGAGGCCTCCAGGGTTGGGGTCTGGCCCCTCGCCCCGCCAGCCCAGTGCACGCCAGGCCCCAGCAGGCGGCGCTGGGCCTCGGCAAAGTCCGCCGTGAACTGGGGCCCCCGGCCTGGCAGCTGCAGCACCGGTTTGCCCAGTCCCACGGCCTGTTCGGCCGCCGTGCCGGCCATGCAGAGCGCCAGCGAGGCCTGGGGCAGCATCGCGGCAAATTGGCCCCAGGCCAGCTCCAGGCGCAGGGGGCCGCAGCTGAGATGCTCCTGCCCCTCCAGCTGCCAGCCGAGGGGGCGGCCCAGCTGGGTGAGGCGCTCCAGGGTGAGGTCGGGCACCAGGGCGGCCCGCAGCCGCAGGTTCTGGGCTTGCACCCAGTCGCCGGGCAGCAGCGCCAGCAGCTGCAGCATCCGTTGCAGGTTGCGGGCCGCTTCTGGCAGGCGGCTGCCGGGCACCAGCAGCAGTTGTGGCTCCTGGACTGCGCTGGCCGGGGGCGGGCTGGGCTGGGCGCTCACCACGTCCAGAAAGGGGTTGCCCAGGAAGGTCACGGGCCGGGCTAGCTGCTGGCTGAGGTCGCTAGCCGTGAGGGCATCCCGGCTCCAGATGGCTCGGATGGCCGGCCGCCCCAGCAGCCAGCTGCAGGGCCAGGGCAGCCGCAGGCGGCCCTCGTAGTGGCTGGAGTAGGCCACCAGGTACACCGCGGTGGGTAAGCCCGACAGCCAGCCCCCCAGCACCGCCAGCACGTCCCCCACGGCCAGCACCAGGCCGTAGGCCTGGCGGCGGCGGCGTAGCAGCAGCAGGCGCCCCAGCACATAGAGCA
>NZ_JAGQBE010000096.1 GCF_024345475.1 Cyanobium sp. T1B-Tous
AGTGGTTGCCCGTGCGGGGCAAGCCCTGTTCATATAAGGAGTGGCCCCATTCATGGGCGGTGGCAAGGAAGGCGGAGAGGGGTTGATCCGGCACCACCCGGGTGGTGATGCGGAAGTCCTGGGGGCCCACGGTGCAGGAGAAGGGATGGGCCGATCGGGAGCGTTGGCAGTAGGCCGGGTCGTAGCCCCAGCTGTTGAGCAGGTCGGTGCAGAGATTTTCCTGCAGGGCTTCGGGTAGCTCTGGCAGGGGGGATACCTGGGTTGCTGCTGCCTGCTGGAGCAGGACGGGCAGCTCGGCCTGCAGTGGGGCAAACAGCTGCTGCAGCCGTTCTTTGCTGACGTCGGGCTCAAACGGCTGGGCCAGGATTTCCCAGGGGCTGCGCTGTTGGGCTTCGGCAGCGGCAAGTTGGGTCGCTTGTTCGCGGCGGAGGCCGATCAGGCTTTCCAGGGCCGGAGCAAAGATGCTGAAGTCGCTGCGGCGCCTTGCCTCCTGCCAAATGGCATTGCCGCGCGACTGGGCTTGGGCGATCTGGGCTACTAGCTGGGGATCTAGGCAGCGCTGGCGATTTAGCTCAAGCCGCAGTAGCTGCAAGTTGCGGCGCACCGCCGCCGGGGTGCTGGCTTGCAGCTCGGCTTCCGCCGCCTCGACCAGATCGGCGTAAGCAGGGCTGCTCTGGCGTTCGTGTAGCTGACTGGCCAACAGGGCCAGTTGGTCGCCACGCCATTCGGCACCGGCCGCCGGCATCACCGTGTTCTGGTCGTAGTAGATGGCACTGCTGATTGAGCCCAGCAGCTGGCTCTGGCGCAGATGCTCCTGCAGCTGATCTAGGGGCGATTTTGGCTGCGCCATGGGGAACTTTTGCTAGGGCCATTCTTCCGACTTAAGGCCCGGCGCGCTCAGGCTGATTGCAGTTGGGCTAACTGGTTCTCGAGACGTCGCTTGAGTCGGGTCTGGACCAAGGAGCAGAGCTCGTCTACCAAGGCGCCTTCGGCACTCCAGATGGTGCGCACCCCATCGCGCTCGCAGCGCACTAGGCCAGCCCGCTGCAGTTGGCCGAGCTGGCGGCTGATGTGGGATTGGGAGAAGCCAGTGGCTTCGATCAGTGCTGCCACATCCATGGGCCCTGCCCTGAGCTGACAAATCAACTTCAGTCGCGCCGGCTCGCTTAGCAAACGAAAAAACTGGCAGTACTCCTCCAGCAACTGGGGAGACGGCATCGAGCTGGAATAAGCCATCTATCGATTATGTCGTCAGACGCATTCTCCCGGGCACCCCCCGGACGCGACGCATTTATGCGGCTATGGTCATAACAAGCTGCAATGCCGCGATGGTTGTCGCCCCGTTTACGCCGATCTCCCTGCGGGCAGCGGCTGGAGGGGGATCCCTGCTCTTCCGCCAGCTTTTTGATGCCCAGACCGGCACCTTCACCTACTTACTAGGCGATGTTTCCAGTCGCCAGGCGGTGATCATCGATTCGGTGTTTGAGCGCCATGGCCGCGATCTTGCCCTACTCCGTGAGCTGGGGCTCGAGCTGGTGGCCTCCCTCGATACCCATGCCCACGCCGACCACGTCACCGGCAGCTGGCTGCTGCACGAGGCCACTGGCTGTGCAATTGGCCTGGCTGCAGCCGCTAGGGCGAAAAACGTGACCATGCCTCTGCAGCACGGGGATCGGCTGTCCTTTGGTGTTCGCTGGCTCGAGGTGCGCAGCACCCCAGGTCATACCAATGGCTGCCTCAGTTTTGTGCTCGACGATCAGTCGATGGCATTCAGTGGTGACGCCTTGCTCGTGCGGGGCTGCGGTCGCTGTGACTTTCAGCAGGGCAACCCCCATACCCTCTGGGCCTCGATTACCCAGCAACTCTTCAGCTTGCCCGACTCCTGCTTGCTCTATCCCGGCCACGACTACGAGGGCCGCACGGTCAGCTCGGTGGTTGAAGAAAAAGCTTTCAACGCCCGCCTGGGCGGTATGGCCACGGAAAGGGATTTCGTTGGTCACATGGAGTCCATGAAGTTGCCCCACCCCCACCGGATCGCCGAAGCCCTGCCGGGCAACATGCGCTCTGGCAAGCCCGTTGATCAGGACGTCACCAGCCCTGCTGCAAACCCATGTTGGGCGCCATTGCAACGCAGCTATGCGGGCCTGCCCGAACTTCCCCCCGCCTGGGTGGCGTCCCACCGTGATTGCCTCACCTTGCTGGATGTGCGTTCGGCTGAGGAATATGGCGGCCCCGACGGTCGGGTGGAGGACAGCCTGCTGATTCCCCTGCCGGAACTGGAAGGTCGCATCTCCGAACTACCCGTAAATCAACCGGTGGTGGTGGTCTGCCACTCCGGCAGCCGCTCGGCCCTGGCTACCCAGCAGTTGCTTAAGGCCGGACTCCGCCAGGTGGCAAACCTCCACGGCGGTCTGGCCCGCTGGGCGGATGAGGGCTACCCGCTGCAAGGCGTCACTTCCAACTGATCAACCTCCTTATCAGTCATGACACCAGACCTCGATACCCGTCTCAATGCCCAGGCCCTAGCCCAGTTGGTGCGAGACGGGCACACCAGCCCCCTTGCCGATCTAGATGGCGGCATCCCCAGCTGGGAGCAGGCTGGTTTGCCGCTGCACAGGCTCAACAACGCCCCCCTGCCGCTGATGCGCCAGGTTCAGATCGCCGCTGGCTCTTTGGTGCTGCTCGGTCTGGGCCTCGGCAGCTGGGTGGCGCCGGCTTGGATTCTGCTCAGCTGGTTGGTGGGAGTCGGCCTGGTGTTTGCTGGCATCAGTGGTTTTTGTGGCATGGCCCGCCTGCTGGCCCTGACGCCCTGGAACCGGGTTTCGATTTGATGGCAGCAGGCGCTTGCCCATAACACCTGGATGGATGCAGGCGCTCCACTACAAATCATGCCCAGCGGTTGATCACTCTCTGGATTGCCTGGTTGCTGGCCATGCTGTTCCACGTGGATTTGGGCTTGATGCCCTTATTCCACGGGCAGTCACCCGAGATCAACAGCCAAGTGCCACTGGGAGCCTTGCCGCTGCTGTTTGGTGCCAGATGCACGCCTTGATCAGATCGTGCTGATGGCGGAGATGACCCTGCTTGGGTTGTTGATCAATATTGAAGGCTGGCACTGGTGGCGCCAACATCACTGAAGAAATGCCTACTTGAATAGCTGGCCGCTTTGTCTTTTCGCAACCTTTTAGTCTTTGTATTTTTGCATTGGCTGGCGAGGCCGATAAGCCCTGAAGGCAATTATTTATTCCTAAAGCTCCAGCCTTAACGAAACCAACTTTCGACCGGCTGGCCGCACTGACCTGACGGGGGAGGTGGCCGCCGCATGGCCTGACAGCCTGGAATGTTACGACGCTTCTGGGACACCTGGAAGCTTTTGCAAAATTAGCCTTAACTCTCAATCACTAATTCACCAATTCAACCCTTGGACCAGTGCATTATCTCACAGTCCTGTGGTGAAGCATTGACGTTTAGGTGTTGATATCCGACTGCACATCCTCCACCAGTGTTGGCATATATTTGTCATATCGGTTCAGGTCCCTTCACAATCATGCCAAGAATTACCGTTGAGCTCTCCGTGGAGGAGCATCGAGCTTTAAAACTTTTAACAATTCTCGAGGGCAAGAAACTTGGTGCCGTCTTAAAAGAGGCCATTAATTCCTACCTTCTACAAAAGGGTGCTCACGATCTCGAGGTCAAAGGCAAGCAGTGATTTCAGTTGGGCGTATCGGGTGTTGCCGCCACCAAAAGATCAAGTACCTCGCGATCTCCGAGCTGATTAAACGCTGCACGCCACATGCCCACGGATTGGAGTTGCTCCACCAGCATCAGGATTTCGAGTTGATCGACTAGCTGGCGCAGTTGCTTGGCCGTTTCGCCATACCGCAACCTTTCTTGCCGAATTAGCGCCGATCGCGAGCTCCGGCCGCAGAGGATCGGCCACCTTTCGCACCGACCAGGTGGCCACGGGAAGCCGCAATTGCCTGCCAATAGCGACGGCTACCGGAGAGCACTCCAAATCTTTTTTAGTGCATCAGTGGATCAGAACCGCCCTAAGCGCGTTGCTGGGCCAGGTTGCCGCACTGGCTGCTCGACTAGGCGCGGCTGCGTCTTTTCGGCTATTACAGGAAGACTTTGACGCTTAGCCATGCGCCGCATTGCTGCATTTCCCTGTCTTTTGGCCCTTTGTACCACTGCTTCCCTGCTTGCACCCTGCGCAGCCCAGGCTGGCCAAACAGACGCCAAGGCCGCGCCCACCAGTGGCACCGTTGAATACAGGTCGAACGTCTCTGAAGTGGACTCCTGCAATCAGGCCCAATACCGCATGCCAGCCAATGCAACCGCTACCGCCATGCGGCTCTCAACTGCCATCAAAGGTGAATACGCCACCTTCACCTGCCGGGTGAAGTGGAGCCTTTCGCCCTCCGCTCGGCCCACCTACCGCCCGATTTTGTTCTCCCCCTCAGCCTGACCACCATGCCTCGTCCGAACCAGCCATCTCCGCGCACCGTCAAGTTGCAGATCCTTGGCGCAGTGTTTGTGCCAATGGGATTGCTAGGCCTATGGCTTTATTCCAAAGGCTTCTGGTGAACGCTTAAAGGCGCTTCCTCGGACTCGCGATTGCGGCGATGGCTTCCAGAGGTGATGTACCGCATGGATCACCACGCCCCAGATCAGCAGGTCGGGATCGTCGCCTTGCAAGGCAATGGCGGGGCTAGTGGCATCGCTGGCTACCAGGCGCCAATGGGGAGGTGTTCCCTCCAGTCGCCGCAGCAGAAAGCGCCCCTCGTGCACGGCGACCACGATGGAGCCAGAACGGGGACCCACACTGCGGTCGACCACTAATAGATCGCCGTGATGAATGCCCTCTCCGCGCATGGCATCGCCGTCTACCCGCATCAAAAAGGTGGAGCTCGGTCGCGGAATCAGGGCTCCATTTAGATCGATCGTTGCCTCGATGTAGTCATCGGCAGGGCTGGGAAAGCCTGCGGCCACGGTTTCGCCGGCCAGGGGCAGGAGCAGGGGCTCGAGGTCGTGATGCGATGGCTGCAAGGGACCAAGCCAGATCAGATCGCTCGCCATGGCAATCCCCGAAGGCCATCACACTAGCGCAAAAACTAGTACGCGTGTATTGATCGGTGCCGTAGTGGCGCGTCAGTCGCCGCAGCCCCTGCGCACCACCTCGTTGCGCAGGGCGACTAGATCGGCTGCGTCGGGAAGCTGAGGTTCAAACAGCAGGGCCCAGGCCAGCGACACATCTCCAGCTTCCAGAGCCGTTTCGATCGCTGCCAGCCAGGCAGGGGGGTTCTGGCCTAGGGAGAGGATCAGGGCCGCGGTGCGGGCCATCCGCTCGGCGTCTGCACCCACTAATTGCACTTGGGCAAAGCTGCCCTCTGCCGCCTGCTCAGGTCTCAGGCGCAGCAGCACCACCTCGCCGGGGGCAATGGGGGCCAGGGGCCAGGCCAGGGGGGCTCGCAAGGGGCGCTCGGCAGGCGCAAGCTGCTGCCAGGCCAGCAGGCCCTGGCGCTCGATGCGGAGCTCCAACAGGGGTTCGACCACGACCAGCAGGGGCATGGGTGTGGGCACCACGCCAATGGCATCTCCTTCTGTCACCGGCTCCACCCGGGGGGCCACCACGCAGACCGCTACTGGATCCACCGGGCGCTGCAGGGCCTGGGCAGAGCTGGCCAGAAGCCAGCCCAGACCAAGGGGTATCAGCAGGGTTGGGCCAAGGCGCTGCTTGCTCAACTGAAGCCGCCGAATGCCGTGCCAGAGCGAAGGTCGCCAAAACCACCCACGGGCGTGTGGCCACCGCTGCGGCGCATCAACACTCTCAAAAAGGTGGTGTTGAAGTCGACGGTTTCAAGAAAGCGCACCCCCACATAGGAGGCTGACTCCAACCGATCGACCCAGAGGGAGCTGGCCCGCAGCCGGATCGGATCGCCGAAGGTGGGGTGGTGAATCGTGAGGGTGCCGACCAAGCCAGGCACAACAGGCTCGCGGATGGGAAACAGCAGGCAGGCACCAGAGGCGCTCACATCCCAAAGGCGACCAATAAACGGAACCGGATCGACATGAAAGTCGATCTGAATCGTCATGCTGATTGAGGGGACAATGTGTCGCTCCTCATTCCTTGGGGAAGGATCCGGCATTCAGTCAAATGCAGGCGGATATTGGTAAAAATCCGCGCGTGCGCATCACCCAGTAATTTTTTCGCATCTTAGTGAAGCGACTCGAAAAGCCAACTGAGAAAAGGCTGAAAATTTTGATCGTGGCCAGGTGGCATTCAGCCCGCGGCGCGGCTTAGGGCGCCGCCGCAGCTGGAGCCCCCTCCGGCGCAGCCAAAGCAATGATCTGCCACTGCCAGCGCATCCCCCTGCGGATCCCAGCCCAGCAGTTCGCCCAGGTGGCGCCTGGGCCGGCCAGCTGCGCTCAGACCAAGCTGCTGGTTGAAATCGCAGTCATAAAGCCAGCCCTGCCAGTCGACACTGATCATGGAGCGACACATGACCTGCTCGAGATTCGCGCCGCAGTGCTTGTTTTGCAACAGGGCTTGGTAGGCCTCCAGCTTTCCCTGGGCTTGGAGCCAGCTCGCAAAACGCTGGATCGGCATATTGGCAAGGGCGTAGAGGCTGGTGAACACCACCCCGAAGTCGGCGGCGAGCACCCGGCGGTAGTCGGCCTCCAGCTGGGCTTGGGGAGGGGGTAGGTCTGACCCCTGGGGGTTGTAGACGAGCTGCAGCTCTAGCCCTCT
>NZ_JAGQBE010000097.1 GCF_024345475.1 Cyanobium sp. T1B-Tous
CTCTGCAGCGACGAGCGCTTTGACCCCGCCATCCCGATCGAGATCAGCGTCGATCTCTCCGACGTGCGTCCCGTGGGCGAAACCCTAAAGGGCTTCGGTGGCATGGCCAACCCGGTGAAACTCAAGGACCTCTACGGCCGCGTAGCCCAGATCCTCAATAAGGCCCAAGGCCGCCAGCTCACCTCGGTGGAGTGTTGCCTACTGATCGATGAGGCTGCCGTCACGATCGTGGCCGGCAACATCCGCCGTAGCGCCGGCATGCGCCAGTTCTGCGCCGACGACAACTCCGCCGCCGGAGCTAAGGAGAACCTCTGGCAGCAGGACAGCGAAGGCAACTGGAGCATCGATCCGGAAAGGGATTCCCTGCGCATGGCCAATCACACCCGGGTCTTCCACAACCGGCCCGACCGGGCCACGGTGCTGGAGGCGGTTGTTAAGCAGTTCCAGAGCGGTGAGGGCGCGATTCAGTTCGCTCCCGAAGCCATCGCCCGCTCAAACGCCGACGTGCTCAGCACCCCAGAGCTGCGCACAGAGTTCATCGGCATCTACTGCGACCAAGGCCGCGAGCAGGCCGGCCGCTGGCTCACCACCCACCACCCCGAAATCGGCGCGGCGGAGCTGGAGCACCGCTTAGGCCGGTACGGGCTAAACCCCTGCGGCGAGATCCTCGGCGCCGACTTCCACTGCAATCTGGCTGAAATCCACCTCAACCAGATCGACCCCGCCGATCTGGTGTCCCAGGAGGAGGCATTCCGTGCCGCCGGCCTGGCCGTGGCCTGCCTGCTCAACCATCGCTTCGAGGTGGAGCGCTACCGCCAGAGCCGCGCCTGGGATCCGATCGTGGGCGTGAGCTTCACCGGCCTATTTGACTTCTTTGTGCACGCCTTTGGCACCCCCTGGCTCACCTGGTGGGAAGCGGGGCGGCCCAACACGGCCGAAGGCCTGGCCTTCAAGGCAAAGGAGGGCGAATTCTTGAGCAGCTGGAAGCAGATCGTCAATACGGCGGTTTGGGACTACTGCGATCGTCACGGCCTACGCCGCCCCAACCGCTGCACCACCGTGCAGCCCGCTGGCACCAAGAGCCTGCTCACCGGAGCATCCCCTGGCTGGCACCCCCCCAAAGCCCAGCGCTTCATCCGCCGCATCACCTTCCGCAAGAACGATCCGGTGGCCCTTGCCTGCATGGACTACGGCTACACGATCGTGCCCTCGCAAAGCGATAAGGACGAACAGGGCCGCCTGCTGGATGATGCGTTTGATCCCCGCTGCACCGAGTGGCTGGTGGAAATCCCCACCGAAGTGAGCTGGGCAAATATTCCCGGTGCCGATGCGGTTGAGATCAACAACTTCTCAGCCTTGGCCCAATTCGACTTTTACATGCAGGTGCAGAAGCACTACACAGCCCACAACACCTCAGCCACGGTGGAGTTCCGCGAAAACGAAATAGAACAACTAGCAGATGCCATTTATCAGGCAATCGATCAAGGCGAGGGCTATATATCCGCAGCCCTGCTGGCCCGCTTTGATGCAAATGCCACGTTCCCGCGGCTGCCATTTGAACCAATCGACCATCCAACCTACCTGCGTCTCAACGCTGAGGTGGCCGCCCGGCGAAGCACCACCTGCTTCTTTGAAGCTCTTCAGCGCTACGACCGCGGTGAGCTGGTGGAGGCAGGCCCAGCTGGCTGCGATTCAGACAAATGCCTACTGCCTTTGGCTAAACCGGGCAACAACTGACCAATTAAGATAAAATATCGGTGTGGCACTGCCGCACCGAACCTCTGGAGAGGTGGTCGAGTGGTTGATGGCTCTGGTCTTGAAAACCAGCGAAGTGAAAGCTTCCGCGGGTTCGAATCCCGCCCTCTCCGCTTAAATACGGTCTTGAGACGCCCCTAAGACTCCTGCAACCCAGTCGCTGACTGGGTTTTTTTATGCCTGTAGTCCGGGTCAGTCTAAAAAAGTGCTGGGCAGTGCCGAAAAAGTGTTGGTATAGATATTGGTGTAGGGTAGAGTGGTTTGGTGTATTGAGGCTGCAAGCGGGTGAACCGAAGCAGCTCCAGCTTCATCGCTTACGCCAGACCTTTTGTGAACGGCGAGATCACCCACTACCTGCGCGATAAGGGTTTTCTGATTTCAGTTCCAGGCCGCTTGCGGGAGCTACATGCCAGGGGGCAGAAGTTGCTGCGGCAGGGCATAGCCGCAGATCGGATTCCCAAGCAATTGGGGCTCACACCGGAGCGTTGGGCAGAGATCGCAGCCGCTTGCTCAGTGCGGGTGGTCGCGATGGCGATGGAAACCCAAGAGACGGATCAGACCAGCTGCTCATCGCTGAGCTCGCCGCTGATGTAGCGATGTAAGACGCTGCTGATAAGGGTTTGGTAAGGCATACCCAGCCGCAGCGCCCTGACGCGCAAGGCCTCTAGGTCAGTACCGGAAAGCCGGATGTTGATTCGTTGGTCCTTCTGGCCGGTGATCTGGGCTGACTCTCTGAGCTGATTGAGGAGATCAGGAGTGGCAATTGAACGCAGCGCGCCCGACTCCACAGCTTCTAGGAGCTCACGCTCGTCTTGATCGAGTGAGTCGTTGCTAGAAGGAAGGTGGCTTTGCATCGTCATGGCGTGTCTTGACGGAGGTAGTCGCGTGTGGCTTTGCGGCTGGGAATAATCGTTTTGAGAAAGAGGTATTCGTCGTCTTCCACGTAGGGGACGAGGTAGACGTATTGATTCACCTCAACAACAAGGATGCGCTGGCTTGGATATTGCTCTGGATTGGGGTGGGCCAACACATCGAGCAAGCCTCCAGTTTCGATGGCCACCACAACAGCCTCGAAATGGATGGACCGCTGGGCACCGAGCTGCTGGTTTTTATCACTGCTCCAGCGAAAGGGCTTCATGAGAGCAGCTTAGGTTCTCTGTCTGCCGTTTGTCATCAAGCAGCACTGAGCTGCTGCGGCAAGAGCTAGCAGCCGAGTGCCCTGGTGGATGGAGCCTGAATTGCCGATCTCCCTCCACCAGGCCCTGGCGGCACTGCTACCCCGCCTGCAGCTGGTGCAGGGCTGCTGGCACCTGCTGTCAGGCCGGCGTGAGCACTACCTGCCCCGCGGCGAGCGCGAACCTGAATCCGCCTACCGCCGCCGGGTAGAGACAGCCCTGCCATCGGGCTTCTTTCGTGATGCCCAGCGTACCTTTGCCGGGATGCTGGCCTCAAGCCACTGGCGGGAGCTGCCGGCCTCGCTGCAGGCGGTGCTCAGTGATGTGGATGGCTGCGGCACCGATCTGGGGGTGTTTCTAGAAGCCGCTGATCTGTTGGTACTCAGAGACGGTGCTGCCCTTGTAGGGGTGATCCCGCCGGTTCACCTCTGGCCCAGCGAGGGTGATCGCCAGCAGGCCTTGCGCAATGGCGACCGGCTCTCCTTGCCGCGGCTGCTGCTTATCGAGCGGGGAGATGTTCTGCACTGGCACCTGCCAGGCAACCATGCCCTGCCAGATGCGATCACCTGGCGGGAGCGGCGCCCCAATGCCCTCAAGCCCGCCAATCAGGCAGCGCCACCACAGGAGCCACCACCCCACCCCTGGCAGTACCTGACAGCTTCTCTTGTTGGTGATGGCCCCGACGGGGCTGGCATGGACCTGAGCGCCGAGACCTTGGTGGCTGATCCCCAGGCCCCCAGCGGCTGGCGAAAGCAACGCCTTGATCAGCGCCACTACCGCGGCATCAACCAACTACCTGCTATTTGGTATGCCAGCCATGGCGCAGCCTTTGGAGAGGGGGAATTACCCCATCTAGGTCTTGCGCACCAGTACCTCAACCACTTCCGCTGCCAGAGCGACTACCAGGAGCTGCTGTACCGAACCGCACTGCCGGTGGGCGTACGCACCGGTGTGGCTGGCCCGATGGGCAGCAGCTCAGCCAGTGAGCCGGTGGTGCTGGGACCAAACAGCGTCATCGACCTGCCGGAGGGCGCCAGCTTCCAGTTCGTCGAGATCCAGGCCCGCTCTTTGGCGGAACACCGCGCCTGGCTGGAATCGCTGGATCAAGGCATGCGCCGTGATGCCTTGATCCCCGCTGCCGCCCAAGGGGCACCGCGCACGGCGATGGAGATCTCATGGCCGCTTCCCAGGCCTATGCCCTGCTGCAGAGCCAGGCGATACACCCGGCCTCGATGTTCTCTTCTCTGCTGCAGCACTGGTGCGCCATCACCGGTGAACAGCTGCCAGTGCAGGAAGGAGCTGCCCTGACGGTGGAGATCAGCCCGCTGGCACCAGCACCTAAGCCTCAACCAACCGTGGCCGAGATGCTGCAGCTGCAGGAGCGGGGAATCATCAGCGAGCAGGCCCTGCGGCAATGGCTGGGGGATCTGGCCGGCATCGCCCCGGCATCTACCTAGGGCCTTTGCTCAGCCAAGGGGAATCCGGCAGAAGGGTTTCTTGCGGAAACGCCTGTAGACATCAAAGTCGCTGTCGAGCGTGAGGATCTCAGCGATATCAAGCCGCTCAGAGAGGGACACCAAGGTGAGATCAGCGAAATCACCTGGCAGGTCTGCGTAGCGCCCGTTGAGCTCGGCGACACGGGCATAGTCCTCTGAAAGCAGGTTGATGGCCTCAATGCCACCACGACTCACAGCAGTAAGCAGGTGGTTTTGAGCAGCCAGCACTCCGGGGTTACCTGGATTACCAAGCAGCCAGAGCACCTCAGCGATGCAAATAGGTGAGGTGATGAGCTGAGCAGTGTTCTGGTCAAAGAAGGCGATAACCGCTTGATGGAGCGGTTCCTGCTGCTGGTAGTAGCTCAGCAGGATGCCGGAATCGATCAAGATCCGCTGCATCAGCTCCGCTCCGCTCGGCGCTTTTGTAGGTGCTGACCAAGCAGCCGGCGCCGTTGCTGCCGCTCCGCGCTGCCGGCTAGCAGGGTGTCGAGGAAGGCCTCGGGATGGCCGCCCAGTTGCTGGGTAATGGAGGGGCGTGGCTGCCCCTGCTGCCAGCGCTCACGGATTAGCTGGCGGATCAGAGAGCTTTTGTCCTGGCCGGTTTCGTCCAGCAGGTCATTGAGAAAGTGCTCGGTGTCGGAATCGAGCCTGACGGTGAGCGGCATGGCCCGCAGGGCTAACCCAGTACGACGAATGGACTAACTGTAATACAGGTTTTTGCATGGTCGGCAATGGCCCTCGATGCTGCGTAGTTGGCCCGTTGCTGAATTCAGGCTCCGCGGTGAGCTGGCAACCGCAGGATCAAGAAGCCATCCGCCAGGCGCTGGCCTTGCCGGCAACAGTTCCCTGCCTTGACGCCATCGGGCGGGCAATGGCGGATTTGGAGCGCCACCACCCAGCTGGGGTACTCAGCGCCCGCGCCCTGCTCGATGCGGTGGCCCTGATCGATCAGCAGCTGCTGGTGCCTGACCCTGAGCAGGAACAGGCAATCGAGAAGCTCTCCTCCTCCGGGCCGATCGCTGGATCGGTTGCAGCCGGCGGCGATGCCCCGCTGCAGAAAGCCGATGTGATCGCTTACGACACAGCACTACTACGGCAGGAGAGCGAGACCGTCTATGCCAATCCCCGCTCCAGCGCGGCGGCCCTGCTTAACCAGCGGCGCCGCTACGGCGACCAGCTGAGCCTGTTGCTGCCAGGACTGGCTAGCTGGGTTCAGTTCACAGCTGCCGCCGCCAGGATGACTGGCAGCGCGGCCCTGCTGCGGAGTTGAGCGCTGGCAATGATCAGCCCCCGCCAGTTCACCAGTGGCAAGCACCAGCGCAACGCTTCTATGTGGGGCCCCACCCCCTTGCAGCCCTTTGCCAATGCCCGCCTGCTGCTGGGCGAAAACTCCACCCCTGGTGACACCACGTCTGCTGTGGTGGCCAGCCACGTCCTCGAGTGTTTCCTTGAGCGCTCTCGATACATCACCGCCAGAGACAACGGCCCTGGTGTTGATACCGGTGACTTCACCTTTCAAGGGATGATCTGCCGTGCCACCCGGCTGCCGCCTAGCCCTGGTGCGATCTGGCTGAGTAGGGAGCTGCAGTGGAGTCAGAACGGCCGGCGTGTCTCCGCTGCCGGCAGAACCGTTGTGGCCCCTTGTGAGGGCGCAATTTGGCTTGGTGATCTAACCCTGCTCAATGCCGCAGGTGATGCAGGTGTCGATCCCTATGCCCAGTACACCTTGTTCACCGTGCTGGAGTTCGGCGCCAGCTACGGCTCAGGCGGTATCGGCGGCCTGGTGCAGCCGCTGATTGGTGAACGGGTATTTGGCACGCTCAAGCCGAATCGGTTGGACCAGTCCTAAGGTGTACACACTTGTGTGACCAAGACAGTGACCGTCCGTGTCGGCATTCGTGAGCTGAGGGCCAAGTTGGCTTCTCACCTTGAGTCGGTGACGCCGATTGAGGTGACGCGCCACGGCCGCACTATTGGCCTCTACGTACCCCTGCCCCAGCCGGCTGAACTGGATGAGCGGGAACGACTGCTGGAAGCAGGCCGCCTGATGCAGGCTGAGCTGGAGCGCCTTGGCCTAACAGAGGAGGAGCTGAGTGTTGACTTCAAGGCTTGGCGTCAGCGGCGCCAGCAGCACTGAAGGTGGAGCGCAAACGACTCGTCCTTGACGCCAACATTTTGATTCGTGGCTGCCTTGGCGTGCGGGTGAGGAACCTGATCGCCGATTACGCCGATCGAGTGGACTTCTTTGTCGC
>NZ_JAGQBE010000098.1 GCF_024345475.1 Cyanobium sp. T1B-Tous
CGCCAGCAGCGAGCCATAGGCCAGGGCACGACGCCAGCTGTGCGCCACCGCAAACGCCGCTGGGGTGGCTGCCCCATCAGGGCGGGGCGCCAGCTTGCTGACCAGCAGGGTGGTGACACTGCCTGAGGCGAGCACGCCGAGAACCAGCCTGGCCAGGTCGCTGCTGGTGGGAGTGGCTGCCAGCGGACTGTTGGTGACCAGCAGGCAGAGGCTCACCACCATCAGCCAGTAGACCGGCTGCAGCTGCCAGCGGGCGCTCAGGCCCAGGGCGAGGGCAGTGAGGGCCATCACGACGGTGCCGGCAGCCGGATCGCCCTGGCTCAGCACGGCCGGGATGGTGAGCACCGCCAGGCTGCCAACACCCAGCAGGGCCTGACGCCAGCCCAGCTTGATCCCAATCACCAGGGTGGCCAGGCTCGCCAGGCTGAGCAGGCCCACGGCCCGTTCGATGCCAAGCCCGCGGGCGATCTGCTCCGTCAGCACCAGGCAGAGCACCACCACAAGCACCAGCACCACGGCCCGCGTGCGTGATGTCATCCCAGGCGGCCTCGTTCGACGGGTAACCCAGTCAACTGCCCCACGGGTCAACCCATCGGTCTGGACTCGCGTCTGTTCCTTGCGGCGTTTCAACAGGGTGCCCTAGCTGCGGTCGTTAAGCCGTGACGGGGATGAGAGGGGCCGCAGCTGCGGATGCGAAAGTAGATCGAGATGGCATGCGTTAGATCCGGCTGGACCTCGCCTCCATTCATTTCCCACTCCAACGCGCATTCATTCCGTGGCAACGTCCGCAGGCCAAGTCGCTCCGGATCAGACAGCCGAACATCAACGATTGAAGGAGGCCAACGAGGGCCTCCAACCGTGGCGCAAGTGGGGCCCCTATCTGAGCGAACGGCAGTGGGGCACGGTGCGTGAAGACGACAGCCCTGATGGCAATGCCTGGGAATCCTTCAGCCACGATCAGGCCAGATCACGTGCCTATCAGTGGGGAGAAGATGGCCTGGCAGGCATCAGCGACGACCGCCAGCTTCTTTGCTTTGCTCTGGCACTCTGGAATGGCAAGGATCCGATCCTCAAGGAGCGACTCTTTGGCCTCACCAATAGCGAGGGAAACCATGGCGAAGACGTCAAAGAATATTACTACTACCTGGACTCAACGCCAACGCATTCCTACATGCGGTACCTGTACAAATATCCACTGAATGCCTACCCCTACAACGACCTTGTTGGCACCAGCAAAGCCAGGTCGCGATACGAGCCTGAATATGAGCTGATCGATACGGGGATCTTTGACAAGAATGAATATTGTGATGTCGAAGTGGAGTATGCCAAGGCTGGGCCAGAGGATGTACTGATCCAGATCACGGTGCACAATCGCTCCAATGAAACGGCCAAGCTTGCCGTGCTGCCAACCCTCTGGTTTCGCAATACATGGGATCAAGGCAACACCCCAAAACCCTTGATCAAGGCAGAGCCTTGCCATGCAGGCCAAGGGAGACTCTACGCAACGCATCCCGACCTTGGTGATTTCGCGCTGCACTGCAACGGGGCCGATGAACTGGTGTTGACGGAGAACGAAACGAACACTGAGGTCATCTTCCAGCAACCCAACCCATCCCCCTACACCAAATGCGGCATCAACCGCTACGTGGTTCAGGGCGAGAGCGCAGCCGTCAACCCTTCCCAGCAAGGCACCAAAGCATCCGCCATTTACAACCTCTCGATTGGTGCCCATACCTCACGCACCATCAAGTTGCGACTGACCAAGTCAACACCTGAAACACAGAACAACTCTGCCGATCAAGATTTTGATCAGATCTTGGATTGCAGAAAACAGGACTGCGATGACTACTACGCCAGGGTGATGCCAGCTGGATTCAGCGCTGAGCAAAAGCTGGTGTTCAGGCAGGCGATGGCAGGGATGCTGTGGTCCAAACAGTTCTACAACTACGACATCACACCCTGGCTCCAGAAACGGGGCATTGATCCACTGGGTTTCAACGACGGACAGGGTTTCAGGAATCAGCAGTGGCATCACATGAACAACAGTGATGTGATCTCCATGCCAGACAAATGGGAATATCCTTGGTACGCGGCCTGGGATCTCGCCTTTCACACAAGCACTTTAGTTTTTGTCGATCCAAGCTTCGCCAAGCAACAGCTCAGCTTGATGCTGAGCAGCCAATATCTACACCCCAACGGGCAAATTCCTGCCTATGAGTGGAACTTCGGCGATGTCAATCCACCCGTGCATGCCTGGGCGACTTTCAATGTCTACCTATCCGAAGCGGCACTCCATGGCCAAGCTGATCATCAGTGGCTGAAAGAAAGCTTTCACAAGCTTCTCATCAACTTTACCTGGTGGCTAAATCGAAAAGATGCCAATGGCAATAATGTGTTTCAAGGCGGCTTTCTTGGTCTCGATAATATCGGCATTTTTGACCGCACTGAATCACCAGAGATGGGCGGTAGCCTGGAGCAAGCTGATGGCACAGCGTGGATGGCTTTATTTGCCCAAACCATGGTGCAAATCTCTGTCGAGCTGGCCCGAAAAGATGAAACGTATCGAGAATACCCAGCCAAATTTATGAGGCAATATGTCTCAATCGCCCATGCAATGGTCAATCGCAATGCGAGCGAAAGTATGTGGGATGATCAGGATGGATTTTTATATGATGTACTCCGCAAAAGCGACGGCAGCTCAACACGCCTGAAAGTTAGGTCCATGGTCGGCTTGATTCCACTGTGTGCCGTACAGGTGCTCGAGCAAGATGTCATGGAGAGGCTTCCTGAGCTCAACGATCTGCTACTTCGGATGCAAGAAAAATTTCTAGATCTACGCAGCTTTTTTCACGATGTGAGGCTTAAGGGGTATGCCGACCGGCACATGATGTCAGCTCTCGATGAGACCAATTTGCGCCGTGTGCTGAAGATCATGCTCGATCCCGATGAGTTCCTCGGAGACTTTGGCATTCGCTCGATCTCAAAACGGCACGAAAGTGCCCCCTATCGCTTTGTCCATAATCAACAGGAGTTCGTTGTCCAATACCTGCCGGCCGAGTCCGATTCAGGTCTTTTTGGCGGCAACAGCAACTGGCGCGGTCCGATCTGGATGCCAGTTAACTACATGATTATTCGCTCCTTGTGTGTCTACTTCTGTTACTACGGCAAAGACTTCAAGGTTGAATTCCCAACCGGCAGCGGCCAATTGGCAAACCTCTATGAGATCGCCGAGCAACTCGCGCACAGGCTCGTCTCCATTTTTACACGCAATGCTGAAGGTCAAAGGCCAGTTTTTGGCAGCCAGCAGACCTTCCAGAGCGATCCCCACTGGAAGGATTATCTGCTGTTTCATGAGTACTTCCATGGTGACAATGGGACCGGCATTGGCGCCAGCCACCAGACCGGCTGGAGTGGTCTGGTCGTTAATTTGAGCCACTATTTCGCCGTTAATACCCAGGAAAGCCTGTTGGCCCGTGGCCTTACGGGACCAGCGCCTAATGTGCATCAGGGCGTCCGCTGAGTCAGAGGTTCTCAGCCCCATGAGCCCTCCCCCTACCAGAGCCCTGGCGGTGCCCTTCCTCGGGGTTCTGGCCGGCCTGCAACTGATTGACCCGAGCGTCGCCAACACAGCCCTGGTGAAGGCCGGCCAAGCCCTTGAGATGCAGGGCGCCACGTTGGCCCTGGCTGCCAGCATCTCGACCCTGGCTCAGGCGGCCACCGTGCTGCTGATGGGCTTCCTCGGGGATCGCCTGGAGCGCCGGCAGGTGTTGATGGCCGCCTTGGTGATGCTCATTGCCGGCGATGGGATCGCCATGGCGGCGCCCCATGCAGGCCTGTTTCTGTTGGGTCGTGCCGTGGCGGGCATCGCCGCCGGTGCCGTGCTCGTGCTGTCCTTTGCAGCCATCGGCGTCGTGAGCCGTCCCGACCAGCTGGGCAAGGCGTTGGGCGTGTGGCACCTCTGCACCATCACTAGCTTTATCGCCGCCTCACTCATGGGTGGCCTGTTGGCCAACAGCAGCTGGCGTCTGGCCCTCGGCCTGGTGCCCCTGGTGGCGCTGCTCTGTCTGCCATGGCTGCCCGTGCTGTTGCCGCCGATGCCCGCCAACGCCAAGCTCAGGCCCGACTGGCCAGGGCTGATCAGCATCGCTGGGGCGATGGTGCTCTTTTTGAGCGGTGTGAGTCACGCCGTCAAGGGATTCGGCTCGCCCCAGTTCCTGGTGCCCACCCTGTCTGGGATGGTGCTGTTCGGCGTGCATCTGCTGATCGAGCGCAGCCGTCAGGAGCCGATCTTCCCGGTTGCGCTGTACCGCCGTGGTTGCTTCACGGCGGCGATCGTGAGCGGCATCGCCGGGAATTTCGCCTGGGCCGTGGTGCAACTGCAAACGAGCAATTTCTGGCAGCTGGTGCAGCACTTCAGCACCGCTCAGGTGGCCCTGGCCCAGCTCCCCCTGCTTGTTTGTTGTGCCGTTGGCGCAGTGCCGGCCGGCCGGCTGATGGGGTCCAGTCGCCGCACCACCCAGTTGATGGCTGCTGGCACCGTGTCTCTCGTGCTCGGGCTGCTCTGGTTTGCCGCGATCCGCGCCGACAGCTCCTACAGCTCCCTGGTGATGCCGATGGTGCTGGTGGGCAGTGGTCTGGCCTTCATGGCCGTCCCCCAGGCGGCGTTGTTCGTGCAGGAGGCTCCGCCAGGCTCGCTCGGCCCCGTCACGGCCTTTCGGACTACTAGCGGACAATTTGGCTTCGCCTTGGGTTTCGCCGCCAGCGGCGCGATGGTGAATGGCTTTGGTGCCGCCAACCTGCATGAACAGGTGCTGAAGCTGGGCTCCACAACCGTTTGGAGTTCCGAACTCGAAGCCAAGGTGCGGGCGGCCCTGGGCAGCGGCAGGCTGAGTCACGCTAAAGGCTTGCCGGCGCAGGCCCTCCAGCTGATGAGCGACACCTACGCCAGTGGCCTGGCGGGCACCATGCTCGTCACAGCTGTGCTGGTGGGATTGCTCGGCGCGATCAGCCTGCTGTTGCTGGTGATCGGCCACCAGCAAAAGGCTGTTGAACAGGGAGCTCGGGCCTAGGGCGTCTCTGCCCCGGGTTCATGGCCTTGGGTGATGGCTCCCACAAAGGAGGCATGGTCTGCCTCGGCCAGATCCGCATGGTGCATGGCCTGCTCCAAAACACCCTGGGCAAAGTGCTTCGGGTCATCGATATGGGCGGCAATGGCACGGCGGTCGCCGCCTCTGGCATGGGCCTTGGCCAGCGTCCAGCCGCAGAGATTGCCGTAATCCTTGAGGCCATCGCCATCCAACTGGGCCACATCCACCGATCCCTTCCAATCGCGGAAATGGCGAACATAGATGTGATCACCTGCAGGGTTGGTGCACCAACCCAGAAAGGGATCACTGGCGGTTTGCAGCAACCGCTGCCCTTCCACCACCCGCTGACCTTGATGCTCCGGTGCAGGCAGATTCACGTAGGGAGCCAGCACGGAGGGTTCGGCTTGCTTGCCCTGCAGCACTAGGACGTCCTCAGGGTGCTGGCCCACGAACAGGTTGATGCCGCAGCGGGTGCCGATGGAACCCACGCCCACCGCCTTAAGGGCGGAATCTTTGTGCTGGTAGTGGCCCATCAAGTGCTGCATGGTCGAGGCCATCGAGCCCATGTAGCTGCGCAGGCCGTTCTGCGACCAGTCATGCCAGTCCATGCCCGCCAGCCATTCTGGATCAAGGGCGTCAAAGCGCCAGATCAGCGGCGGCTGATGGCGGAAGCGCAGCGCACCGCTGCCATCGGCCTCGCACAATTTGCGCACCGCCTGGCGACTATCCCGTTGCAGGGCGGCCGCCGTCACCTTTTTCAGGTGACCGCGAAAGTTGGCACTGGCGTGTTCGTCGATCAGGCGCTCCAGCGGCAGCTGGGCAACCCACATCGGGATCTGAGGCATGGCAGCAAACTCCGCCATCGCCTCGCCATAGGCGCGCACCGTGCGGCGGCAAACCCTGCTCTGCTGCTTCTCGCTCAGCCCCAGGCTGCGGGCTGCCAACACGAAACTGGCAGCCAGCCGCTGCACATCCCACTCAAAGGGCCCGGGGTGGGTTTCATCGAAGTCGTTGATGCCGAAGAGCAGGTGCCGTTCGGGGGAGCCGTAGAAGCCGAAGTTGAGCAGATGGGCATCGCCGCAGAGCTGCACCATCAGGCCCGAGTGGGGGTGGCGGCCGAGGTCGGCGGCCATCACGATGGCGGCGCCGCGGAAGAACGCGAAGGGGCTCTCCGCCATGCGGCGCCTGCGTTCGGGCAGCAGCCAGGGCAGACGGGTGGCCTCCTGTTGCCGGAGAAGCGCCAGCGGATCGGGCCGCTCCATCGACGTGGTCATACCGCAATGGGGGCATCGTCCCCCTCAGCGTGGATCGGCACCCCCGATTTGGCAGCCTCTCGCCTTGGTGCTAACT
>NZ_JAGQBE010000099.1 GCF_024345475.1 Cyanobium sp. T1B-Tous
CGCAGCGCCAGCAGGCCTTCGGCGCCATCGCGGCCCATGCCGGTGAGCAGCACTGCCTGGCCGGGTGGGCGCCAGTGGGATACCAGGCTCTGGAAGAACACGTCCACCGAGGGGCGATAGGGCTGCTCACGCGGGTCGGGGGTGTAGCCGAGGGTGCCGTTGGAGCGCAGCACCAGGTGGTCGTTGCTGGCGGCCACCAGCACCGTGCCGGCTACAGGCCGATCCCCCTCGGCGGCCACCCGCACCGGCAGGGGGACCAGCTGATCGAGCCAGTCCACCAGCCCGCCGGCGAATTGCTGATCGATGTGCTGGATCACCACCAGGGCCGCCGGCAGCGTGGGGGGCAGGGGTTTGAGCACCTCTACCAGGGTCTTGGGACCGCCGGTGGAGGAGCCAATGGCAATCAGTGGGGTTCCGGGCCTGAAGCCGGCCGTCGCGGCCAGCCCCGATCGCCCGGGGCTGCCGCCCCGGAGCTTGTCGAGCACGGCGATCTTGCGCAGCAGCTCGGCGCCGGCCTGCTCGGGTGGTGCCGTCAGCACCGGCAGGTTCACGGCGTCGAGCGCTCCGTGGCCCATGGCCTCGAACACCATGCCGGCCCGATGGCCGACGCTACCGGTCACCACCAGGATCGGGCAGGGCGCCTCCGCCATGATCCGGCGCGTGGCCTCGACGCCATCCATCACCGGCATCAACAGATCCATCAGGATCAGATCGGGGCGATCCTGCTGGGCCCGGGCCAGCGCCTCCTCCCCATCCCTCGCCACCCAGACCACGCTGTGGCGTGGATCCGACCCCACCACCCGGCGCAATGCCTCGATGGCAATCGCGAGGTCGTTGACGATGGCGATCCGCATCTCAGGCCGGACCAATCAGATCGTGCACGGCAGCGAGCAGGCGGGCATCAGAGAAGCTGCCCTTGTCGAGGTAGTAATCGGCGCCGGCCTCGAGCCCCAGCAGCCGATCCTGTTCACCCTCCCGGGAGGACACGATCATCACCGGAAGGGAAGCCAGCCGGGGCAGCTGCCGCAGCAGCCGCACCAGCTCCAGCCCATCCATCCGCGGCATCTCCACATCGGTGAGCACCAGATCGAACTCCTGGCCCTGCAGAGCGGTCCAGGCCTCGCGGCCATCGGCCGCCTGCTCCACCCGATAGCCCGCCCCGATCAGGCAGCGCACCAGGGACTGACGCACGGTGGCGGAGTCGTCCACCACCAACACCCGCCGGCGAGAACAGGGGGCCGGAGGAGCGGCGGCCAGGGAGCGAAGGTCGCCCCGCATCAGGCGGGCATCAATCGAGCGCACCAGATCGGGCACATCCACGATCAGGATCGGCAGCCCATCGCCCATCAGTGCCGCCGCGCTGATGTTGGGCACCCGCCCGAGACGACTGTCGAGGGGCCGCACCACCAGATCCTGCTCGCCGAGGAAGCGGTCCACCATCACGCCGTAGACGTTGCTGTGGTCGCTGATCACCACCAGCGGCACCGGATCGGGCAGCTGATCGAGCGGGGGCAGCGCCATCACCTCCCGGGCCGCCAGCAGGCCGATGGTGCGGCCATCGAGGTTGAAGGTGTCGCGGCCCTCCACCCCGTGGATGGCGCTCTGATCCATGGCCACGATCTGATCCAGGCGGGCCAGGGGGAAGGCGTAGGGCTCTCCGGCGATCTCCACCAGCAGGGTGCGCACCACCGAGAGGGTGAGCGGCAGCTGGAAGTGGATGCTGGTGCCTGCCCCTGCCGTGGAACTGAGCCGCACACTGCCACCCACCTCCTGCACCATCGCGCGCACCACGTCGAGGCCGACACCGCGGCCGGAGAGTTCCGTCACCGCCGTAGCCGTGGAAAAGCCGGGGAGCATCAGGGCGTCGAGCAGGTCCGCCTCGCCCATCCGCGCCACCGCCTCCGCCTCCATCAGCTGCCGCTGCACCAGGGTGCGGCGCACCGCCTCCAGATCCACGCCGCGGCCGTCATCCGCCACGTGGATGGCCAGCATGCCGCCGCGATGCAGGGCCTCGATCCGCAGCGTGGCCTCGGCGGATTTGCCCGCCGCCAGCCGGGCCTCAGGCGTCTCCACGCCGTGGTCGATGGCGTTGCGCAGGATGTGGGTGAGCGGCGATTCCAGCCGTTTGAGGATGTCGCGATCCACCAGGGTGCCCTTGCCAACCACCTCCAGGCGCACCTGTTTGCCGAGGCTGCGGCTGATGTCGCGCACCATGCGCGGAAAGCCCGCCAGGCCATCGCTGAAGGGGCGCATGTTGGAGCCGATCACCTCGCGGTAGAGGCGGTAGGCCACGTTGTTGGCACGTCGGGCGAACAGCTCCAGTTCGCCGAGTCGATCCACCAGCAGCTGCTGGCAGTCGCGTTCCTTGGCGCGCACCTGCTCGATCAGGTCGCGAGCGCCACCGGAGCCGGGTTCGCTCAGCTGCTGATGGAGTTGCTCCACCAGGGCCACCATCTCGTTCTGGCGGTCCTTGAGCTGGGCGAGGGAATCGGCGAAGGGTTGCAGCCACTTGGCCTCCACCAGGGATTCACCAGCCAGGGCCATGATGCGGTTGAGCTGATCCGCGTCCACCCGCACCACCCGTTCCGGAGCGGGCGTGCCCTGCGTTGGCTCGCCTGAAGGGGCCAAGGCCTCGGCAGGGGCGGCAACCGGAGCGTCGTCGCTCGAGCCCGCCATCAGAGACCGGGCCTGGGCCTCGAGCACGGGGCGCTGGCTGTCGATCCAGCCGGGCAGCTCCGCCGGCGCACAGCCCTGGATCGTCTCCAGGCAGTCGACGATGGTGAACAGTCGACTCAGCAGGGACGGGCTGAGCGGCAGGCGACCATCCCGCACCGCCACCAGGGTGTCTTCAAAGGCATGGGCGAGCGCCTCCAGGTCGTGCAGCCCAACGATGCGGGCCGCCCCCTTCACCGAATGGGCCGCCCGCATCAGGCGGTCAAAGCCATCGGCACTGGCGGGGTCTGCCTCCAGGTCCAGTAGGGCCTGGTTGAGAATCGCCACCTGATCCTCCAGTTCTTGCCGGAACAATTCCAGCGGCGTGGCCTGCTCCGGAGAACTGCTCATGGAGGCGACACCGTGGCGCGCAGAGCGGCGAACAATCGATCGGGATCGAGCAGCGCCACACTGCAGCCGTTCCAGGGCAGCAGGCCACCGGTGAGCGAATCGCCGGCCTTGGTGATCACCACCGGAGCCTCGCGGATCTCCTGGCGGTTGAACAGATGGATGCCGAACACCTCATCCATCGGCAACACCCATTTGTCGTCATCCGCACCGGCCACCGCCATCCGGCAGGAACTGGGCAGGCCCTGATCCATGGATCGCTTCGCAGGGCCATCGGCATCGCCGAGGCCGAGCAAGTGCTGCAGGGAGGCCGCCAGCATGATTTCGCCACGGATGTTCACCAGCCCGAGGAAGAACCGGTTGGTGCGCTGGGGAACGCTGTGAATCACGAACGGTGGCGACACCTCCTGCAGCACCCCCACCGGCAGGGCGAGCACCTCCGTACCGAGGCGGAACAGCATCACCGAAATCGATTGGTCATTGCGCACCACCGCGCCATCGGAGCCGAGACTGGCGCCGGCACCACCACGCTGGTTTTCCGCCAGCACATGGGTCCACTCCTGCAGGTAGTCGTCCGGTGGCAACCGCTCCAGCAGGCTGCGACCCGCCGCCGAGAACACGTGGCAGTTACGGCAGTGCACCACCGTGCGCAGCTCCGGACAGCTGCGATCACCGGTGACGCCGATGCGATTCCAGCAGTCCTCCATGGTGCTGACCTCAGCTGCTCACTTGGAAGCGGGAAATCTCCGAACGCAGACCATGGGCCGATTCATCGAGCTGCTCGAGGGCCCGGTTGGTGTCATTGATGGCGTCGGCTGTCTGCTGCGAGGCCTGGGTGAGCTGCTGCATGGCCTCACTGATCTGCTGAGCACCCTGGGATTGCTCACCGATGCTCTGGCCCACCTGCTGGAACCGGGGGCTGAGGCCCTGCACCTGCACGATCACCCCCTCCACCTGGTCACTGATCCGCACCACGTCCTCGAGCGAGGTGTTCACCGCACCGCTGAACTTGTTCATCTCCATCACCCCCATCGAAACGGCCCCCTGCATCTCCTTGACCATCGCCTCGATCTCGAGGGTGGCGACGGCAGTCTGATCGGCGAGACGCCGGATCTCGCGGGCCACAACCGCGAAACCGGACCCGTATTCACCCGCCTTTTCCGCCTCGATGGCGGCATTGAGGGAGAGCAGATTGGTCTGATCGGCCACTTTGGTGATCGTGGTCACCACACTATTGATGTTGGTGGCCTTCTCATTCATCACATCCAGCTTCGCGGTGATCCCCGAGCTGGAGGCCGCCAACTGCCGCATCAACGTCTCCATCTGGTTGAGATCGGTCTGGCTCCTGGCCGCGGAGGTGGCGGTGTCCTGCGCCAGTTGATCCACCTCATCCATGGTGTGCACCAGCACCCGCGAGGTGGCGGCGATCTGTTGGGCAGTGGCGGACACCTCGTTGGTGCTGGCCAGCTGTTCGGCCACCGTGGCTTCCAGTTCCTTGCCCGAGGCGGCGATCTGGGTGGCGGAGGTGGTGATCTGGATCCCTGAGGTCTGGATCTGACGCACCAGCTTGCTGAGGCTCAGGCTCATCGCCCGGCAGGCGTTCTGGAGGGTGCCGAGTTCATCGCGCTCCTCGCTGGGGGGAAGGTCGCCGGTGAGATCCCCCTGGGCGATCTGATCCGCCACGGTGACCACCCGAGCAATCCGAGCCCCCAGGGGACGGGCGATGCTGCGGCTGAAATAGATCGACAGCGCCACGGCCGCCGCCGGCGCCAGCACCAGGGCGGTCAGGCTCCAAAACACACTGGCTTTGACGTTGGACTCGGCCGCGGCACGCAGCTTCAGCGATTGCTGGTGGTTGAGCTCGGTCTGGGCGAGCAAGGAAGCTTCGGCCTGCTTGAACTGGGGCGCACTCTCCCGCAGCTCCTGGCGCAACTGGGCCGCCAGCGGCGCAGCCGCCGCCACCGTGCCCATGGCGGCCCCATTGCCCAGCGCCATGTAGCGGGGATAGAGCTGCATGAACTGCTCGTTCTTGCTGGCCCAAGCATCCCAGTCGCGCTTGGTGTTGGCGAGAGCCTTCTTGTCCTCGTCAGACAACTTGGAGCCTTCGATGGCCTGGAAGCCTTCGTTGATCTGCTTCCAGGCCCCGTCGATGCGGCGGAGCTCAGCGCTCTGTTCGCCAGAGCGGATGTCGGGCTGCATCAGCGCCAACTTGGCCATGCGGATGCGGGTCTGCCCCTCGTTCACCATCCACAGCCCCTCCACCTGGGGCAGATTGCCCTCACTGATCTCGGAGATGTTGTCGCTCAGCACCAGGGTGGTGCGCAGTCCCAACAGCGCCATGGCGAAGGCCAAGCCGCCGAGGCCGAAAAAGGCCAGCTTGAGCCGCCCTTCCATGGACTGGTTCTGGGCCATCGGGAAGCAAGCGGGCGCACACCCGAGCGGCAATGGCTGGATGATGGCCAGGCGGGGGCGATTTATCAACCAAATTGCAGTGGAGCGCAATCACAGACAGCTTGTGCAGTCAAGCCCTGTCGCCATGGGTTGTAGACAGCGTCCCTAGAGTGAGGTGATGCCCGACACCATGGCCAACGTCGTGCCCGATGTGGTGCGCGACCGTGTGCGTGACCCCCTCCATGCGGCAGGCGAAGGGAGCACTCCTGTGCTGTTTCTCCTCTTTGCTGTTGGCGACGCCTATTACGCGATCGAAAGCGCCTCGGTGGTGGAAGTGATTCCGAGGGTGAGCCTGAGAGCGGTGCGTAATTTTCCGACCTATGTCTCGGGTCTGTTCAATTACCGCAGCACGATCGTGCCGGTGATTGATCTCTGCCAGTTCATCGAACAACGGCCCAGCGGCAGCAATCTCAGCACCCGCATCATCATGGTGAGCCATCGGGGGCCTGATGGCTCCGGCCGCATCTTCGGCCTGCTGGCGGAACGGGTCACGGACACGCTGATGAAGGCGCCGGCCAGCTTCAGCGATTCCGCCCTGCAGGCCAACAGCAAGCCCTATCTCGGCGGTGTGGCCCTCGATGAGCGGGGCCTGATCCAGGTGATTCACCTCGATGTGCTGCTGCGCCATGCCAGTGCGGGAGTTCCCAGCGAGACCCTCAGCCTGGCCACGCCCTAGCCCTCCATGGCATTGGCGGCCATCGCGGACTGGCTCGAACGCACCACCGGCATGGATGCGACGATCCTCGGGGATCAGCGCCTCGAGAGAGCCGTTCAGGCGCGGATGGCAACGCTTCAGGAGACCTCGCTGGAGTCCTATCAGCAGCGCCTGGAGCAGGAGAGCAGCGAAGCCGAGGCATTGGTGGAGAGCCTGGTGGTGCCTGAAACCTGGTTTTTCCGCGACGGCAAG